>NZ_DASSRP010000057.1:0-14582 GCF_035701725.1 Bradyrhizobium sp.
CGGCACAACCGGCCAAGCGTTAACCGCCACATGAGCGTTACCGGCGGTTGAGGCGACCGCGCCTTCGGCAACCGCTTGATCTTTCGTCAATTTACCCATTTTCCAATTGACGGCGCGCAAACGCGCTGAAATGGTGCGGCCCAATTCTTTTGCCCGCTCGGCCGGATAGGCCGCTGCGCTAGCCTGGCGAAGCTGACGTTCGTTTCAGTGCTGCCGGCCGCGGCCAAGACGGCGAAGAAGCAACACACAGTTGGGGGACCGCCTTGCAATCGCTCTTGAACCTGAGCCGTAGAATCGATGCGTTCACGCGCGGGGTTGGCAAACGCCTGGCGTGGCTGATTCTGGTTGCCGTGATCGTCTCCGCCGTCAACGCGATCGTGCGCAAGCTTTTCGATACCTCATCTAACGCCTGGCTCGAGTTGCAGTGGGTGCTGTTCAGCATCGTCTTCCTGCTGTGTTCGCCATGGACGCTGCTCGACAACGAGCACATCCGCATCGACATCGTGAACAACATGCTGCCGAAGCGGGTGCGCGACGTCATCGATCTCATCGGGCACGCGTTCTTCCTGCTGCCGCTCACCGTCGTGATGATCATCACCGGCGCCCCCTTCTTCATGCGCTCCTTCGCGATCAACGAACAATCGAGCAATGCGGGCGGCTTGCCGCAATGGCCGGCCAAATCGCTGATAACGATCGGCTTCGCCCTGCTGTTTATTCAGGGCATTTCCGAACTGATCAAACGCGTTGCCGTCATGCGCGGTCTGATTCCGGACCCGCACGCCGCGCAGGTGCATGCGCTCGAGGCCGAGGTCGAGCATCTCGTCGAAGCGATCGAAAAACGCTGATCGCGCACCGGCCGCAGGGGATTTTTAAATGACCGCTTTTCTTATTTCGAACATGGCGCCGATCATGTTCGCCTCTTTGGTGATCGTGCTGCTGCTGGGTTATCCGGCGGCGTTCTCGCTCGGCGCGGTGGGACTTATCTACGCTCTCGTCGGCATCGGACTTGGACAATTCCAGCCCGATTTCCTGCAGGCGCTGCCCGAGCGCGTCTATGGCGTGATGAACAACGACACGCTGCTTGCAATCCCTTTCTTCACGTTCATGGGGCTCGTGCTCGAACGATCCGGCATGGCCGAGGACCTGCTCGATACCATCGGACAGCTCTTCGGCACCATCCGCGGCGGACTTGCCTACGCGGTGGTTTTCGTCGGCGCACTGCTCGCGGCGACCACCGGCGTGGTGGCGGCCTCCGTGATTTCGATGGGCCTGATCTCGCTACCGATCATGCTGCGCTACGGCTATGACCGGCGCATGGCCGCCGGCATCATCGCAGCGTCCGGCACGCTCGCCCAGATCATTCCGCCCTCGCTGGTGCTGATCGTGATGGCCGACCAGCTCGGCAAGTCGGTCGGCGATATGTATGAAGGCGCCTTCATCCCGGGCCTCGTGCTCGCCGGGCTTTACGCCGGCTACTCCTTCCTCGTCACGCTCATATTCCCGAAGGCCGCTCCCGGACTTCCGGCGGATGCCATCGGCTTCCGCGAGAAGGATGGCAGCCGTGGCCTGCTTTCGCTCGGCGCGCTCTTCCTTGCGAGCTGCGTCTTCGGCTGGTTCATGATGCGAAATTCCGACACGCACGGCGCCGATTTCGTCGTGCTATCCATGTTCAACGGTATCGTGTTCGCGTTTTTCGTAGCCGTGCTGAACTGGATTTTGGACAAGCTGACCGGCTTCCGCTTCCTGTCCCAGATGGCGCAGCAGACCACCTTCGTGATGGTGCCGCCGCTATTCCTGATCTTTCTGGTGCTAGGCACGATCTTCATCGGCGTTGCGACGCCGACCGAAGGTGGCGCCATGGGCGCGGCGGGCGCACTCATTCTCGGCGCTATCAAGCGGCGGCTGAACTGGGACCTGATCCGGCAGGCCACGGAATCGACGGCGAAGCTGTCGGCGTTCGTGGTTTTCATCCTGGTCGGCGCGCGCGTGTTCTCGCTCACCTTCTATGGCGTCAACGGTCACGTCTGGGTCGAGAACCTGCTGACTTCGTTGCCCGGCGGTCAGATCGGCTTCCTGATTTTCGTCAACGCGTTTGTCTTCGTGCTCGCCTTCTTCCTCGACTTCTTCGAGCTCGCCTTCATCGTCATTCCCCTGCTCGGCCCGGCCGCCGAACACCTCGGCATCGACCTGATCTGGTTCGGCGTGATCCTCGGCGTCAACATGCAGACCTCGTTCATGCACCCGCCATTCGGGTTCGCGCTGTTCTACCTGCGCTCCGTCGCACCGAAGGAGCCCTACACCGACCGCGTAACCGGCAAGCGGATGGAGCCTGTCACGACCGGCCAGATCTATTGGGGCGCGGTGCCGTTCGTCGTGATCCAGATCATCATGGTGCTGTTGGTGATCGCGTTCCCGGCGATGGTGATGCACTACAAAGGCGGCCTGTCGACCGTCGATCCGAACTCGATCAAGATCGAAGTCCCGCAGATCGATCTTCCACCGCTCGATTTCGGCCCGCCGAAGCAATAGCGATCCTTGGTTCGATGAATCCGAATCCAAACCCCGGCGTCAACGCGCCGGGGTTTTTTCAGTGCCGCTAGTCGTGAGTGCCTGGCTTATTGCTGCGTCGCCGGGACCGGCGCGGCATCGACGAAACCGATCACGGACTTGAGCCGGCCGTCGTCCGCAATGAAGGCGAAGTCGGTGCCTTTGATGTAGAGCGGCGCATCCGCGGTACCGCCGGCCACCCAGGAGAAGCGCACACAATCATGATGCGCTTCGATGCCGCTGGCGAGATTGAGCCGGTAGCCGGGAAAGTGCTCCTGCGCCTTGGCGATCATCTGATCGATGGAGTCGTGGCCGCGACCTTCGCGAACGCGATCGACATACGCGCCGTCCTCAGTCCAGGCTTGAGCCACCAACTGGCGGCGCCGCTTTGGGTCCGGCTCGCTCCATGCCGCGAGATACTGCACGATCACTTGATTGACGTTCATATGGTTTTTCCTTCCACTGGTCCGTTCGATGGCCGCCGCTGCCCTTGGCACGAACGACAATCCGATGCCGAGCGCAGTCAACGCCGTTCCCTTCAGAACATCCCGTCTATCCATCGCATGCTCCTCATGGGAAACGCGGGGCCAATACTGATGGAAGAAGACGGTAAGCCTCCTTCCAGCCGTGAAAGCTAAATTCGTGGCCGGTTGTGGTCCATTACCTCCGACGTAAGCGCCATTCGTCCGGCGCGATGTGATCGATGTGAGACCGGTTTCCAGCTGTACGCGAACAACAAAGATCCCGGAAAGCTTGCGCTTTCCGGGACTGGGGCCTTGCTACGACTGGCCTGGATCAGCTTTGCGCGTGGCGCGCCATGAAGAAGTCGTAACCGACTTCGGCAACCTGGAACCAGGAATAGCCGGTGTTCGAAAACGCCGTAAGGGATTCATAAGCCTTCTTGAAATCCGGGTTGCCGGCTGCGACCTCGCTGTGCAATTCCTTCGCCGCCTTGAAAGAAGCTTCCATGATCTCCGGCGAAAACGCGTGCAGCTTGGCGCCTCCGGCCAGCAACCTGCGCAGCGCCGGTGGATTGGCCTGGTCGTATTTCGCCATCATCCAGTTGTTGGCGTAATGGCCGGCCAGTTCGAGAACGCTCTGATAATATTTCGGCAGCGCATTCCATTTATCGAGATTGACGAAGGCGAGCAGCATCGGTCCGCCCTCCCACCAGCCCGGATAATAGTAATGAGGCGCGACCTTGTAGAAGCCGAGCTTCTCGTCGTCATAGGGCCCGACCCATTCGGCAGCATCGATGGTGCCTTTTTCCAGCGCGGGATAGATGTCGCCGCCGGCAAGTTGTTGCGGTACCGAGCCGAGTTTTTGCATGACCCGACCGGCAAAACCGCCAATGCGGAATTTCATGCCCTTCAGATCGTCGACGGTCTTGACCTCCTTGCGGAACCAGCCGCCCATCTGGCAGCCGGTATTGCCGGCAAGTAGCGACGTGACGTTGTACTTCTTGTAGAACTCGTTCAGGAGTTCCTTGCCTCCGCCATGGGTGTACCAGGCCTGGTTGATCCGCATGTTCGGCCCGAATGGCACCGACGAGCCGAAAGTGAAGGTAGGGTCCTTGCCGAAATAGTAGTACGAGGCGGTGTGGCCGATCTCGACCGTGCCATTCTGCACGGCGTCGAGCACCTGAAGCCCCGGCACGATTTCGCCGGCGGCAAACATCTGGATCTGAAATTTGTTGTCGGTGGCCTCGCCCACCATCTTGGCCATCATCTCGGCACCGCCATGCAGCGTATCGAGCGATTTGGGCCAGCTGGTCGGCATCCGCCATTTGATCTCGGGCATGCCTTGCGCAATCGCCGGAGCCGCGATGCTTGCCGCTCCAGCCACGCCTATTCCGGTGACCTTGATAAAGTCGCGACGCTTCATAGAATTCCCTTCCCGTTTTGATGATCTGTGTCGTGTCAGCCTTCGTTGCGAGGCCTTAATGCGCCGAGCATGGAACATCCGTTTTCGGATTTCCACGCCGAACTGACATCTCGCAATGCAAAAAGCCCGGCGCCTGACGACGCCGGGCTTCAAAATCAGCTTTAAGTGACGATTAGCCGCGGGTGCGCGAGCGGATCATGAAGCTGTCGAAGGTGTATTCCGCCACCTGCCACCAAAGATATTCGTCGGAGCGATAGGCCTGCATCGCGTCGATCGACTTCTTGAAGTCGGCATTCTTGGCGGAGATTTCGGCCCACAATTCGTTGGTCGCCTTCAGGCATGCTTCGAGCACTTCGTTGGTGAAGGGCCGAAGCTGCGTGCCGCCGGCAACCAGACGCTTGAGCGCCGCCGGGTTCTGCATGTCGTAACGCGCGGCCATCCAGCTATTGGCATTGGCGGCCGCGTTGGTGAGGATCGCCTGATAGTTCTTGGGCAGCGAATTCCACTTTTCGAGATTGCAGAACGCATGCACGGTGGGCCCGCCTTCCCAGAAGCCGGGATAGTAGTAGTACTTCGCAACCTTCTGGAAGCCGAGCTTCTCGTCGTCGTACGGCCCGACCCATTCGGCGCCGTCGATGGTGCCTTTTTCCAGCGCCGGATAAATATCGCCGCCAGCCAGTTGCTGCGGCACCACGCCGACCTTCTGCAGCACCTGCCCGGCGATGCCGCCGATGCGGAATTTCAAACCGGAGAGATCGGCAACCGTCTTGATCTCCTTTCGGAACCAGCCGCCCATCTGCGTGCCGGTGTTGCCGCACGGAAAGGCGATCACGCCAAACTTCTTGAAGAACTCGTTGCCGAGCGCCTCACCGCCGCCCTGATACCACCACGAGTTCTGCATGCGCGCATTGAGGCCGAACGGCACCGAAGCGTAAATCGCAAAGGTCGGGTCCTTGCCGACGTAGTAATAGGAGACGGTATGACACATCTCGACAGTGCCGTTCGAGGTCGCGTCGAGCGCCTGCAGACCGGGAATGATTTCGCCGGCAGCAAACACCTGGATCTGAAACTTGTTATCGGTCATTTCGGCGACGTATTTGGCGAACTCCGCCGAACCGCCGTAGATCGTGTCGAGCGATTTCGGGAAGCTCGAAGTCATCCGCCATTTGATTTCGGGCGAGGACTGCGCAATCGCCGGCGCAGCCACAGCGGTCGCCGCAGCTCCCGCTACCGAAACCTTCAAAAAATCACGACGCTTCATCTTAAGACATCTCCTTGGATCGACATTTCCCGAAATTGAACGGAGCTCTTGGTCCGGCTCTGGACCCGGCTTAACACGGAAGCCGGTCTCGCCAAAACTACATCACATCAATGCACTGATTAAACCAAAGTCTGATATGTCGAAACCATCAGGCCGCGACGGTCGCCTTCTGAAGGCCATCGCGCACCTTGGCGGCGATGGCGCGGTAGATCTCGGCATGCGGCCCGTTTGGCTCGCTCTCGACCACCGGATTGCCGCTGTCGGACGTGGTGCGGATCGCCATGTGCAGTGGAATTTCGCCGAGAAACGGCACGGCCAGACGCTCGGCCTCGTGGCGCGCGCCGCCATGGCCGAAGATGTCCGACTTGGTGCCGCAATGCGGGCACTGGAAGTAGCTCATGTTCTCGATGATGCCGAGCACCGGCACGTTGACCTTCTTGAACATGGCAAGTCCCCGCCGCGCATCGATCAGGGACAAATCCTGCGGCGTCGAAATGATGATCGCGCCCTTCAGCGGTACCGTCTGCGCCAGCGTCAGCTGCGCATCGCCGGTGCCGGGCGGCATGTCGACGACGAGGACGTCGAGCGTGCCCCAGGCGACGTCGCGCAGCATCTGGGTCACCGCCGACATCACCATCGGGCCGCGCCAGATCATGGCGGTCTCTTCCTCCACCAGAAAGCCGATCGACATGATCGAAAGGCCGAAGCGCTGCAACGGGATCATCTTGCGCTCGTCGTTGAGCTGCGGCTTGTCGCGAAGGCCGGTCAGACGCGGCACCGACGGACCATAGATATCGGCGTCAAGCAGGCCGACGCGCAGGCCAAGATCGCGCAGGCCCAGCGCCAGGTTGAGCGCGGTGGTCGATTTGCCGACCCCGCCTTTGCCCGAAGCGACCGCGATGATCGCCGCAACGCCGGGAATTTCAGCCTGTCGCGCCATGGGTGAGGCCCCGCTTGGTGGCGGGCGATGGCTTGCGACATTCTGCACGCCATGGGCGTGGCGATGCGGCTGCGGTGCCGGGGCTGCCGCGCCGGCTTTCCGTTCCGCCGTCAGCGCGACCATCGCGACCTCGACGCCGGGAATGGCGCGCACCGCGGCCTCAGCCGCGGCCCGCACGCTTTCCCAGGCGCGGGCTTCGCTCGCCTCGACATTGATCGAGAAGAACACCTTGCCGTCGGTGGCCGAAATCGCCGACAGCACCCCGGCATTGGACAGCGCCACGCCGCGCGGCGTTGCGACCTTGGCAAGGGCTTCCTGGACTTGTTGCTGTGTCACGGCCACGGGGCATCTCCTGTCATCACGGACACCCCGTTAGAGCGTTCCAGCGCTAAAAGCTAGCTCCGGCCGGGATCGTCCGCCCGCATCGAGGGCGCAGCGCCCTGCTCCTTGGCGGCCTCATAATTCAGCTCGATCATCACCCCATTTGGGTCGTTGACGAAGATCTGCCAGAGGTCGCCGCCGGGAACCTGCCGTGCATCGAACGGCATCTTCTTGGACTGGAGGCGGGCCTTCATGGCGTCAAAACCGCGGCTCACGAAGGCGACGTGATGAACCACGCCGGAATCGGGCTTCTGGGCTTCCGCCGTCGGCGAAATATCGACCAGGTGCACCACCGCCTTGCCCTCGCTGTACATCCAGGCGCCGGGAAAGGCGAAATTCGGCCGATCGCCCTTTTCGAGGCCAAGGACGTCCTCGTAGAACCGCACGGTTTCGGCGAGCTTGCGGGTCCGGATATTGAAATGGTCAAGCACGCCCACGCTCATGGACATAGGATCTCTCTCCCTTTTTGTTTTGAAACTCGACTATTCAAGCATGCTAGCATAAAACCACGGCCGCCCGCCAAAGGGAGCCGTTGCCGCGGTCCTCACGGCCACGCTCTCAGGTCGCGGGCTTGCGGTAGGGCCTGCTTTTCGAGCGGTTTACCGTCCTCCTCCAGATCATGCCCGGCCACCGATGCGCCGGCAGAACCCAGGATTGCACAAATGGCTAAAGTCGCTTTTCTCGGTCTCGGCGTCATGGGCTACCCCATGGCTGGACATCTGGTCGCCAAGGGCGGCCACGAAGTGACGGTGTACAACCGCACGCCGGCCAAGGCCAAACAATGGGCCGAGAAATTCAAGGGCAAGACCGCAGCCACGCCGAAGGCGGCGGCCGAGGGCCAGGATTTCGTGATGTGCTGCGTCGGCAACGACAACGACCTGCGCGCGGTCACGATCGGCGCCGAGGGCGCGTTTGCCGGCATGAAAAAGGGCGCTACCTTTGTCGACCACACCACGGCGTCCGCGGAAGTCGCCCGCGAGCTCGATGCCGCCGCCACCAAAGCCGGCTTCAAGTTCGTCGACGCGCCGGTATCGGGCGGACAGGCCGGTGCGGAAAACGGCGTGCTCACCGTGATGTGCGGCGGCGCCGAGGACGCCTATGCCGGAGCCGAGCCGATCATCGCCGCCTATGCCCGCATGTGCAAACGGCTCGGCCCGGCAGGTGCCGGCCAGCTCACCAAGATGGTCAACCAGATCTGCATCGCGGGCCTGGTGCAGGGCCTTTCGGAAGGCATCCATTTTGCGAAGAAGTCGGGCCTGGACGTTGCGTCCGTGATCGAGACCATCTCCAAGGGCGCGGCGCAGTCCTGGCAGATGGAGAACCGCTACAAGACCATGAACGACAACAAATACGATTTCGGGTTTGCGGTGGAATGGATGCGCAAGGACCTCTCGATCTGCATCGCCGAAGCCCGCCGCAATGGCGCGCATCTGCCGGTCACCGCGCTGGTCGATCAGTTCTACTCGGAAGTCGAGAAGATGGGCGGCAAGCGCTGGGATACGTCGAGCCTGCTGGCGCGATTGGAGCGCTGACCCGAGGGGTGCCGTCGCCGGCAGGCGGCTGGATTGCCGCCAGGTCTTGATGAAGGCGAGGGAGATGACCTCGGTGCTCCCACCAGCTTCTTTGGAGGACAAGGGTGAGTTCGATTGAGATTGCCAAGCAGACCCTGCTTCAATTCGGACTCATCCTGACCATCGGTACCCTCGCCGGATTTCTGGCGCAGAAGATCAAGATCCCTGATGTCGCGTTGTTTCTTATCGTCGGCATGAGCGTCGGACCGGACGCGCTCGGACTGGTCAATATCGAAGCGGATTCGGCTTTGAACCAGATCGTTCTTTTGTTCGGCGCCAGCTACATTCTGTTTGATGGCGGCGCATCCCTGCGTCTTGAGATCTTGAAGCAGGTCTGGATCACGATCGTCGTGATCGCCACGATCGGCGTCGTCATCACCGCGGCCGTAACTGGAATTGCCGCTTATTTGGTGCTGGGTAGCCCGCTTATCGTGGCGCTGTTGCTCGGCGCGACCCTCGCCTCGACTGATCCGGCGACCTTGGTGCCGATTTTTCGGCAGGTCAAGATCCGCGACCGGGTCGCACAAACCGTGATGAGCGAGTCCGCCTTCAACGACGCCATGGGCGCGATCGTCACTTTTGGCGTTTTGGCAATTGCGATGGGGACAGGCGAGTTTTCGCTGACCTCCTCGCTGCTCGAACTGCTCAAGCAGTCGATCGTCGGCATCGTGGCCGGCTGTCTACTCGGTTATCTCGCCGCGGTGCTGATCGCCCACGAGAGATGGGCCTTTCTCGCGGAATATGGCCCGGTGGTGACCTTGGTCGCAGTGATCGGCGCCTACTTTGCCGCGGACGGCCTGCAAGCAAGCGGCTTCATGGCAGTCTTCGTGTTCGGTATCATGCTTGGCAACAAGGACCTGTTCGGCTTTCAGATGCAGGCCGGGGAAGCGCAGAAGCTTGACGAGTACGTCGCGACCACCGCTTTCATCATGCGCCTGGTCATTTTCATCCTGTTGGGCTCCCAGGTCAATTTCGCGATCATGGGGCAGCACTTGTGGGGCGGCATCGCGGTCGTGACCATCTTCATGCTGATCGCGCGACCGCTGACGGTTTTCGTTTGCGCAGCGCCGGATCGCCGCGCGAAATGGAGCCTCAACGAGATGCTATTCATGTCGTGGACCCGCGAGACCGGCGTCATTCCTGCCGCGCTCGCAGGCCTGCTGGTCGGCATGAAGGCGCCCGGAGCCCAAATGATCGCGGCGGTCACTTTCATCGCGATATTGATGACAATCCTGATCCAGGCTCCGACGACGAAATGGGTGGCAGGAAAACTCGGCCTCCTGGAGAAGACCTAGAGGATTCCAAAGTTCACGAACCATAGGCGGCGAAATCGACCGGCACTCAAAAGTTCGCCGCCACAAGCTGACCCGTCCACCGCTTCGCGGCCGAACGCTTGCTTATGGCAACGACCAGATCGCACCAGCGCCGCCAGGCCCAGGCATCGCGTCCGCAGCGATCAGCGAGTTGTCCGAAAAACCCGACCGGCGCCGCAAGCGCAACCGCTCGGCGGCGTCGGACCGGTCAATACAGCCATTCAGATCCCCACGCCCGGATTTCGGACACCACGACGAGAGGCCGGCGCGAGATCCACGCAGCGAGCGGCGAGGTTCAATAGCCGCCCCCGCCGCCGGCATTTTTCCGATCAAAATCATCGTCGTACCTGTTGCTGGAAAATGGGCTGGCATATGGATCGGCAGCCTTGGCCCGCTGGTGCACCACCCTCACCTTCTTCTTGGTGTGTTTGCTCGTCGCCGCCTCGACGTGGCCGACCGCGGGAATGACCAGCAGCGATGTCGTCAACATCGAGAGTATCCAGAACCGCAATGCGAGTTTCGCCATGCACCTCTCCTGTAAGCCAATAGCCCCAATGAGAAGCGACCCCGCCGCCGAACCAATATTCCGCCAAAACGCGCGATCCTGCCACCCGCAGGCCGGCCTTTGCGCAGTGCGCCTGCAGCATCCGCGGCGTCGCCCGCACTCTCAGGACGCCTCCGCTTAACCTCCGGTTAACGAGAATTTTTAGCCTTTTAAGGTACCTCTTAATGATTTAGCGCAACAGATAGACCATGCAAAAGCCTGCCCGCGACGCCGGGCATGGCGGGCAGGATTTGTGTTGTCTGATGAGTAATTCCGCTGAAAAGCCAGAGGTTGTACAGCTTCCGGCTGAAACGCCCGGCACGGCGCCCGTCGCCAGCCGGCGCGCCTCGGCGCAGCGGGTGCGCGAGGCGCGCGACCGGTTAACATCGTCAAGCGGAACCCGCCCGGCCTTCGACAGCGAACTGCTGCGTCAGTATGCGCAGACCCGCCTGTCGGCTTCCTATGTCGTCATGCTGCTGATCGTGACGACCGGACTATTGTTCGGATTCTGGATGCCGCCGGTGTCGGTCGCGGCGTGGACCTGCGGCCTGCTCTGCATTCACACCGCCATCGTCCGCAGCTGCAGCTTGTTCATTGCCGCTCAACCCTCCCCGGCCGCGACCCGCAAGTGGCGAACGCGCTTCATCGTCCTGGATCTCCTGTACGGCCTCGGCTGGACCGCGCTGCTGATCCATCCCTACGGCTTCGATATCGTCTCCAATACGCTCATCATGTTCCTGATGCTGGTGATCGTGGCGGTGTCGAGCATGCTGGCCGCGAGCCTGCCGATCGCCGCGCTTGCCGCGACCGCGCCGGTCACGGCGGCGATTGCGGTCAATTTCGCGCTCAGCGGCACCTTCGACAACTATGTGCTGGCACTGCTCGCGCTCGCCGCCGAAGGCTACTTCGCGCTGCTGGCGCACCGCCTGCACTCGGCCACGCTGGCCACGCTGGAAGCGCGCGCCGAAAAGGACGCGCTGATCGCCGAACTCGAGCAGGCCAAGGCGATTTCAGACGAGGCAAGGCACCGCGCTGAAGCCGCCAACGTCGCCAAATCGCGCTTCCTCGCCCAAATGAGCCACGAGCTGCGTACGCCCTTGAATGCGATCCTCGGTTTTTCCGAAGTCATGAAGAGCGAGATCTTCGGGGCGCACACCGTTCCGGTGTACCGGGAATATTCCGCCGACATTCACAATTCCGGCGTTCACCTGCTCAACCTTATCAATGAAATTCTCGACCTGTCGCGGATCGAGGCCGGCCGCTACGAGCTCAACGAAGAGGCCGTGTCGCTGGTTCACGTCGTTGAAGACTGCCATCATTTGCTCAAGCTGCGCGCCAGCAACCGTGGCATCACCATTCACGGCGTTTTCGAGCAGGGCATGCCGCGGATCTGGGGCGATGAACGCGCGGTGCGCCAGATCGTGCTCAACCTGCTCTCGAACGCGATCAAGTTCACCCCGCAAGGCGGCGAGATCTGGCTGAAGGTCGGCTGGACCGCCTCCGGCGGCCAGTATCTCAGCGTCAAGGACACCGGCTCCGGCATCGCCGAGGACGAAATCCCGATCGTGCTGGCCTCGTTCGGCCAGGGCTCCAACTCCATCAAGTCGGCCGAACAGGGCGCGGGGCTCGGCCTGCCGATCGCCAAGAGCCTGATCGACATGCATGGCGGCACGTTCACGCTGAAGTCGAAACTTCGCATCGGCACCGAAGTCATCGTCACATTCCCGCCGGAGCGGGTGATGTCCGCGCTCGGGCCGATGTCGGAGGACGCACCGCCCCTGCAGCCGGAGCCCACCAACACCAAGATGCCCGAGACCAGCGCGGCCAGCCGCCACAAACCGATCCTGAGCGCCGGAACCGGCTTGTCGGGATAGGCAAATAACCGAATTGGCTTCACTATAAGAAGATGAGCATAGAAACGCCGTGTATCGCAGTCTGCATGATGGACCCCAGAACCAACCTCTGCTTCGGATGCGGGCGCACGCTCGCCGAGATCGCACGCTGGCATCGCATGGACAATGCGGAACGGCTGACGGTGATGGCGGAATTGCCGGGGCGAATGGCGCAGGCGGGCTTGCAGCGGATCGAACCACGCCATCGTTCGAACAACGGCTAAGCCATCGAGGTGCGCTGTGAGCCGTATCCTGCTCATCATGATCGTATTGCTGGCGACGGCGGGAGCCGTTGTCGCCTATGGCGATCCCGTGCAGATCGCGCGCGCCAAGAGCACGGTCTCCAGCACCGTCTCGGACCTGCTGCGACCGCGCGGAAAATCTGCACGCGCCGTGCAAATCTCGCGCGGACAAGGCGGCGAGTTCGCGCTGCAGGCCAGGATCAACGGCGTCAACGCGCCGATGGTGATCGATACCGGCGCAACGTCGGTCGTGCTGACCTATGAGACGGCCAAGGCAATCGGACTGCCGCTCGAACTGCTTGAATACGACGTCGATGTCGAGACCGCGGGCGGCCATACCAGGGCGGCGCGGCTGACGCTCGACCGGCTTGCCATCGGCAAGCTCGTCGAACGCTCGGTGCCGGCACTGGTGGTGCCGCACGGGCAGATGAAGACCAATCTGCTCGGAATGAGTTTTCTGGACCGGCTCGAAAGCTGGGAAGTGCGCGCCGACAGCCTGATGTTGCGCGGCTATCCCTGATTTGAGGCTGCGACCGCTGCCAGTGGAGTGGATTTGACATTCGCTTTCTATTTCACCGCAAATCGCGAAAGCGAATGTCAATCCTAAACTCCACTGGAAACCAATATTTGCTCGTGGTCCTTTGATTCTAACATTCGCAAAGCTGGCCACTGAGATGGGATGCGAATGTTAGAATCGGACCACGAGGCGCGCTCGCTGACCAATGCGATCGCTTCGCGCAGCACCTGGGCTCCGGCCCCCGCCTTGACCCCGTGCTCGGCGAGATGACGGCGGAATGCCCGGGCACCGGGCACACCGTGGAACGCGCCGACGAAATGCCGTGTGATCGAATGCAGCCGCGTGCCGCGGCTGAGCTCGCGTTCGACGTAAGGCAACATGGCTTCGAACACATCCTTCATCGAGGCAAACGGGGCCACCTCGCCGAACAGTTCGGCATCGACGTCAAGCAATCGCCACGGCTCCTGATAGGCGGCACGCCCCAGCATGACGCCATCGACATGCGCGAGGTGCTGCTTCGCCTCTTCAAGGCTGCCGATACCGCCGTTGATGATGACCGGCACATCCGGCAGCGCGGCCTTGAGCCGATAGACTCTGTCGTAATCGAGCGGCGGGATATCGCGGTTTTCCTTCGGCGACAGACCGTTGAGCCAGGCCTTGCGGGCATGGACGATCAGCGCATCAGCGCCCGCGGCGACCACCGCACGCGCGAGCGTATCGAGTGCGGCCTCCGGGTCCTGGTCGTCGATGCCGATCCGGCATTTGACGGTGACGGGAATGGCGACAGCCTGCTTCATGCCGGCGACGCAAGCCGCAACCAGTTCGGGCTCCGCCATCAGGCAGGCGCCGAAACGGCCCTCCTTCACCCGATCTGACGGACAGCCGCAATTGAGGTTGATCTCGTCGTAGCCGAAATCCTCGCCGATCCTGGCTGAGGCTGCGAGGTCGCGCGGGTCGGAGCCGCCGAGCTGAAGTGCCACGGGATGCTCGCTGGTGTCGAACGCGAGCAGCCGCCGCCGGTCGCCATGAAGGATGGCGCCTGTCGTCAGCATCTCCGTGTACAGCCGCCCGCGGCGCGTCATCAGACGATGGAAGACGCGGCAATGCCGGTCGGTCCAATCCATCATGGGCGCCACGGAAAATCTGAACTTATTGAAATCGCTCATATTTTAGTCTTATCAATCACTTGTGCGGATCTGCGCGCCGTTAAATTTAGCCTCATTGCTTGCCATTTACCCCCGTTTTGGGCTGAACTACGACCCTCTCATGCAGAGATTTTGTGACAATTCGTTAGAGCGAAAACGAACAACTCGGACAGTCGCCCATCGGTATGGTGCGGCCTAGTAGAGGCGCTTTGAACCTCTCCGGCTTGAGGGTCAAAGGCTCATCGCGCGGCACCGACCCAATCAAGTCCATCTATCGGTCCGTCTACAAGGTCGAAAGTGCGAAGCCTTGCTGGGGATAACCGGTTACCACTCTTAAAGCAGGAT
>NZ_DASSRP010000058.1:0-2272 GCF_035701725.1 Bradyrhizobium sp.
ATCGACGGCGTCGAGGTCGTGATCGGCGCCAGCATCGGCATTGCGCTGGCGCCGAGCGACGGCTCGACTTCGGAAGAGTTGATGCGCAACGCCGACATGGCGCTGTACCGCGCCAAGTCCGATGGCGGCGGCGTGCATCGCTTCTTCGAGCCTGAAATGGACCGCATTGCACAGAAGCGCCGCGACATGGAAGTCGACCTGCGCCGCGCCTTCGCCAATGGCGAGTTCGAGCTTCATTATCAGCCGCTGGTCGACATCGGCGCAAATCGCATCAGCGGTTTCGAGTCACTGCTGCGCTGGCGGCATCCCGAAAAGGGCATGATCTCGCCGGCCGAGTTCATTCCGATCGCCGAGGATATCGGGCTGATCGTTCCGATCGGGGAGTGGGTGTTGCGTGAGGCTTGCATGGAAGCGACGCGCTGGCCCGACGACGTCAAGGTTGCCGTCAACCTCTCGGCGGTCCAGTTCCGCAGCCGCAATCTGGTTCAGGCCGTGATCTCGGCGCTGGCCCATTCGGGCCTCTCGCCGCTCCGCCTCGAACTCGAAATCACCGAATCGGTGTTCCTGGCCGAGACCGAAGCCAATCTTGCGGTCCTGCACCAATTGCGTGAACTCGGCGTGCGGATCTCGATGGACGATTTCGGCACCGGCTATTCGAGCCTCAGCTACCTGCGCAGCTTTCCGTTCGACAAGATCAAGATCGACCGCTCTTTCGTCAAAGATCTTGCCGAACGCCCCGACTGCGTCGCGATCGTGCGGGCGATCTCCGGCCTTGGCCGCAGTCTGAAGATCACGACCACGGCCGAGGGCGTCGAGACGGTCGACCAGCTCGATTGGCTGCGCAACGAAGGCTGTGATGAAGTGCAGGGCTTTCTGTTCAGCGCGGCAAAGCCGGCGAGCGAGATCGCGGCCCTGTTTTCCAAGTTTGCGCAACGCGCCTCTCAGGCGGCGTGATTGCGCCCGCCTTTCGGTCAGCCCTGAAAGATCAGGCAGGTGGTGGTGCCGTGGGCGAGTAAGCGCCCGCTGCGGTCGGTGACGCGCCCCTCGGCGGTGCCGATCCTGCGACCCCGGTTTAACACCATGCCTTCCGCTCTGATCGGTCCGGTCTCCGGCGTGATGGGCCGCACCAGCGAAATCTTGAATTCGAGCGTGGTCTGCGCTTCGGATTTTTCCAGCATGGTCTGAACGGCAAGCCCCATGCAGCTATCGAGCAGCGTGGCGGTCAACCCGCCATGCACTGTGCCGGCCGGATTGAGATGGTCGGTGGTCGGGGTGATCGTGACGAGGACCCGTCCTGGTTCCGCCTCCGTGACATCATAGCCGAGCGTTCGGGCGATCGTGTTGAGCGGTAGCGCGCGCGTGGCGAGGCCTTGCACGAACTGAAGCCCCGTCATTTCCTTTTGCAGCTCCGCATCAACCGTGCCGTAAGTCCTGGCTGCGGGCTCGTTCATCGGCGTTTCCTTTTTATTTGAGACGAAAGACAACACGATGCGAGTCGAGCGCCGCGCGCGCGGCGCTGCAACGCCTGAACAATCAGCTATGGCCGTCGCCATACAGGCGACGAGGCGGCTGGACCACCCGTTTTCCGATCACGATGTTGTCCGAAATTGACGCCCGTCTTGATCGACGACGTTGGCGTCTTCCTTTGTGCCGTTCCCTAACGGCTGCGCCAGCGCGCAGCCTGTTCGGGCCCGCCTAGAACCGGGTGACGATATCGGATAGGGCCGGGCGTGGCCGGTCCTCGCTCGGTTTCGACACCTTGCCGATATGAACAAAGCCGGCGAGTTTTTCGTCCGCCTTCAGTCCGAGGCCGCTAAGGACCTCGCGGTCGAAGGCAAACCATCCCGTGAGCCAGCACGCGCCATAGCCGAGTGCGGTCGCAGCAGTAACGATGTTCATCGCGCTGGCGCCCGCCGACAATTCCTGCTCCCAGGGTGGCACCTTGGGGTGCGGCTTGGTCAGACTGACGATGCCGATCACGAGCGGCGCATCGGTCAGGCGGCGCTTCTCGACCTCGATATCAGCCGGCGAGGCGTTCGGATTCTTCCTGGCAAAAACGCCCGCAATAACCTCGCCGGCGCGCGCCCGTGCATCGCCCTCGAAGATGATGAAGCGCCACGGCGCGAGCTTGCCGTGATCGGGTACGCGCGCGCCGATCGTCAGAATGGTCTCGAGTTCGGCCGGCGAGGGGCCTGGGCCGGTCATGTCCCGCGGCTTGACCGAGCGGCGGGTCTTTAGAAGTTCGAGGGCGTCGGGCACGAAGATGTCCTCA
>NZ_DASSRP010000059.1:0-9716 GCF_035701725.1 Bradyrhizobium sp.
CAAGGGTCGATGTCGGTCAGCTACGATAGTCACAATCATCAGGTGACGATCACCAACAGCCATAACCATGACTCGGTTACGCTCAAGGTTTCCGGAAGCTCCTCGGGCGATTTTGAAATTTCGTCGGACGGACACGGCGGCACGCTGCTCGACGACCCGGCGGCGACGGGCACCGTGACGATTGACAGCGATCAGGTGCTCGGCGTCTCGGCTGCAAGCTCGGCGACGGTGAGTTTCACCAACAGTACTGGAACGACGGGCGAGCTGTTGCTCGCCGACTCCAAGGATTTCACGGGTTCGATTACCGGCTTCGCCGGCGACGGCACGATCGTGAATTCGGATCTGATCGACGTTGCGGACGTCAATTTCGCCAACGTCGCGACGGACAAGACGACGTACACGGAAAATTCCGCCGGCACCGGCGGAACGCTGACCCTGCACGACGCGAACGGGCAGGTCCTCGACAGCATCAATTTCACCGGCAACTATCAGCTCGCGAACTTCACCATCGAGGACGATGGCACCGGAGGCACGCTGATCGTCGATCCGCCGGTTAGTACGAGCGGCCCGGCGCCGACCAATACGGTCGTTGCCACCGCTCCGAACCAGACCCTGATCGGCTCCGCACCAGCCGAAAACTTCGTGTTCAACTTCGCCGGCGTCGGCCAGTCCACGATCACAAACTTTGATCCGGCCGCAGATTCGATCAAATTCGCCAGCTCCATCTTCGCCGATGCCCAGGCAATCCTGAATGCGACGCACGATGACGGTCATGGAAATTCGATCATCGCAATCGACGCCCATGACACCATCACATTGAATGGCGTTCAGAAAGCTCAGCTGCACGCCGGCGATTTCCATATCGTCTAGGACGGTTTTGCGTGAAGCGCGCCGCCGCGGTCGGGGCGTCAGATCGGTGCGCCGAAACAAGATTCGTGATCAATTCCGCATGCCGTGATATCGAAACGGCATGACACGTCTCAAAAGCATCCGGCGCTGGTTCGGGCGAAAATTCGGTTTTTCGCGGCTGATATGTCTGGCGCTTCTGATCGGCATTGCGGCGCTGCGCATCGCGGATTTTGCGCCGATCGAGGAATTGCGGGTCAGGACATTCGACTTCTACCAGCGCTTCGATCCGCGGGTGAAGACCACGCGACCGGTCACCATTATCGACATCGACGAGCCGAGCCTGAAGAAGCTCGGGCAGTGGCCGTGGCCCCGCACGGCCATCGCGGACATGGTGATCAACCTCGCCAATCTCGGCGCCGTCGCGATTGCCTTCGACGTCGTGTTCTCCGAACCCGACCGGCTCAATCCGGATGTCGCGGCCAGGACCATGCGCTATCTGGATGAGCTGACGCGGACCCGCTTGCGGGAATTGCCCAGCAACGACCAGATCCTCTCAGATTCCCTCAGGCGGGCGCGCGTCGTGCTCGGCGAGACCGGCCTCGCGGCCGTGGTCTCAGAACTGGACAAAGATCTTCCGTTCACGGGATTTGCGACGCTTGGCGACAAAGGCGGCATCGAGCCGCGCTTCTACGAGTTTCCCGGTCTGTTGCGCAACGTTTCCGTGCTGGAAAAGGTCGCCGCCGGCCGAGGCCTTCTCACCATCGTTCCCGAACGCGACGGCATTGTCCGCCGGGTGCCGATGATGTTGCGGGCGCAAGGTCAGATGATGCCGTCCTTGAGCATGGAATTGCTTCGGGTCATTTCAGGCACATCGACCATCCTGGCCAAGTATGACGAGGCTGGCGTCAAGAGTCTCGCCGTCCGCGGCCTCGATGTTCCAACCGACAAGAACGGTCAGCTCTGGGTGCATTTCGCGCGTCAGGATCCGTCGATTTACGTCTCGGCGGCGAGCGTGCTCGACAACACCGCGCCGGTCGACAAGATCAGAGGCAAGCTGGTGCTGATCGGCACCTCCGCGGTGGCGCTGAACGACCTCAAGACCACGCCGGTTTCCGCAGCGATGCCGGGTGTCGAGATCCACGCCCAGGTGCTGGAGGCCGCGCTGACGCATGCGGTGCTGGCCCAGCCGAATTATGCGATCGCGGTCGAATTCCTCGGCGCGATGGTTCTCGGACTTCTGGTCATCATCTTCGCGCCCAGTTTTGGACCCGTCACGCTAGTCGGTGTCGGCGCCCTGTTCGCCACGGTGCTGTTCGGGGCATCCTGGTATTTCTATCAGTACCATCGGCTGCTGATCGACTTTACCTACCCGCTGCTGTCGACCACCGCGATCTATCTGACGTTGATTTTCGCAAGCTTTGTCCGAGAGCAGCGGCAGCGCCGCCAGATCCGCTCCGCCTTTGGCCAATACATCTCGCCGGCGCTGGTCGAACAGCTCGCGCATTCGCCAGAAAAACTCAAACTCGGCGGCGAAGAGCGCGAGATGACGATCATGTTCTCCGACGTCCGTGGTTTCACCTCGATCTCCGAATCCTACAAACACGATCCGCAGGGGTTGACCGCCCTGATGAACCGCTTCCTGACCCCGCTCACCGACGCCATCCTGGCGCGCAAGGGCACCATCGACAAATATATGGGCGATGCGATCATGGCGTTCTGGAACGCGCCGCTCGACGACAACGAGCATCAGATCAACGCCTGCAACGCCGCGCTCGACATGTTGGAGAAGATCGATGCGCTCAACAGGGAGCGCGAGATCGAGGCGCAGAACGGCGGTCATGTCTATATCCCGATCAATGTAGGCGTCGGCCTCAACACCGGCGTCTGCGTCGTCGGCAATATGGGTTCGAACCTGCGCTTCGACTATTCGGTGCTCGGCGACAGCGTCAATTTGGCTTCGCGGCTGGAAGGACAATCCAAAGAATACGGCTTTCCGATCATCGCTGGTTCGAAAACGGCGCTCGCGGCCAAGGACAAGTTCGCGATCCTCGAGCTCGACTTCATCATGGTCAAAGGCAAGAAGGAGCCGGAAGTCATTTATGCCATCGCCGGCCGCCTGGATGTCGCGAATTCGGCGAAATTCCAGGCCTTGCGCAATCTCACCATTGAAATGCTCGCCTGCTATCGCAGCCGTGACTGGGAAGGCGCGCTGGCTTCGATCGAGCGCGGCCGCCGCAACGACGATGCGGGCGCGCTCGGCTATCTCTACAAGCTCTATGAAGCTCGGATTCGCGACTATCAGCAAAACCCGCCGCCGGAGGACTGGAACGGCGCGTTCGCGCTGTTGACGAAGTAGCGCGCCCATTGCAACGCCGGCTAAACTGACCATCTCAGTGAGCGGAGCACAATGATGCCGCAGGATCTGCATATTGGCGATGTGGCGAACCGCACGGGCCGCAGCGTGCATACCATCCGCTG
The DNA here is from genome assembly GCF_035701725.1 of Bradyrhizobium sp. Taxonomy (GTDB): domain Bacteria; phylum Pseudomonadota; class Alphaproteobacteria; order Rhizobiales; family Xanthobacteraceae; genus Bradyrhizobium. The sequence continues at coordinate 3,328 of NZ_DASSRP010000059.1, forward strand.
GTACGAACGTCAGGGATTGATCCCTGGCGTATGTCGCGACGCAGCTGGCCGCCGTCTCTACAGCGACTATCACGTCGGCTGGCTCGACTTGATGGAGAGGTTGCGCTCAACCGGCATGTCGATCCGTGAAATGCGGGAATACACACGCCTTGCGCAACAGGGCTCGGCTGCGTTGGCGGATCGCCATGCCTTGCTGAGTGCCCATCAGCTCCGCGTGAGAGAAAACATCCGGCGCTGGACCGACGCTCTGGCGCTGATCAATGCGAAAGTCGAGTTCTATGACGAATGGATCGACACCGGCGAACGTCCGACCGTTTCGCCGCATCGCCGTTTGAAGTCAGGCACCCGTCGGCGGCCTTAACACGCGATTGACGAGCGCAGTATCCATGTATTCGGTCATTTCCCGCATCTGGCCGTCGGCCATGCGAATGACGAAGCAATAGGTGTTGGCGTAACGCTCACCCGACTTTGTGGTAGCGTCGCCCTGACACTCCATGACGACATAGTCGCCGTCAGCGAGGATACGCGTCGCCGTGATGCTGGAGGGGGCGGCGAGCTGCGCATAAAGCGGCTTCAATAGTTGCTCGCGCACCTCCGCCTTTCCGACATAGCTACGCGACCATGCCGTCGAGCCCGTGATACGCCAGACGAAGTCGTCAGCCATCGCGGCCAGGAAGGGCGCGTGATCGCGGCGCGATCGCGCGTCCATGATCGACTGGATGAGGGTCTTGTTTTCAACAGGGGTCATAGCTGCTCCTTTTGGAATGTGAACAGCTACGGCTTCTACGACCTAGAGCATGCTTCAGGTCAAGGAGAAATTCGCATCGCGTGCGGGCTTCACTCCACGCCGATCGTGGTCAGGTCCTGGAACCAGTGCTGAGCCTGCACGAATTTCTTGATCCGAGGCGAGAGCGCATGCGGGTTGGTGTCATGGACCACCCACACCAGCGCGGCATCATCCACGATCAGCGCGTGGGCCTGCGCGATCAACTCGTCCTGTTTGGTGATGTCGAAAGTCTGCTTGGCTTCATTGATCAGCGCGTCAACCTTGGGATTCTTGTAGCCGCCCCAGTTCACCCCGACCGGCGCGATCTGATCGGAAGCGAAGAAACGCACGATCGCATAGAGCGGGTCTGACGTGACATAGGCGATGTTATTGGCGGTGATGCCGGCGTTGATCTCGTCGGCCGCGCCCTTGCGCCAATGCGTGTAGAGCGTTTCGAGTTCGACCACCTTGAAGTCGATGTCGATGCCGATCTCCTTGAAGCTTTGCTGCAGGAATTCGTTCATCGGCAACGACAGCATCTGTCCAGTGCCGCCTTGCGCGATGATGAAGGTCGTCTTCAGCGGCTTTTCCCTGGAATAGCCGGCTTCCTCGACCAGCTTCTTGGCTGACGCAAGATCGTATTTGATGTCGAATGTGGGCTTGCCGAACCAGGGGCTCGACGGATCGACCTGTCCCTTGGCGGGCTTAGCCAGTCCGTTCATCAGCCCGACCACGCCCTCGCGATCGATCGCAAGATTGAGCGCCTTGCGCAGGCGGATGTCGGTCCAGGGCGAACCGGGCAGTACGCTCAGATGATAATTCCACACATGCGGGGTGATGTTGTCGACGATCCGCATGCCGGCGGCTTTGAGCTGCGGCACCGCGTCCGGCGCCGGCGTCTCGATCAGATCGACCTGCCCGGCGAGCAGTGCATTGGTGCGCGTCAACGCTTCCGGCATCGGGATCAGCACGAGTTTGTCGGTTTTGGGCAGGCGCTTCTTGTCCCAATAGTCCGGGTTTTTCGTCAGCTCCGCGAGTTCGCGCGGCACCAGTTTGGTCAGCTTGAACGGACCGGTGCCCGACGGCTGGCTTGCAAACTTGTCCCAGTCCCTTCCGAGTTTTTCGTATTGCGCAGGGCTTGAGACCAGGAACCAGAGCATCTGGTATGGAAAGAAGGAGTCGACCGTCTTGGTGGTAATCTCGACGGTGTCGTTATCGATCTTGGCGTAGCTCGCGACCGACGGCAGGCGGGTCTTCACCTGCGCGCTCTGGCGCTTGTCGAACTGCGGCGCCTTGTCGTTGAGAACCTTGTCGAGATTCCAGATCACCGCGTCGGCGTTGAATTCGCTGCCGTCGTGAAACTTGACACCTTTACGAAGGGTGAACCGCCACTTGGTCTTGTCCTTGTCATCGACCGTCCATGACGTGGCGAGGCCCGGCACGAGCTTGCCGGGGCGGTCCGCCACGTCCATTTCCCAGGCGACCAACGGATCGTAGATCGTGTAGGCCGTGAATTGATAGGCACCCGCGCCACGGTCCGGCTGTCCCGTCGTCAGCGGGATGTCGGCCATCGAAATCCCGTAGCGAACGATCGTCTCGGCTTTCACGGATTTTGTGGTGATCCCGATGCACGCGACGAACGTCAGGGACAGTGCGAGGATCGGATTGCGGACGCGCATCAACAAAAGGCTCCATTGAACAATGATGGCGCTCGGGCGTGCAAGGTTGATGCCAGAAAATGCGCCTGCGACAATGCGTTCCGGAGCGGCTGGGAGCGATCACGTTACAGCGAGCTATTGCCGTCGGTGGCACAGCCATTGCATAAAGTTGCCCAGAAAATAATCATCAAAAAATCCGAGGGGATCGATGACCAATTTGAGTGAGACGATCGGCAAGCGCCGGGCTGCAGTGCTGGTCCTGGCGGCTATGTTGAGTGTTTCGCTGCCGCAACTCGCGCGTGCAGAGTCGGTGGTTCGCATCGGCATGACGGCCGCCGACATTCCGCGCACGCTCGGCCAGCCCGATCAGGGTTTTGAAGGCAACCGTTTTACCGGTCTCACGATGTATGACGGTTTGACGATGTGGGACCTGTCGTCGGCCGACAAAGCGAGCGTGGTGATTCCGGGGCTGGCGACCGAATGGGCGGTCGACCAGGCCGACAAAAAGAAGTGGACATTCAAGCTTCGTTCCGGGGTCACATTTCACGACGGCTCGCCGTTCAATGCCGACGCGGTGGTGTGGAATGTCGAAAAGGTGCTCAAGCAGGACGCGATCCAGTTCGATCCGAGCCAGGTCGGCGTGACCGCCTCGCGGATGCCGACGCTGGCGTCCGCGCGCAAGGTCGACGATATGACGGTGGAGTTGACCACCAAGGAGCCGGACAGTTTTCTTCCCATCAATCTCACCAATCTGTTCATGGCGAGCCCGGCGAAATGGCAGAAATTGTTCGATGCCGCGCCAGGCGCGGACGCGAAGGCCAAATCGCAGGCGGCGTGGGACGCCTTTGCAAAAGACGCTTCCGGCACCGGCCCATGGAAGATGAAGAGCTTCACGCCGCGCGAGCGGCTGGAACTCGTGAAGAACGAGAACTATTGGGACAAGGCGCGCGTTCCCAAGCTCGACAAGATCGTGCTGTTGCCAATGCCCGAGGCGAATGCCCGCACCGCGGCCTTGCTCTCCGGACAGGTCGAATGGATAGAGGCACCGGCGCCGGATGCGTTGCCTGAAATCAAGCAGCGCGGCTTTGTCCTCTATTCGAACGAGGAGCCGCACGTCTGGCCATGGCAGTTCTCGCGCATCGAAGGCTCGCCCTGGAACGATATCCGTGTGCGCAAGGCGGCCAATCTCTGCGTCGATCGCGAAGGCCTCAAGGACGGTCTCCTCGCGGGCCTGATGGTGCCGGCGACCGGCACCTTCGAGCCCGGCCATCCCTGGCGCGGCAATCCAAGCTTTCAGATCAAGTACGACAAGCCGGCGGCGCAAAAGCTGATGCAGGAAGCCGGTTTCGGCCCAACCAAGAAGTTGACGGTCAAGGTCCAGACCTCGGCCTCCGGCTCGGGCCAGATGCTGCCGCTGCCGATGAACGAGTATCTGCAACAGGCGCTTGCCGAGTGCTACTTCGACGTTCAGCTCGATGTCATCGAGTGGAATACGCTGTTCACCAATTGGCGCCGCGGCGCCAAGGACCCGTCCGCAAATGGCGCCAACGCCACCAACGTCACCTATGCGGCGATGGACCCGTTCTTTGCGATGGTGCGATTTCTGCAGTCGGGAATGGCGCCGCCGGTGTCCAACAACTGGGGTTTCATCAACAATCCGAAATTCGACGAGCTGGTGATGAAGGCCCGGCAGAGTTTTGACCCTGCCGAGCGCGACAAGGCGCTCGCCGAATTGCATGCGGCTTCCGTCGACGATGCGGCATTCCTTTATGTCGCCCATGACGTGGCGCCGCGCGCCTTGAGCCCGAAGATCAAGGGATTTGTGCAGCCCAAAAGCTGGTTCGTCGATCTGTCGCCGATCACTTTGGTGCCGTGATCGTCGAACTCCTGCGCGCGCAGATCAAGCGAGTGACCCGTGCTTAACTATGTCGCCCGACGCATCGTCTATGTGATCCCGATCCTCGTCAGCGTGGCGCTGGTGTGCTTCATGCTGGTGCACATCACGCCCGGCGATCCGCTTGTGGCGGTGTTGCCGGCCGACGCCTCGCAGGAACTCGCCGATCAAATGCGTGCGGCTTACGGATTTGATCGGCCACTGCCGGTCCAGTTTGGACTATGGCTATGGCGGGCGATCAACGGCGATCTCGGCAATTCGATCGCAACCGGCCGGCCGGTCTTGAGCGAAGTCATGCGCGCGGTCGGCAACACCGTGACGCTGGCGGTCGCGGCGGCGCTGATCGGCTTCACGCTTGGCCTGTTCTTCGGCCTGGTCGCCGGCTATTTTCGCGATAGCTGGATCGACAAGGTCGCGACCTCGATCGCGATTGCCGGGGTTTCGGTGCCGCATTACTGGCTTGGCATGGTGCTGGTGATTATTTTTTCAGTGCAGCTGAGCTGGTTGCCCGCGGTTGGCGCCGGGCCGGGCGGCTCCGGCGCATGGGCCTGGGATTGGGAGCACATCCGCTATCTGATCCTGCCGGCGGTGACGACTTCAGTCATCCCGATGGGCATCGTCACCCGCACCGTGCGGGCGCTGACGGGTGACATCCTGAGCCAGGATTTTGTCGAGGCGCTGCGGGCGAAGGGCCTGCATGAGACGGACGTGTTTCGCCATGTCATCAAGAACGCTGCGCCGACGGCCATGGCGGTCATGGGCCTGCAACTCGGATATATGCTCGGCGGTTCGATCCTGATCGAAACCGTGTTCTCCTGGCCAGGTTCGGGGCTGTTGCTCAATTCCGCGATCTTCCAGCGCGATCTGCCGCTGCTTCAAGGCACCATCCTGGTGCTCGCGATGTTCTTCGTCATCCTCAATTTGCTGGTCGATATCGCGCAGGCCGCGATCGACCCACGAATCAAGCGGAGCTAGCGATGAGCGCAACGATGGACGCCGCGCTTCAGGCCCCGCCTATGGCAAAAGCGCGCGGCTATTGGGCAACCGTCGGGCGGCGTATCGTCCGCGACAAGGTCAGCATGGCCTGCGCTGTCATCCTGATTGCGATCTTTGCGTCCGCCATCTGCGCGCCGTGGCTCGGCCTTGCCGATCCCTATCAGGGCTCGATGATCCGGAGACTTCGCCACATCGGCACGGCAGGATTTCCGCTCGGCACCGACGAACTCGGCCGCGATATGCTCTGCCGATTGATCTATGGCGGCCGGCTGTCGCTGATCGTCGGCATCCTTCCGGTGATCCTCGCTTTCGCCATAGGCACCTCGCTCGGCCTCGTTGCCGGCTATGTCGGCGGCTGGGTCAACACCGCGATCATGCGCACCGTCGACGTATTCTACGCCTTTCCCTCGGTGCTGCTTGCGATCGCGATTTCGGGAGCCTTGGGCGCCGGCATCGTCAACTCGATCGTATCGCTGACGGTCGTCTTCGTCCCGCAGATCACCCGCATCGCCGAAAGCGTCACCACCGGTGTGCGCAACATGGATTTTGTCGAGGCGGCGCGGGCCTCGGGCGCGGACCCCTTCACCATCATGCGCGTGCATATGCTCGGCAACGTGCTGGGGCCGATTTTCGTCTACGCCACCGGTCTCATTTCGGTGTCGATGATACTGGCCGCCGGTCTGTCGTTCCTCGGTCTCGGCACCAAGCCGCCGGAGCCGGAATGGGGGCTGATGCTCAACACCTTGCGCACCGCGATCTATGTCAATCCGTGGGTCGCGGCCTTGCCGGGCGTCATGATCTTTGCGGTTTCGATCTGCTTTAACCTGCTCAGCGATGGCATGCGCTCGGCCATGGACATCAGGAACTGACGTGTGGCTGTTCAGAAGTCCGCATCAGCATTGCCGCGGGGCCTCATACGGACGTCTGAACGAACGCCACACGCCTTTAACTTTGCTGGCGTCCTTTCGATTCCGAAGTTCGAAACGTGGGGCCGAAAATTGACACGAACTTCGAAATCGGGACACCAGCCATGACCCTGCTCGAGCCGATCAAGGACGTCGGCGGCGCAGCGCAG
>NZ_DASSRP010000060.1:0-4283 GCF_035701725.1 Bradyrhizobium sp.
CCCCGTTGATACCGCTGTTCACAGGCAAGTGGGCAGCGCACACGTTTCCGTGCGCGCCGCACAAGGGGGACAGCGCGGCTATTGCTGCAGTGAAATTGCGAAAGCGGGCTAGCCGCCCGGCGTCCACGGCACGTAGTCGCCGGTCGCCTTCGGGCGCTTGCCGCTCGACAGCGTCGAGCCGGAGGGACGGTAGGCATAGGGCGTGCCGGTCAGGTTCGGCACATGCGGCTTTTCCCACTCGCGCGGCTTGTGGCCGTCCTCGGTTGGCGGGGTGTCAACCGTGTGATGGATCCAGCCATGCCAGGCCGGCGGGATGCGGCTGGCCTCGGCCAGGCCGTTATAGACCACCCAGCGGCGCTCGAAATGCAGCGTCGGATCGATCTTGCCGCCGCGGGTGCGGTAATAGCGGTTGCCCTGCTCGTCCTCGCCGACCAGCTCGCCGAAGCGCCAGGTCCAGAGCTGGGTGCCGAAGGTCTGGCCGTTCCACCAGGTGAATAGTTTGAGGAAGAACTGCTTCATGACAGGCGAGCCGCTTTTCGGGGACGATTGAAGGCCCTGATGCCAGTTGCGGGCCGAATTGTCCAGTTACGTGAGGGTCAGGACTGGGTGGCCAGCGCAACCCCCGCGAGTGTGAAGCCAAGTGCGGCGATCTGGCCGATGCCGAGCGGCTCGTGCAACGCCACCGCCGAGGTCACCACGCCGATCACTGGAACCGCCATGGTGCCGATCGCCGCGACGGACGCCGGCAGCCGAGCCAGCGCCGCAAACCAGGCGACGTAAGCGACGCAGAACTGCCCGATGGTCGAATAGCTGAACAGCAGCCAGCCATTGAGCGTGAGGCCGGCGAAATTCGACTTATCGACCAGAAAGCCGATGATCGCGATCGGAAAGCAGCCGACGCCGATCTGCCACGCCGCGGCCGTGACCGGCGGCAGATGCAGCGGCCATTTCTTGGCCAGCACCGTGCCGAGCGCAAAGCCGAGCGCGCCGCCCAGCGCCATCAGGATCCCCGGCAGTTTGGAAGCACTCGCCGCAAAGCCGTGGCTGCCGAGAATAGCCGTCAGGCCGGCAAAGGCCATCACCAGCGACAGCACCCGCAACAGATTTGGCCGCTCGCCGAGGATCGGCCACGCCAGGAGCGAGGCCCAGACCGGCATGGTGTAGGCGACCATGGTCGCCTCGCTCGCCGGCAGATAGACGAGCGCAAAGCCCATCAGCACCATCCAGCAACCGACATTGAGAATGGCGGCGAGCACAAGGCGCGGCCAGAGCGCGCGCGGAACCCGCAAGCTCTGGCCCCATATCAGCGCCAGAACGGCCAAGAGGCCGGCGCCGATCACCCCCGTGGTGCCGCGCAGCGTCAGCGGCGGCAGATAGCCGATCAGGAACTTGGTCGCAGGCCAGTTGAATCCCCAGCCGATCGAGGTGATGGCGAGGAAGGCGAGGCCCGCGGGCGCAATGCGCGCTTTCGCGGCCGGAGGCTTTGGATGTGTCATGGGGGTGAGTCGCTCGCGGTCAGAGAAGTTTGCCGTGCCTTGGTCGATCGAACCACCACCGGAACGACATGTCTGACCGGAAATCCCGTGCGCTTACGTGAGTCTTCGCAAAGCAAGCCAAAGCCCACAAAAATACTTGTCCCTGTGAACAGCGGGGTGAAGGCGGCGCCGCCTTCCCGATCACAAATTTTTTCCCTTGGGAATCCCTGAGGACTCACTGATACTTGGGCCCATCAGGCGCGGGCGCGGCCCCCTGGTTTTCCCCATTTCCCACCATATTTAGTATTTGATTCAGAAACCCGCACTACTTCTTGACGTGCGCGTTGGAGTCGTCCTAGCTTTCTCCTGTTCGGCGCGAGTGTGTTTGGGTCCCGCCGGTCGCTCCCTAAAGGGTTCCAAAATAACCACTCCGTCGGCCGGTCGAGGCAACGGATACGGGCTGTTTTGTCCCTCGTCCTAAGGACCCCGTCGAAGCGTAAACGGCCGAATGGCCGAACGAAAAAAGCGGCCGAACGGCCGGAAGTTGAGTTGGGGCGTTGAGTACATGGAGTTTGAGACGGCGCTGGGGTTGCTCCGTTCTCGAAAGCCATGAACCGGACAGCCGATGGTGGCGAGCCACCCCGGTTGAACCGTCAGAGAACAAGGGCCGGAACCACCGGCTCAGGAACTGCGGGACTTCAAGGCGCCTTCCGGGTGGGAAGGTGAAGTAGAGGGATCGCTAAAGGCAACAATATCCGGCAGCCGCGGCGGCGGCCGGCTCAAGAAGAACGGGGCACGACCAATGCGAATCGAACGGCGCCACACCAAAACCGGCCAGTCACCCTACGCACAGATTGATTTCAGATTAACGACATCTGAGATCCGCAATCCCGACGGCTCGGTGGTGTTTCGACTGGAGAATGTCGAGGTGCCGGAGTTCTGGTCGCAGGTCGCCTCCGACGTGCTGGCGCAGAAGTATTTCCGCAAGGCCGGCGTTGCCGCGCGTCTGAAGAAGGTCGAGGAAGAGACGGTTCCCTCATGGCTGTGGCGTTCGGTGCCGGATACCGATGCCCTGGCGGCTCTCCCGGAGAACGAGCGCTATGTCAGCGAACTCTCCGCCAAGCAGGTGTTCGATCGCCTGGCCGGCTGCTGGACCTATTGGGGCTGGAAGGGCGGCTATTTCAGTAGCGAAGAAGACGCTAGCGCCTTCTTTGACGAGCTGCGCTACATGCTCGCCAAGCAGATGGTCGCGCCGAACTCGCCGCAATGGTTCAACACCGGGCTTCATTGGGCCTATGGCGTCGACGGTCCCGGCCAGGGCCACTATTACGTCGACTGGAAGACCGGCAAGCTGACCAAGTCCAAGTCCGCCTACGAACATCCGCAGCCGCACGCCTGCTTCATCCAGGGCATCGAGGACGACCTCGTCAACGAGGGCGGCATTATGGACCTGTGGGTGCGCGAGGCGCGCCTGTTCAAATACGGCTCCGGTACCGGCTCGAACTTCTCGCGCCTGCGCGGCGAAGGCGAGAAACTTTCCGGCGGCGGACGTTCGTCCGGCCTGATGTCTTTCCTCAAGATCGGCGACCGCGCCGCCGGCGCCATCAAGTCGGGCGGCACCACGCGCCGCGCCGCCAAGATGGTGGTGGTCGACGTCGATCACCCCGACATCGAGACCTATGTCGACTGGAAGGTGAAGGAGGAGCAGAAGGTCGCCGCCCTCGTCACCGGCTCCAATATCAACCAGAAGCACCTCAAGGCCGTGATGAAGGCCTGCGTGAACTGCGAAGGTTCAGGCGACGACTGCTTCGACCCCGAGAAGAACCCTGCCCTTCGCCGCGAGATCAAGCTCGCGCGCCGCAGCCTCGTGCCTGACAACTACATCAAGCGGGTGATCCAGTTCGCCAAGCAGGGCTACAAGGACATCTCGTTCGACACCTACGACACCGACTGGGATTCGGAAGCGTATCTGACGGTCTCCGGCCAGAACTCCAACAATTCGGTGTCACTGAAGGACGACTTCCTCCGCGCGGTCGAGACCGATGGCACCTGGAATCTGGTGGGACGCACCACCAAGAAGATCACCAAGACGCTGAAGGCGCGCGACCTCTGGGAGAAGATCGGCTACGCCGCCTGGGCGTCGGCCGATCCGGGCCTGCACTTCAACACCACGATGAACGACTGGCACACCTGCAAGGCGTCCGGCGATATCCGCGCTTCCAACCCGTGCTCGGAATACATGTTCCTGGACGACACGGCGTGCAACCTCGCCTCCGCCAACCTGCTGACGTTCTACAACACCACGACCAAGACCTTCGACACCGAGTCCTACGAGCACCTCTGCCGGCTCTGGACCATCGTGCTCGAAATCTCCGTGATGATGGCGCAATTCCCGTCGAAGGCGATCGCCGAACTCTCCTACGAGTTCCGCACGCTGGGCCTCGGCTTTGCCAATATCGGCGGCTTGTTGATGACCATGGGACTTCCTTATGACAGCAAGGAAGGCCGCTCGCTCTGCGGCGCGCTGACCGCGGTCATGACCGGAATCGCCTACAAGACCTCGGCCGAGATGGCGGCCGAGCTCGGCACCTTCCCCGGCTACAAGAAGAACGCCGCGCACATGCTGCGGGTGATCCGCAACCACCGCCGCGCCGCCCATGGCGAAGCGACGGGTTACGAGGCGCTCTCGGTGAACCCGGTGCCGCTCGACCACGCCTCCTGCCCGCAGGCCGATCTGATCGCGCATGCGACCAAGGCCTGGGACGATGCGCTCGCGCTCGGCGAGGCCAATGGTTATCGCAACGCACA
>NZ_DASSRP010000061.1:0-13198 GCF_035701725.1 Bradyrhizobium sp.
GGCGCCGATCGCGCACTTCATGGCCTCGAAGCGGTTGCCGTTGATCTCGGCGTTGTTCTTCAGCTTGGCGAAATTCTGCGACGCCGGCTCGATCGCGATCGCCTTGTGCGATCCGTAGGGCTTGCTGGAGACCAGCACCGACCAGTAGCCGTAATTGGCGCCGCAATCGAGCAGCGTGTAGTCGACGTCGCGCGAATGGCGGAACAGCAGTTCGAGTTCGTCTTCGTAGCTGTACGAGCGATTGAGCAGCTTGCTCCAGTAGCCGTCGCCATAGGGAAACTCGAACGTCGCATCCTCGTTCAATTTGATCGCGATGTTGCGCTCCGGCAGCGTCTTGCGCAGCAGATTGGCGCAGCCATTGTAGCCGCGATGCGAGAAGTGCGAGGATATTTTCGATCCCGTCGCCAGCGCCAGCGCAGCCGTCCGCTCCCACAGGTTGGCCCCTTCCAGGGCGCCTGAGGCGCGGTCGAACTGGATGGGCGGTGGCGCAATCACCGATCGACCTCTCCGAACACGATGTCGAGCGAGCCGAGGATGGCCGAGACGTCGGCCAGCAGATGGCCGCGGCAGATGAAATCCATCGCCTGCAGATGCGCAAAACCCGGCGCGCGGATCTTGCACTTGTAGGGCTTGTTGGAGCCGTCGGCGACGAGATAGACGCCGAACTCGCCCTTGGGCGCTTCGACGGCCGCATAGACTTCACCGGCCGGCACGTGGAAGCCTTCGGTGTAGAGCTTGAAGTGATGGATCAAGGCCTCCATCGAGCGCTTCATCTCGCCACGGCGCGGGGGAAAGATCTTGTGATCCTGCACCGCGACCGGTCCCTGCCCGTCGGGTGCGCGCAACTTCGCAATACACTGCTTCATGATCTTGACCGACTGCCGCATCTCTTCCATGCGGATGCAGTAGCGGTCGTAGCAGTCGCCGTTCTTGCCGATCGGAATGTCGAAATCCATCTCGGCGTAGCATTCGTAAGGTTGCGACTTGCGCAGGTCCCAGGCGGCGCCGGAGCCGCGCACCATCACGCCCGAAAAGCCCCATTCCCAGGCCTGCTGCAGCGTCACGACGCCGATGTCGACGTTGCGCTGCTTGAAGATGCGGTTTCCGGTCAGCAGCGTTTCGAGATCGTCGATCACCGTCGGGAAGGCGTCGCACCAGGTGTCGATGTCGTTGATCAGCTTCGGCGGCAGGTCCTGATGCACGCCGCCGATGCGGAAATAGGCCGCATGCATGCGCGAGCCCGAGGCGCGCTCGTAGAACACCATCAGCTTCTCGCGCTCCTCGAAGCCCCACAACGGCGGGGTGAGCGCGCCGACGTCCATCGCCTGCGTCGTGACGTTGAGAAGATGCGAAAGGATGCGGCCGATTTCGCAGTAGAGCACGCGGATCAATTGTCCGCGGCGCGGCACTTCGATGCCGAGCAGCTTTTCGGCCGCCAGGCAAAACGCGTGCTCCTGGTTCATCGGCGCGACGTAGTCGAGCCGGTCGAAATACGGGATCGCCTGAAGGTAGGTCTTGTGCTCGATCAGCTTTTCGGTGCCGCGATGAAGCAGCCCGATATGGGGGTCGACGCGGGCGACCACCTCGCCATCCAGCTCCAGCACGAGGCGCAGTACGCCGTGCGCGGCCGGATGCTGCGGACCGAAGTTGATGGTGAAGTTGCGTAAGGCTGGGCTCTGTTCGTTCATGGCTTCGGCTACGTCTTCGCTTTCTCGTCACCCGGCAGCGGATAGTCCGCCCCTTCCCAGGGCGACATGAAGTCGAACTTCCGGAATTCCTGGTTGAGCCGCACCGGCTCGTACAATACCCGCTTCTCCTGGTCGTCGTAGCGCACCTCGACGAAGCCGGTCAGCGGGAAATCCTTGCGCAGCGGGTGACCGTCGAAACCGTAATCGGTCAACAGCCGACGCATGTCGGGATGACCGACAAAGATCACGCCGTAGAGATCGTAGGTCTCGCGCTCGAACCAGTCGGCGCCGGGAAACACGTCGATGATCGAGGGCACCTGCGTGGTCTCGTCGGCTTCGGCGCGCAAACGGATGCGGGTATTGAGCGTCGGCGAGAGCAGGTGATACACCACGTCGAACCGCTTCTCGCGGCCGGGATAGTCGACCGCGGTGACGTCGGTCAGGTTGACGAAGCGGCAGGCCGGATCGTCGCGCAGGTAACGGACGACATCGACGATGCGCGCAGCATTCACCTCGACCGTGAGCTGATTGAACGCCACCGAGTGACCCGTTGCAGCGCCCGCCAGCGCGCCAACGATCGTCTGCCCCAGAGCGTCAAGCCTGCCGTCATCCATGACCTAACCCTAACGTTCGATGGTTCCGGTGCGCCGGATCTTCTTCTGCAGGAGCAGAATGCCGTAGAGCAGCGCTTCCGCCGTGGGCGGGCAGCCGGGCACGTAGATGTCGATGGGCACGATGCGGTCGCAGCCGCGCACCACCGAGTAGGAATAGTGATAGTAACCGCCGCCATTGGCACATGATCCCATCGAGATCACGTAGCGCGGCTCCGGCATCTGGTCGTAAACCTTGCGCAGCGCCGGTGCCATCTTGTTGGTCAGCGTTCCCGCCACGATCATCACGTCGGACTGCCGCGGCGAAGCGCGCGGCGCAAAGCCGAAGCGCTCGACGTCGTAGCGCGGCATCGACACCTGCATCATCTCGACCGCGCAGCATGCCAGTCCGAACGTCATCCACATCAGGGACCCCGTGCGCGCCCAGGTGATCAGGTCATCGGCGGCGGCGACGAAGAAGCCCTTGTCGGAGAGCTCGTGATTGATCTCCAGGAAATACGGATCGTTGGCGCCGACCGGCTTTCCCGTGGAGGGATCAATGATGCCGGTCGCGGCGGGGCCAACCGCCGGCGCAAATCCCGGCTTGGCGGGAGCTGGGCTCAATCCCATTCGAGTGCGCCTTTCTTCCATTCATAGGCAAAGCCGACCGTGAGCACGGCCAGAAACACAAACATCGACCAGAAGCCCGTGGCGCCCAGCTTTCCGAACGCCACTGCCCAGGGAAACAGGAACGCGACTTCGAGGTCGAAGATAATGAAGAGGATGGCGACCAGGTAGAAGCGGACGTCGAACTTCATGCGCGCATCGTCAAAGGCATTGAAGCCGCATTCGTAGGCCGACAGCTTTTCCGGATCGGGCTGCTGGAACGCCACCACGAACGGCGCGATCAGAAGCACCAGGCCGATCAGACCCGCCACCCCGACAAAGACGACCAATGGAAGGTAATTCTGCAAGATGCCGGTCATGGGAGGGACCTTTTGGCTGCGGGTACGGAGCATCCGCAGATTCGGAAGGATTAGAATTGTTCCGAGGCTTAGCGCAGCGCACCAAGAGGCGCAAGACAAGCTATCTTGACGCCCTTCCCGGCCCTGCCGCGCGTGGAAAACTGCCATCGCGCGGGTCGGCGGCGCCTTCGAATTTGGTTTCAAAATCGCACCGGGCCCGACCGTGCTTGCCGTCGTTCCAAGCCCGATTTTTGGCGATGAAACCATTTTGAGGAGTCGACGAAACCAGCCGGAAACAATTGGGGGGTACATGAGGAACCAACGAGATGGCGGCCAAGTCGCCTGGAGGCTCAGATGAACCATTCGATCCATTCCGCGGACCGTGCGACCCACCTGAAGATCGTGGTGATGGCGCTGATCGCCGGGATTGCGGTCGCCGGCTTTGCCCTGTCGGCCCACCAGGGCTCCGAATACACCCAGAGCGCCCGCGTCATGAAGGCCGGAAAACCGGTGGTCCTGACCAGCTCGGATGCCTCAATCGTCCGCTAACCTCGTCCCCCCGAGGACCTCGTCCCCCCAACGAGGATGTGAAAGGGCCGCTCTCCCCCAGCGGCCCTTTTGCTTTTTTGGGCGTTCCGCCTGGACTGTTGCCGGCCATGCGACCGGCCGATCAGCGATGTCTGAGTGGGGTGATAAAGGGCGGGGTGATAAAGGGCGCCATCCAAGGGGGATGGCGCGAGAGACGGGACTCGAACCCGCGGCCTCCGCCGTGACAGGGCGGCGCTCTAACCAACTGAGCTACTCCCGCGGATGCATCAATCCAGACGATGGGTCCGCAACGGGAGCAGGAATTAAAGGGGTGCCCCTCGTTAGTCAAGGATATTGCAAATCCCGCCGTCCTGCAGGGCTTTTTGCGTCAGCGATGCGAAAAAGGGCCTATTTTCCAGCGAAACGGCGTAGGCGGCCACCGCTCGAATCAACTAAGCGGCTAGGCTTGCGGTTCCTGACATCATGGATAACGAGGAGGGCTAGATATGGCGAAGAAACCGGCGACCCCTGCCACCATTACGCTGAAGCATCTCGCGGCTGATATCGCCGACGAGCAGGAGCTTTCCAAGAAACAGGCCGAAGCCATCCTGACCGGCCTCGTGGACCGGATCACCACGCACCTGAAGAAGGGCGAGCGCATCCGCATCGTCGGCCTCGGTATCCTCCAGGTCCGCAAGCGCGCCGCGCGTGTGGGTCGTAACCCTGCCACCGGCGAAGAAATCCAGATCAAGGCGAGCAAGAAGGTCGCCTTCCGCGCCGCCAAGGAACTGAAGGAAGCGGTCTGACGGAACGGCGCTTAAGCCATTGGTTTTTCATCAAGACACCGTCATTCCGGGACGGTATCGCCGCCATCCGGAGTGACGCTACCGCGGCGGGGAATTTTCTGTTACTCGCGCTTGCATGACGGAACGCCAGCCCCTCCACTTCGCCCATACCGTGACCGAGCGCTTCCTGCGCTATGTCGTGATCGACACCCAATCCGACCCGGCGTCGGCGACCTGTCCCTCGACCGAAAAGCAGAAGGATCTGGGCCGGCTGCTCGCTGCCGAGCTGCGCGACATC
The DNA here is from genome assembly GCF_035701725.1 of Bradyrhizobium sp. GTDB lineage: Bacteria > Pseudomonadota > Alphaproteobacteria > Rhizobiales > Xanthobacteraceae > Bradyrhizobium. The sequence goes on from NZ_DASSRP010000061.1 coordinate 4,855, forward strand.
GGCCTTGCCGACGCCCATCTCGATGAACACGGCTACGTCTACGCGACGCTGCCGGCCAATACCGACAAACAGGTGCCGGTGATCTGCTTCTGCTCGCACATGGATACTTCGCCCGACTGCTCGGGCGCCCACGTCACCCCCCGGATGATCCGGAATTACCAGGGCGGCGACATCGTGCTCGAGGCCGATCCCTCGCAGGTGATCCGCTTCCACGAACATCCGGCGCTCGCAAACCAGATCGGCCATGACATCATCACCACCGACGGTACGACCTTGCTGGGCGCGGACAACAAGGCCGGGCTCGCCGAGATCATGGACGCAGTGCATTTCCTGGTGAACAACCCGCAGATCAGGCACGGCACCATCAAGATCCTGTTCACGCCGGACGAAGAGATCGGCCGCGGCGTCGATAAGGTCGACCTGAAGAAGCTCGGCGCCGCCTTCGCCTATACGATCGACGGCGAGAGCGCCGGCCAGATCGAGGACGAGACGTTCTCGGCGGATGCCGCCACCATCGTCATCGAAGGCGTTTCCGCCCATCCCGGCTTTGCCAAAGGCAAGATGGAGCATGCGATCAAGATCGCGGCCTCGATCGTCGAGCGGCTGCCGAAGAACCAGTCGCCCGAGACCACCGAAGGCCGGGAGGGCTTTCTGCACCCGATCGCCATCGGCGGCACGCTGGAGACGGCGACGCTCGGCCTGATCGTGCGCGATTTCACCGAACAGGGATTGCGGGAAAAGGAAGCCTTGCTCGAGACCATCATCCAGGGCGTGATGAAGAACTATCCGCGCTCGACCTATCGGCTCGACATCAAGCCGCAATACCGCAACATGAAACAGGTGATCGACCGCCACCCCGAGATCGTCGACTACGCGGTCGAGGCGGTCCGGCGCGCGGGGCTAAGTCCGATGAAGACGTCGATCCGCGGCGGCACCGACGGCTCGCGGCTGTCGTTCATGGGACTGCCCTGCCCCAACATCTTTGCCGGCGAGCACGCGTTCCACTCGCGGCTTGAATGGGTCAGCCGGCAGGACATGGAGAAGGCCGTGCAAACCATCGTTCATCTGGCGATGATCTGGGAAGAACGGGCGTAGGCCTTCGTCCATCAATTTACTTGCGCATGATCTTTTTCGGAAAACCGGTTCCCACTTTTCCGGATCATGCGCGCGCCGTCACGATCCAGATGCAGGCCTCGAGCGGCACCGTCTCTCCTTTTACGTACGGCCGCAACGACTCGCGGATCGCCTGCGTGGCGGCAGCGACCAGGTCCGGCGGCTGATCCGTCAAGGCGCGCGCCGCCGGCCCGATTTCCACGGCGCTTTTCACCGCGGCCTCCAGCCCGCCGCCGATCGCCACATCGAGCGCAAGATCGACCGGCTCCATCGCAACTTGCGAAAAGCCCGCCGCCTCCAGGACGCGCTTCACGCGCTCCTCGGAGGCGAAGGCGAACGGACCGGGTTCCTCCGGTCCGACCTGCGGCATTTTCGGCACGTGCTGGTAAGCCGCCTGCAGCGGCACCATGAAAAACGGATTTTTCGCCGCCTCGCGCCAGCAGGCGAAGGCGAGCCGACCCGATCGCCGCAGCGCTTTGCGCATATTGGTGAATGACAATGCGGGATCGGCAAAGAACATCACGCCGAAGCGCGAGGCGAGCAGATCGAAACTCTCGGGCTCAAACGGATAGATGGTCGCATCTGCAAGCGTGAACTCAACTGGCGCGCCGGGCGGCGTCACTTCCCGTGCCACCGTCAGCATCGGCCCCGAAATGTCGATCCCCAGGACATGTCCGCTTGGCCCCACCGCCCTAGCGAAAGCAAACGTGGTCGATCCACTGCCGCAGCCGACATCGAGCACCCGCTCGCCGCTCTTGATCTTGGCCCGGTCGATCAAGATGTCGGCGATCGGCTGAAGCAGGATGTCCTGCACCGGCTGACGCTGCGCCCAGCGCTGGCCGCCGACGCCATTCCAGTATGCAATCTGATCCGCGTTCTGCTCGTGTCCCTTCGGTGCGTCCATCTTCTTACCTTCTTCAACTGCGCTCAATGTGCGTGGAAATAGCATAAAAATAGTAAGCGTGGCGGTTCAGGGGTTCGCGCACCATTGCCGCGCGTTCTTCATGCTGACGTCTGAACCAAAGCCCCACTAGATCAATAGGTTTGCTGGTGTCTCGATTCCGATGATCGAAACATGGCTAGAAATAATACGAACTTCGCAATCAGGACACTAGCCCAGTCCTCATATTGTTGCGCGCAGCCTGCCTGCGGCGATGACGGAATTTTTAATCCACCGACCGCCGCAAAGCGGCTTCAATGAGCCGCGACATCCAACCCAGCGCGCGCGCCCCGCGTGGCAGGCGCTCCATCGGCCGTGGCAGCGACGCACCGAAAGTTGAAGATATGATCGTCAGACTTTCGGCCGTCGTGGTCCTGATCACGCTGGTCCCACCACGGGCAAAAGCGGACGACCTCGACAAGAGCGGCTACAGCCTGTTCGATCCTGTTCCCGACGACCTCATGCGAAAATTTGCGCCCGACCGTCCCACCAAGGGCTTTTCGGTTCGAACCATCGATGCGGGGCATTTCGAGATCGAGACCGATCTTGCGAATTACACCATCTCAAATTCAAATGGTTCTACGACCCACAGCTTGCAGACGCTCGATCCAACGCTGAAACTGGGCCTGACCAACTGGATGGACATCGAGGTCCAGTTCAACGGACTGCAATATACGGAATCCTTTGACAGGCCATCGCCATTCAATTTCCAGAACACGACCGGCTTTGGCGACATTTTCCTGCGCAGCAAGATCAACCTGTTCGGCAATGATAGCGGCCCGGCAGGCTTCGCCCTGATCCCCTATGTCAAGTTGCCATCATCGTATCCGCTGATCAGCAATGGCGCGGTCGAGGGCGGCCTGATCGCGCCGCTTGCGCTGCGGCCGGGCGATTTCATCGTGACGCTGATGACCGAGATCGACGATTTGAAAAGCGCCTTCGGCAACGACCGCTACGCCAATTTTGTCAACCTGGTCAGCGTCAGCCATGGGCTGCCGGGAACGGACGGCGTTAACGCGATGGTCGAACTTTATTCGTCGGCTGGAACCGATCCGGCCACGCCGCCGATCTATACGCTCGACTTCGGCATGAATTTCCGCTTGAGCCAGCACACCATTCTCGATGTCGGCCTCAATCTTGGCCTCAACAGCGCGGCTCCCAAGGCTCAAATCTACACCGGCTTGTCGGCGCGGTTCTGAGCGCTCCTTGCTTTGCGGTCAGAAACGCCCGCGGCGGTTCGTGGGTGCCTTCCAGTTCCACCCTTCCGAAACTTCATCTGCACTTTTGTCCCTTCCGCGCGTTGTCCCGCATCGCAACTGTGAAAACGCGCGCAGGAGAAATGCGATGCGGCTGTTCTTTCTGACGATCATGACGGCACTCGGCATCACGGCGGCGCAGGCCCAGACAGCGTCCACAGTTGGAACCGGTGCCGACCCGCTTAGCGTGCCGACGCAGCCTTTGCCGTCGGGTTTTTCGACCGGGTTTGGAGCCGGCGCGACCAACGGTGCAGCAACCGGATCGGCTGCGATCGGTACCGGCACCTCGGGCATTAGCGCGCCGACGTCGAATACGTCGCAGGTGCCTTTGCAGTTGCCCGGCGAGACGGCGAGCACATCGAGGCAATCGGCAGTATCCACGGCCGCGGCGTCGAACCACGCCGCCTCTCCGATCTGTCCACCGCCGGTGCCGACATCCGACGGAGGGTCCGCCAATCTGACCGCTATGGTGGGCGGGTCGCTCAGCGGCTGCTGAATACATCACGGCGGGAACGGACGAACGCAGAAGCGCCATTTGACCGTGAGAAGCATTGCCTCGCGCAAGTCGGCAGCCGGGCGCGGCGGCGCATCAGGACTAGTTCTTTTGCGCGGGTGAAAACGGCGCGATCCCACCATGATCTGCCGCAAACTGAACCCGCTCCCCCTAAACTGCCCCTTGGGAAGAGCAACGGATGGCCCCGGGCTTCGGTGATGCGGTGCCGGGGCCATCTTCATTTCCTCGCTGCCGCACGCCGCGCGTCTCAACTTGATCTTGGACTGACCACCGCGCGTTGCGTGCGCAAAACGTCATGCACGCCTGGAAGCGCAACGCGCCGATCGACTACGATTTGTTAGCAATTGGGCCGCGCTGATTTGCGTGATTCCGATTCGTTCTTTGAGAACGGAATGGAATCAAGGCGCGAACGATCCAGCGATGTCGCACCTCGAGGAACGGTGGAAGGCTACGGATTCGAACCGCGGTGCAAATCACAGTGCCTCGCAGGCAGTTCTGTGACCGCGTTGTGATCTGCATTTTGGACCGAGACTTGATCGCGGCCACCCCAACCCAGCCGCTCCACAGCGCTGAATCATTGCGCGATGTCTGACTTGACGTGGACGCGACGGCCTGAGGATCTTGATTCAGAAAGAACGGCAAGCGAAAGCGGGGCCGCCCAGGCGGTGAGCAAAAACCAGGCGACCCCTACTGCGCTACTTCCAATTGCCCCGTTTGAAGCCATAGTGCAGTGCCGCGACAATGGTTGGATATTTGGCCGGTTCCGCTTCAGCCATGCTCCTCAGTGCGCGCAGCATGCGGGAAAATCGGCAGTACCATGCTACAGCGCCGCGTGCGGCGCAGATCGACGCGTGAAGGGTCGGTGGACTACGATTTGTTAGGAAATGCGCCGCGCTGATTTGCGCGATTCCGATTCGTTCTTTGAGAACAGAATGGAGTCAGAGCGCGAACGACTGGACGACGGTGCATCGTACGCCTCTGAGATCATCCCATCACGCGAGAAAGGCGCGGCAGTTCGCACCGCTACGCACGAACAAAAAAGCCCCGGACCGCGCCGGGGCTTTCCTGACCTTGAGAAGGCTTCGTTCAGTGCAACTGATAATTCAGGCCGACCTTGAACAGCTGCGTAGCGGTACCGATGTTCGTCTGAGATACGAAGTTATTCGTACAGCCACCCGCTCCTGTGCCGCCGGTGTTGAAGTTAGAAAAGGAGCCGCCGGTCTGCACCACATCGTATTCGCCGAAGACCGTCAGATTGTTCCAGACCCGCTGCTCGATGCCAAGTCCGGCAGTAGCGCCTGCCGTCGTCCGATTGACAACGTTGTAGCCCGGATATCGCGTGCCGACTCCGGGCGCGCCGCACGTCCCGCTGAAGCCGATGTCATTGAGAACCTGGAAGTCTATGCTGGTGATGTTGACGCCTGCTTTGCCGTAGAAAAGCGTGCTCGGTGTCACGAGATACCCAACCCGAGCCGTCAGATTTCCCATCGCCCTGATGTTGGTGCGGCACTCGGCCGTTTGATCAGGTGTGCCGGCAAACGAGCATCGACCATCGACCAGGTTGAGCGGGTTGCCAGCGCTTCCCTTGATGTTGGCCCAGGACCCATCCCCCTGCACGCCAAAAACCAAATGATTTATCTGCCAGTTATAACCAATCTGACCACCGGCGAGCCCGCCACTCAATGCGGCCCAACTTCCCGAATTTCCGGCGGTGGTTCCGCTGCCGTTGAGGCCGCCCGATCCGATCAGGGGCCCGCCCGCGATATACCAATCATTGGTGCCATTCCAGCCGCCGCCACCGTGAACACCGATATAGAAGCCGGACCAGTCCGTCATCGGTGACACTGGCGGGGGCGGCGCCTTCACAGCCATGTCGGCCGCGAAAACGAAGGGAGCGCTTCCAAGAAAAGCAGTCGCACTTAACGCCAATATCAGCTTCTTCATTTAAATATCCCCCACTCAGAAATTAAAAAAAATTCAAGAAACTTTCGGAAACAAAAGAACACAGAATCGCTCGCACTGATGTAGCTCGATGGCCACAGTGCTGATAATTCCTGATACTTCACCCAATTGTTCCCGCGCTGCACCTTGACGGCTGCGGTATTATGTGACGTCGAACGGTATCATGCGGTTGGTACGGGATCACGCGCTGCCGCGTGCGACCTGCCTATCGCCGGCGCGATCCGCACGGACCGGCCCGAAGCAGTGTTCGTGGCAATCGGACGATCATTTCTGAAAATGGTGGGCGGCTACGGATTCGAACCGCAGACCCTCTCGGTGTAAACGAGATGCTCTAACCAGCTGAGCTAGCCGCCCTCGCCGCCGTGTTTAGCCTTGAGCCGCCCTTGCACGCAAGGTCCGATACGGCGGCATCGTCCGGGAATGGCGGGCAAGGATAACGAAAAAAACGGCGCCCGAAGGCGCCGTTTTCATTGATTGCTCTATCAGTGGGCGGTCAGGCCGCCGGAGGCTTCATCGCCGGCGTCCGGGGTCACCGGCACCTTGGCATTGTCCTCCTCCCAGACGATCGGCACGGGGGTCCGCACCAAAGCCTTGGAGATGACTTCGTCGAGCCGGCCGACCGGGATGATGTTCATCCCGCCCTTGATCGCATCGGAAATCTCCGTGAGATCCTTGGCGTTGTCTTCCGGGATCAAGACCGTCTTGATGCCGCCACGCGCGGCAGCGAGCAGCTTCTCCTTCAGACCGCCGATCGGCAGCACACGTCCGCGCAGCGTGATTTCGCCGGTCATGGCGACATCATGCCGAACCGGAATGCCGGTCATCACCGAGATGATCGCGGTCGCCATCGCAACGCCCGCCGACGGCCCGTCCTTCGGGGTCGCGCCTTCCGGCACGTGGACGTGGATGTCGCGCTTGTCGAACAGCGGCGGCTCGATGCCGAAGCCGACGGCGCGTGAGCGGACAAACGATGCCGCCGCCGAAATCGACTCCTTCATCACGTCGCGCAGATTGCCCGTGACCGTCATCTTGCCCTTGCCGGGCATCATCACGCCTTCGATCGTCAGCAACTCGCCGCCGACATCGGTCCAGGCAAGGCCCGTGACGATACCGACCTGGTCGTCGCTTTCGATCTCGCCGTAGCGATACTTCGGCACGCCGAGGAAGTCCTCGAGCGTCTTCTCGGTGACCTTGACCGACTTCTTCTTCGAGATCATCAGCTCCTTCACCGCCTTGCGGGCGAGTGTCGAAAGCTCACGCTCGAGGTTGCGCACGCCCGCTTCGCGGGTGTAGCGGCGGATCATCAGAAGCAGCGCGTCGTCGTCGATCGACCATTCCTTGCTGTCCAGGCCGTGCTTGGAGAGCGCGGTGGGGATCAGGTGCTTGCGCGCGATCTCGACCTTCTCGTTCTCGGTGTAGCCCGCGATCCGGATGATCTCCATGCGGTCCATCAGCGGACCTGGAATATTGAGCGTATTCGCGGTCGTGATGAACATCACGTTGGAGAGGTCATAATCGACCTCCAGATAGTGGTCGTTGAACGTCGAGTTCTGCTCGGGGTCGAGCACCTCGAGCAAGGCCGAGGACGGATCGCCGCGGAAATCGGCGCCCATCTTGTCGATCTCGTCGAGCAGGAACAGCGGGTTCGAGGTCTTCGCCTTGCGCATCGACTGGATGATCTTGCCCGGCATCGACCCGATATAGGTCCGCCGGTGACCCCGGATTTCGGCCTCATCCCGCACGCCGCCGAGGGAGACACGAACGAACTCGCGGCCCGTCGCCTTGGCGATCGATTTGCCGAGCGAGGTCTTGCCGACGCCGGGAGGCCCGACGAGGCACAGGATCGGTCCGGTCAGCTTGTTGGCGCGCGACTGCACGGCGAGATATTCGACGATGCGGTCCTTGACCTTCTCAAGGCCATAGTGATCGCTGTCGAGCACTTCCTGCGCGGCAACCAGATCCTTCTTGACCTTGGACTTCTTGTTCCACGGGATCGAGAGCAGCCAGTCGAGATAGTTGCGCACCACGGTCGCTTCCGCGGACATCGGCGACATCTGGCGCAGCTTCTTCAGCTCATGCTGAGCCTTCTCCCGCGCTTCCTTGGAAAGCTTGGTCTTGTTGATCTTCTCTTCGAGATCGGCGAGCTCGTCCCGGCCCTCGTCGTCGCCGAGTTCCTTCTGAATCGCCTTCATCTGCTCGTTGAGGTAATACTCGCGCTGCGTCTTCTCCATTTGTCGTTTAACACGAGAACGAATCCGCTTCTCGACCTGGAGCACGGAGATTTCGCTCTCCATCAGGCCAAGCACCTTCTCGAGCCGCGCGGTGACCGACAGCGTCTCCAGGATCGCCTGGCGATCGGCGATCTTCACGGCCAGATGCGAGGCGACGGTGTCGCCGAGCTTGGCGAAATCGGTGATCGCCTGCACGACGCCGACGACCTCGGCCGAAATCTTCTTGTTGAGCTTCACGTAGCTCTCGAAATCCGACACGACCGAACGGGCAAGCGCTTCGGCTTCGACCGACGTTGCGTCGGTGTCGGCGAGCGCGACCGCCGTCGCC
>NZ_DASSRP010000062.1:0-2107 GCF_035701725.1 Bradyrhizobium sp.
TTCTCCGGCCCATCATAGGCAATTCCCCGGATCACGGCGGCGCTGCCGAATTTCCTGCGCAGGCCATCGATGGCGCGTTCGGCATCCGCGGAGCGGCGGTCCAGCATATCGGTGTCGTGCGTCTGCGTGGTTGGACGAAGCGCGCTGACCCCTGTGCCCATCAGGCGAAACGCGGTTCCATCGATTTCCTTCGCCAGCATCTCCCGCGATATCGCGAAGATCCGGGCAGCAAGCTGGGTCGGCGCGTGAATGGATTGCGAGCGCGTGCGCTGCCGGAAGTCCGCGGTCTTCAGCTTGAGCGTGATGGTCGAACCCGCCAGTGCGCTGTTCTTGAGCCGGTCCGACACCTTTTCGGATAGCCGCCACAGTGTCTTCTCGAGCGTTGCGAAATCGCGGATGTCGGTTTCGAACGTGGTCTCGTTGGAGATCGTTTTGGCGCCCCGGTCGGCCACGACGCGGCGATCGTCGATACCGCGGGCCAGTCGCCACAGCCGCTGTCCTTCGCCGCCGAACTGCCTCATCAACTCGGCTTCCTCGGCGCGCTGCAAATCGGCAATGGTGCGGAAGCCGCGCTGGATCAGACGGTCCTGCGTCGCAGGCCCGACGCCGAAGATGAAACTGACCGGCTTGTCCGCCAGCATCGTTCGCGCTTCGTCCTGGTCGAGCGCCGCGAACCCCCTGGGCTTGTCGAGGTCGGAGGCGATCTTTGCCAGGAACTTGTTGCAGGAGAGCCCGACCGACACCGTCACGCCGATCTCGCGCTCGATTTGTTGCGCAAAGCGCGCCAGCACTTTCGCCGGAATCATGCCGTGAACGCGCTGTGTGCCGCTGAGATCGAGAAAAGCTTCATCGATCGAGAGCGGCTCAACCAGCGGCGTGAGCGCCTGCATCGCGCGGCGCACCTCGCGGCCGACCCGGACGTATTTGGCCATATCGGGGCGGATGACGACCGCCGAAGGGCAAAGGTCCAGCGCCTTGAACATCGGCATCGCCGAGCGAACGCCAAAGGTGCGCGAGATGTAGCAAGCGGCCGAAACCACACCGCGCTTGCCGCCACCAATGATGACGGGCTTGTCGGCGAGTTCCGGATTGTCGCGCTTCTCGACGGTGGCGTAGAAGGCGTCGCAATCGACATGGGCGAAAGTGAGCGAGGCAAGGGCACGGTGACGCACCAGGCGCGGCGAACCGCAGGCGCGGCATCGTTTCGCTGCGATGTCCAGATCGTTGAAGCAGTCCCTGCAAAAGCAGGTCGGGCCAACCGCAAGATTTGCTGCGCTGGAGATCACGGCACGTCGCGCTCCCATTCAGGATCGCGGAGAGCCTGATGGGCCGCGGCAACGTTGGTCGGATGAAGTTGTGAGGCTTCGGCAAACGCCTTCACGGTTGCGTCGTCGCGCATCACGAAATCGAGTACGCTTGCCAGGAAGCGGGGATCGGCGGCCGCTCCGCGCAAGGTCTCCGGGCCGATCCCGCTCTCGGCCAGGAACGCGCCCAGCCTTTCTGGATCTCCCGCGATAAAAGAAAGCGCCTGAACCGCAACGATTTCAGCCACTTCCCGGGGGTTCCGCTTGGATTTTCTCAAAGCCCCGATTTGCCTTTCCGTAACTTATGGTCTCTAGTTTCTAAACGATCATGCCCGAGTCTGCGGAAGCCTTTCAAGCAACTGGCAACCACGTCCTGGAAGTGGGGTCACGGCTTAACGGGTTGGAGCGAATCTGGCGCTAGTGTCCCGATGCCGAAGTTCGTTTGATTGTGGGGAGCCTCGTTCACGAACTTCGGCATCGAAAGGACACTAGAAAGTTATATCGGCTAGTGTGGCTTTGGTTCAGAAGTCCGCATGATGGACTCGCGGCAGTACTGATGCGGACTTCTGAACCGCCACACTAGTTTGACGACCTATAGCTGGCGGCGATCGCAGTGCCGCCTTCCGGGGGCCGTTCGCTGGGATGGGAGGGGCGGGATGGCGAAAACCGTCCTGATCGTGGAAGACAACGAGCTCAACATGAAGCTCTTTCGCGATCTGCTTGAGGCACACGGCTATCGGACTGAGGGCACCAGCAACGGCTTCGAGGCGCTCGAACTCGTGCGCAAGCTTCGGCCCGACCTC
>NZ_DASSRP010000063.1:0-17514 GCF_035701725.1 Bradyrhizobium sp.
CGAGATGGCGCGGTTGCCGGGCAAGGTCCAGGGCGTGGTGGTCCAGATCACGACCGAGGCCGAGGCGAGCGCGCCATGCGCTGGCGAGATCACCGGAAATTTCACCCACACCGTATCGGAGGTGTAGTCCTCGTATTCGACTTCTGCTTCAGCGAGTGCGGTCTTTTCCACCACGCTCCACATCACCGGCTTGGAGCCGCGATAGAGCGTGCCGTTATGGGCAAACTTCATCAGCTCGCGTGCGATCTGCGCTTCCGCCGGATAGCTCATGGTGGCGTAGGGATGGTCCCAGTCGCCGATGATGCCGAGCCGCTTGAATTCCTCACGCTGCACGTCGAGCCAGTGCGTGGCATAGGCCCGGCATTCCTTTCGGAACGCCACCATCGCCGCGGAATCGCGGAAGTCGGGCTTGGTCTTGCCCTTGGAGCGGTAGTTTTCCTCCTCGATCTTCCATTCGATCGGCAGGCCGTGACAGTCCCAGCCGGGGACATAGTTGGAATCGAAGCCCAGCATCTGCTGGCTCTTGGTCACGACGTCTTTCAGGATCTTGTTGAGCGCGTGCCCGATATGGATGTTGCCGTTGGCATAGGGCGGACCGTCGTGAAGAACGAATTTTGGGCGCCCCTTGGAAGCCTCGCGCAGGCGGTCGTAGAGGCCGAGCTTGTTCCAGCCTTTCAGGATTTCCGGCTCGCGCTGCGGCAGCCCGGCGCGCATCGGAAATTCCGTCTCCGGCAGGAACAGGGTTTTCGAATAGTCTGTGCTGTCTGACTTTTGCGGTTTTTCGGACATGGCTCGTATGGCTCGGAGGGGGCGCGAGAAACGCTTGGGAGTAAAGCGGGGCGAACAGAGAGAACCCGGTCTTCTCGCCGAGCCAAAGCTCAGGCGGAAGCCGGGCCGCTAATGCCGATGGTGCGCCGCGTCAACATGGGCTTTCCATAGCAAAGGCAGGCGCAATCGCAAAGCCGCTAAATGTCGGCAAGTGGTCCCAATTTCGGAAACGCCTCGGGAGCCGCCGCCAGACGCGCGCGGGCGAGGCTGCTGTCGTCGTCCATCTGGCGGATCAGCGCCTCTATTGCCTCGAATTTCAACTCCTCGCGAAGGAAGGCGACGAAGGCGACGTCGAGCCGCTTGCCGTAGAGGTCGCCCTTGAAATCGAACAGGAAGACTTCGAGCAGCGGGGCGCCATTGTCGAAGGTCGGACGGCGGCCGAAGCTCGCGACGCCATCGAGGCGCTGATCGCCAAGCCCGACGCGAACGGCATAGATGCCGAGCTTGAGCCCGCAATTCTTGTCGAGCCGGATGTTGGCGGTGGGAAAACCGAGGTCGCGGCCGCGTTTCTCGCCATGGATGACTTCGCCGGTGATGAACCAGGGGCCGCCCAGCATCGCGGTGGCCTCGCCGATCTGGCCTTCGGCCAGCGCCATGCGGATTGCGCTGGAGGAGACCGGCCGTTCGGCGATATCGACATGGGCCTGCACGTCGACCTCGATGCCAAGCCGCGGCGCTTCTGCGACCAACAGGCTCGGCGAACCGACGCGTCCCTTGCCGAAGTGAAAGTCGTAGCCGACCGCAATTCCGCTGATGCCGAGCCGCTCGATCAGATCATGGTGAATAAAATCTTGCGCCGCCGTCTCGGCACGGCGCTTGTCGAAGGTCATCACCACGGCGCCCGAAAGACCGGTCGCCGCCAGAAGGCGAAGCTTGGCGGTCTCATCGGTGAGACGGAACTGGGGTGTGTTCGGACTGAAATAGCGCCGCGGGTGCGGTTCGAAAGTCACCGCAAAGGCCGGCTTGCGATGCGTCGTTGCCATGCGCTTGGCAGCCTCGATCACGGCGCGGTGGCCGAGATGAACGCCATCGAAATTGCCCATCGCGACCACCATTCCCTTCGGAATGGCAGCGGGCGGGCTGCTGTCGCGGATCACGGTAAAATCGGAGGCCATTTACAAAGTCTTAGCAGATATTCGCGGCGGACCGTGGCGCGGGGCGGCGCACGAAGTCAAGCGGGGTCTGAGGGGGTATTTCGTGGGCGGATCGGCCTACCCGAAAGGCATCGGTTAACGGGCTGTTTAACGGCTGATGGTAGTGCTTGGGCTGGATTGCGGGCGCATTTTGGCCCAGCAGCGTTCGTGTGCTTCCGAGGGGATTTCAAGATGGCCGTGGATTTGTCGATGTCGGTTCTGGTGGTGGACGACTACAGCACCATGATTCGCATCATCAGGAATCTCCTTAAGCAGCTCGGTTTCGAGAATATCGACGATGCCAGCGACGGGTCGGCTGCGCTCAACAAGATGCGCGCCAAGAAATACGGCCTCGTCATCTCCGACTGGAACATGGAGCCGATGACCGGCTACGACCTGCTGCGGGAAGTCCGCGCCGACCCGAACCTGGCCACCACGCCCTTCATCATGATCACGGCCGAATCCAAGACCGAGAACGTGATCGCTGCCAAGAAGGCGGGCGTGAACAATTACATCGTCAAGCCGTTCAATGCTGCCACGCTGAAGACCAAGATCGAGGCGGTATTCCCGGATATGGCCAGCGCGTAAGGCGCCAGCTTCCACGCGACAAGCATTGAAGTTCGTCGTGCCCGGGCTTGTCCCGGGCATCCATGCCTTTGGTGCTCCGAGGCTGTTAAGACGTGGATGGCCGGGACAAGCCCGGCCATGACGGTATCAATAACTGCCGGCGCTTCGTCTTTCGTTACGACGCCTCACCACTTCAGCTCGCGCATCAGCGCGCGCGGCGGATGGCCGAACAATTCCTGCACGGAAGCAGGATCGAGCTGATCGAGGCCTTCGAACTGCTCGGCGTGAATGCCGCGCGCGACGAACAGGCAATCGACGCCAAACCCGTGCGCGCCGGTCAGATCGGTGCGGACGGAATCGCCGATGGCAAGCACGCGGTTGAGAGGAACAGTCTGGCGTCGCTGTGCGGCCGCCAGCGTCATCGCGCGCTCGTAGATTGGCCGGTGCGGCTTGCCGTAGAAGATCGCCTCGCCGCCGAGTTCGGCATAAAGTTCGGCGACGGCGCCTGCGCAGTAGATCAGGCGGTCGCCGCGTTCGACGACGATGTCTGGATTGGCGCAGATCAGCGTGAGCTTGCGTTCGCGCGCCGTCAGCAGCATCGCGCGATAGTTTTCCGCCGATTCCGTCTCATCATCGAAAAGTCCGGTGCAAACGATGTAGTCGGCGCGGTCCAACGGTACGATCGGGGCATCGAGCCCGCGATGGATCGCGCTGTCGCGTTCGGGGCCGATCCAGAAAATCTTCTGGCCGGGATGGCCGGAGATAAAATTCCGCGTCAGGTCGCCGGAACTGACGATGGCATCGTAGGTATCGTCGGGCACCTGGAGCTTGCGCAGCTGCCGCTGCACCGAATCCGCCGGGCGCGGCGCGTTGGTGATGAGGATGACCGTGCCGCCCTGTTCACGGAAACTCCGCAATGCTGCACAGGCATCGGGAAACGCAACCAGGCCGTTGTGCACGACGCCCCAGATATCGCTGAGCAGCACGTCGACCCCGCCGACGAGGTCGCGCAGCCGTTCGGCAAATTTCAGCGCCGTCATTTTACTTGTGAATCAATTCGGGCCGACCGCCCGGCGCGCCAGCGCGGCATTGCCGGTGGCACGGACCGGGGGATCGATGACCGGTGTCTCGACAGTCGCTGCCTTGAGCGTAGTGTTGGCGTCCTGCTTGCCGGCGGAAACGGCATCGTTGGCGCCCTCGGGGCGCAACGGCCGCGGCGGCGCAAACAAAAAGCCTTGTCCGAACCTGACATCGAAATCGAGCAGGTCGACGACGGCGCGCTCGCCCTCGATCCGTTCGGCGATCAGGTCGATGCCGAAGCGGCCGAGAAGGTCCGAGAGGTCGGAGGGGTGAATATCCGATGCCGAGGACATCTTCGGATCGAGCAACAACGCGGCAGGAACCTTGATGAAGCGGACGCCGCGATCGGCCAGTTCGCGCGGTTCGATCCGCAGATCCGTGACGTGATCGATCGAGAAGCGATAGCCGCGCTGCGCCAGCGCAGCCAGGTGTTCGCTCTCGGCGGCGCCAAGATTGCGGAACATCGCCTGCTTGAACTCGATCACGAAGGACGGGGCCAGCGCGCGGTTGGCTTCGAGGAAGTCGAGGCAGGGGGCGAAGGTCGTGGGATCGCGCAGCGTCGCGGCGGCCATGTTGCAAAACACGCCGACGTCCTTGTTGCGGACCATCAGGCGGCGCAGCACCTGCACACAGCGCAGCATCACTGCGTGATCGACCCGTCCGATCAGCCCGGTCGCCTCGACGAAGGGAAGGAAATCGTCGGCCGCAAGCACCCGGTCGTGCTCGTCGCGGATGCGCGTGACTGCCTCATAGAAGCGCACCTTGCGCTGGGGCAGGGTCACCATCGGCTGCAGGTAGATGTCGAGGCGATTTTCCTCGATCGCGGTCTTCACCGCCGCAAAGGTCTGAATTTCCCCGCGGGGAGCAGCCGGGGGCTCGGGGCTGGCGACGACGATCGGCGGCGCGGATGCGACCAGTTTCGGGGTCTCGGGCGCGAAGGATGGCTCCTGGCGCGACGATCTTCCCGCATCAGTAGGGGGAGCCGGCGCAGCGGCGGCGGCCGCGGCATTGGCCGAAAGCATGTCCTCGTGGCTTGCGACCGACACCGCGAGTTGCTTGACCAGCCCGCCGAGTTCGTTGATCTCGCCGACCACCGCCTGAATACGGTCCGCGCCGGCATGGTTGAGCGAATTGAGTTTGCCTTCGACAGCGGTGAGCCTGCGGCCGAATTCGGCGACCTGACGGGCAAGGTCGGCGGTGCCGCGTGACAGATCGGCGATCTGGCCGCCGACGTCGGTCCGGTCGCGCAGGCGCATCGAGACCGCGTTGTAGAGAATCAGGAAGGTCAGGGCGGTGAGGGCGACGATGGCCGATTCCAGCCCGCTCAATCCGGCCACCGAATAGAGAACGAGGCCAAGGGAAGCTGCCACCAGCACCATGCAGATGGCGATGAAGATCGTGGAAATGCGGATCATATGCGCCTAAAGCCCCTCAGCCTTCCGTGCCACTTGCCTTGCAACATTAGCACTAATGTTGATTCGAGAGGCTAGGGATCTTTGTGCAGGCGAGGAACCGGGCCGAGGCGGCGGGAACTGCGGCTGCCCTGACGAGAAGCCGCATCCCGTGGTTGTACGGAGGGCGTGTTAGGCTACCGCGCGGATGACCTTGGCCACCTTCTCGACGATCTCGCCGACCTGGGCTTCGCTGACGATCAAAGGCGGCGTCAGCGCGATGGTGTCGCCGGCAATCCGCATCATCAGGTCGTTGTCGAAGAAGGCGCTGTTGAGCGCATCAAACCCCCGCTTGCCCGGCGCCTCCGGCCGCGAAGCCAGATCGATGCCGGCGGTCAGGCCGACAGTGCGGATATCGACCACGTTCGGTTCGTTCTTCAGCGAGAAGATGGCATCGGTCCACTTCGGTTCGAGCGCGCGGGCGTGCTCGAACAGCTTCTCGTCGCGGTAGATGTCGAGCGTGGCAAGGCCGGCCGCGCAGGCCAGAGGATGCGCCGAATAGGTGTAGCCATGCGTCAGCTCGATGGCATGTTCGGGGCCGTTCATGAAGGCATCGTGGATGGTGTCGCGCACCAGCACGCCGCCCATCGGCGCGGCACCATTGGTCACGCCCTTGGCGAAGGTGATCATGTCCGGCAGCACGCCATAGCGCTCGGCGGCGAAGGCATAACCCAGCCGGCCAAAGCCGGTGATGACTTCATCGAAGATCAAGAGAATGCCGTGCTTCTGGGTAATCTCGCGCAGCCGCTTGAGATAGCCCTTGGGAGCCGGCAGCACGCCGGTCGATCCCGCCATCGGCTCGACGATGACGGCGGCGATGGTATTGGCGCCGTGCAGGTTGACCAGATTTTCAAGCGCGTCGGCGAAGTGTGCGCCGTATTCCGGCTCGCCGCGCGAGAACGCCTGCTTCTCGCGGTCATAGGTCGTCGGCAGATGATCAACGCCGGTGAGCAGCGAGCCGAACATCTTGCGGTTGTTGACCATGCCGCCGACGGAGGTGCCGCCGAAGCCGACGCCGTGGTAGCCGCGCTCGCGGCCGATCAGGCGAATACGGCCGCCCTGGCCCGAGATCTGATGATAGGCGAGTGCGATCTTCAATGCGGTGTCGGCGGCTTCCGATCCCGAATTGCAGAAGAAGACATGGTCGAGGCCTTTCGGCGCCAAATCGACGATGCGGCTTGCGAGTTCGAACGCCTGGGGAATGCCGAACTGGAACGGCGGCGAATAGTCGAGTGTGGCGGCCTGCTTGCCGATCGCCTCGGCAATCTGAGTGCGGCCATGGCCGGCATTGCTGCACCACATGCCTGCGGCCCCGTCGAGGATCTTGCGGCCGTCGACGGTGATATAGTGCATGTCCTTGGCGCCGGCGAGCAGCCGCGGCGCCTTCTTGAAGGCGCGGTTGGCGGTAAACGGCATCCAGTGCGCCGCAAGGTCGTTGGGGACGTTGACGGCGGCGGAGTGCGGGCTCTTGTCCAGCATGACGGGCCTCTTCGAGTTGTGGGTGGATCGTTGCCCAGGAGGTTAGCAGTTTCACCGAGGTACTGGAATGCCAGAGCCCGACTTTTTCCGGCGGTCAATCGCCGCGCTTATGCAGATTTGCAAGGTCAGAAGCGGTGATCCAGAACACCTCGCCGGTCGAATCCTCGGTGTCGAGCCAGAGGAATTCGGCGCGTGGATAGGCCGCCTCCAGCGCCTCGCTGCAGCGGCCGACCTCGCAAAGCAGACCACCTTGCGGTGTCAGGTGCTCTTTGGCCTCGTCCAGGATGCGCCTGACGATATCGATCCCGTCGATGCCGCCATCGAAGGCGATTTTCGGCTCGGCGCGGCATTCGGCCGGCAAGCTCGCCATGCCCGCCGCATCGACATAGGGCGGATTGGCGATGATGAGGTCATACCGTTTGCCGGCGACCGGGGCGTAGAGGTCTCCGCGATGGAGCGCGATCCGGTCCTCAAGACCGAAATCCACAACGTTGCGCGCGGCGACCGCAAGCGCATCCTTGGAGATGTCGACCGCGTCGATTTGCGCGTTTGGAAAGGCGACGCTTGAGAGAATGGCAAGGCAGCCTGAGCCGGTGCAGAGTTCGAGCACGCCTTCGACCGCGCTTGCGTCCTCGATCAAGTGAGGTCCTTCGCCATCCAGCCCACCGAAATGCGAATCCAAGAGTTCGCCGATGAACGAGCGTGGCACGATCACGCGCTCGTCGACATAAAAAGGCAGGCCGCGCATGTAGATCTTGTTGACGAGATAGGCGGCAGGTCGCCGCGAGGTCACGCGGCGGCCGATCACGTCGAGGATTTCGCGGGCTTCGTGCGCCGCGACGCGCGCGGTCGCGAAGTTTTCGAACTGATCGGGATGAAGGTGTAGCGTTTCGCAGACCAGAAAGGCTGCCTCAGCGACCGGATCGGTGGTGCCGTGCGCGAACGTCAGTTTCGCCTCGTTGAAGCGGCTGACCGCATAGCGGACGAAATCAAGCAGCGTCAGCAGTTCGCCCGGCGAAACCTTGGGCAGTTTCGGCGAGATGCGGGAACGCTTCGGCGGGGTTTTGGCGCGCTTGGCCATCAGGGCTTGGTCCAGCGCGCTGCGGCGTCCTCGTCGTGGTCACGCGCCTCGACCCAGCTTGCGCCGCCCGGACTGTCCACGCGCTTCCAGAACGGCGCATTGGCTTTCAGATAATCCATCAGGAACTCGGCGGCCTCGAACGCCGCCTGGCGATGTTTCGAGGCGGTGACGACCAGCACGATGTTCTCGCCCGGCGTAATGCGGCCCACGCGATGCACGACCCTGATTCCGCTGACCGGCCAGCGCGCCATCGCGGTTTCGGCATGGCGCGCGATCTCGGCTTCCGCCATGCCGGGATAATGTTCGAGCGTCAGCGCGGCGATGGCTGCGCCGTCTTCGCTGCCCCGGCAGATGCCGGTGAAGGAAACCACCGCGCCGATGTCGCTGCGGTTCGCGGTCAGACTTGCAATTTCGCGCGCGATGTCGAAATCGGCTTCCTGAATGCGAATGGTCACGTTGGCGGTCATGGCCGTCTTTAACCGCCAGTCATCGGCGGAAAGAACGCGATTTCGCGGGCGCCGGCGATCGCCGCGTCCTGTTTGACGTGCGCATGGTCGATGGCGGCGCGGATCACGCGCGGCTTCTCGAAGGCATGGGCGTAGGCCTCGCCGCGTGCGGTGAGCCAGGCGATCAGCTCTTCGACGGTTTTCACGTTCGCCGGCGGCTCGATGATCTCTTCGGTCTTGCCGATCCGTTCGCGCACCCAGGCGAAATATTTCAGTTTCATCCTTCATCCTCCTTGATGAGGTGATGGATGCCGGCGCGGAAATAATCCCAGCCGGTATAGATGGTGACGATCGCCGAGATCCACAGCAGCAGCAGCCCGATCTCGGTGATGTGGGGAATGACCTGGTCGCCCGCTTCGCCAGCGAGCAGGAACCCGATCGCAACGAGCTGCGCGGTCGTCTTCCATTTGGCGAGCTTGGTCACGGGCACGCTGACGCGCAGGCCTGCCAGATATTCGCGCAAGCCCGACACCAGGATTTCGCGACACAGGATCACGATCGCCGCCCACAGCGTCCAGCCATGGATGATGCCGTCGGCGGCGAGCATCAGAAGGCAGGAGGCGACCAGAAGCTTGTCGGCGATCGGATCGAGCATCCGCCCGAGCGCCGATTGCTGGTCCCACATCCGCGCATAGTAGCCATCGAGGAAATCGGTCACCGCGGCGGCGATGAACACGGCAAGCGCCACCCAGCGCAGCCACAGCGGCCAGTCCAGGATCGCTTGCGCGTAGATGCAGCCGACCACCAGCGGAATGGCGGCAATCCGCGCAAAGGTCAGAATATTGGGCAGGGACAGCGAGGCTTTCGTCAGTCCCCTGGTCGTTGCGATGTTCATTCGTCCTACCAATACCGCCGCGGAGGGAAGGTCAACATGCGACAGATATGACCTTCACGTGACATCCTTAACCTCGCCTACCCCGGCTGGGTGTGGAAAAACTCGAAAATCTTGCGCGCGCTCTCGGCGCTGACGCCCGGCACCTTGCCGAGGTCGGCGATCGAGGCCCGCTCGATCTCCTTCAAGGTTCCAAAATGATGCAGGAGCGCCCGTTTGCGCGAGGGGCCGATGCCGGGAATTTCCTGCAGGCCGGCCTCGCGAAGGTCCTTCTTGCGCAGCTTGCGGTGCGAGCCGATCACGAAGCGATGGGCCTCGTCGCGCAGCCGCTGGATGAAATAGAGCACGGGATCGCGCGGTTCGAGCTTGATGGCCTCGCGGCCGGGCATGAACAGGGTTTCGCGCCCGGCATCGCGGTCGGGCCCCTTGGCGACCGCGAGCAGCGAGACCTGCGCAAGCCCGAGCTCGTCGAAGATTTCCTTGGCCGCGTTGAGCTGGCCGCGGCCGCCATCGATGATCACAAGATCAGGCCACTGCGGAACGCCGTCGTCCTCGGTGCGCGATGGCTTGGTCTCGCCCTCGGCGGCCGCCGCGAGCAGACGCTTGAAGCGCCGCTGCAACACCTCGCGCATCATCGCGTAGTCGTCGCCCGGCGTCAGCCCTTCCGACTTGATGTTGAACTTGCGGTACTGGTTTTTGACGAAGCCGTCCGGGCCGGCCACGATCATAGCGCCGACGGCATTGGTGCCCTGGATATGGCTGTTGTCGTAGACCTCGATGCGGCGCGGCGGCACCGGCAGGCCGAGCGTGGACACCAACCCTGAAAGCAAGCGGCCCTGGGTTGCGGTATCGGCCAGCTTGCGGCCAAGCGCTTCGCGCGCGTTGGTCAGCGCATGGGTGATCAGTTCCTTCTTCTCGCCGCGCTGCGGCGTCGTGACCTCGACCTTGAACCCGGCCTTGATCGACAGCGCGCTTGCCATCAACTCGGCTTCCTCGATCGCATGCGACAGCAGGATCAGTTTCGGCGGCGGCTTGTCGTCGTAGAACTGCGCAAGGAACGAGGCCAGCACCTCCTCCGGCGTGAATGATTTCTCCGCTTTCGGGAAATAGGCGCGATTCCCCCAGTTCTGTCCGGTGCGGAAGAAGAACACCTCGACGCAGGAATAGCCGCCCTCCTGATGGATCGCGAACAGGTCGGCTTCTTCGACGGTGCGCGGATTGATGCCCTGCTGCGACTGGATCGACGACAGCGCCGCAAGCCGGTCGCGGTACAGCGCTGCGGTCTCGAATTCGAGTTCGCCGGAGGCCTTTTCCATTTCGGCCGCGAGCAGCTGTTTGACGGCCTGGCTGCGCCCGGACAGGAAATCCTTGGCCTCGCGCACCAGTTCGGTATAGCCGGGAAAATCGATCTCGCGGGTGCAGGGGCCGGCGCAGCGCTTGATCTGGTAGAGCAGGCACGGCCGGGTGCGGCTTTCGAAAAAAGCGTCGGTGCAGGAGCGGATCAAAAACGCGCGCTGCAGCGCGGTGATGGTGCGGTTGACGGCACCCGCCGAGGCGAACGGGCCGAAATACTGCCCGGGTCGCGTCTGCGCGCCGCGGTGCTTGAGAATCTGCGGCGCCCAGTGGTCGCCCGTGATCAGAATATAGGGAAACGACTTGTCGTCGCGCAGTTGCACGTTAAAGCGCGGGCGCAACTGCTTGATCAGGTTGGCCTCGAGCAGCAGCGCTTCGGTTTCGGTCTTGGTGGAGACGATCTCGACCGAAACCGTGGCGGCAATCATGCGCAGGATGCGCGCCGGCAACGGCGCGCTGGCGCGTGCGTAGGAGGAGAGGCGCTTGCGGACGTTCTTGGCCTTGCCGACATAGAGCACGTCGCTCGCGGCATTGAGCATGCGGTAGACGCCGGGCGAGGTCGGCGCCAGCTTGACCGCGTTTTCGATCGCGGCATGACCGATCGCGAGGGGGCCCTCGGCAATGATTTCGTTGCCGTCGTCGGAGGCTTCGGGAAGCCGCCCCTCGTCGTCTTCGTCGGTGGTGGCGATGGCTGGATCGATGTCGCCGGCGACGAGTTCCTGCGCAGCGGCGCCTGCCGGTTCCGGCTTGCTCTGTTCCGGCTGGTCGGGCCCGGACGGCGACGATGGCGTCCCGGCGGCCTTTGCCTGATCGGTGAATTCGCGGGCCATGGTTTCGTGAGTTTTTCGAGACCTTGATCTAGGGGTCGTCAGCCTGGGTTGCCAGCATCGTTTGCGCGCTTTTCGGCCCGGAAAAACCTCGGTTGCGCGGGCTGGCTCGCGAGGGGCACGCGCCGCTAACGCTTTCTTAAGAGTAAGAAGCAGCGAGTCGCAGGCCTTAACAACCCTTTAACTTAAAACTCTCGATAAATCCGCTCAGTAAAAAGTGCAAATCCGTAACCATGCCGACGGGCCGCGGTGCGCACTTTCCGCCTGGAGTATGCGTGATGAGCAGGATCGTTTTGGCCGCCGTGGCACTCGTTGCCACCCTTTGCACCTCGTCAGCGCTTGCCGCCGATCTGGCTTACGGATCGCGCCAGCCCTACACGGTCGCACAGCCGCTGAACATGTACAGCTGGGCCGGCCCTTATATCGGCGGCAATCTCGGCTGGAACTGGGGCGGGGTGGATAACAACCCGACCAAGCCGTCGGGTTTCGTCGGCGGTGCGCAGGCGGGCTACAACTGGCAGACCGGCCCCTGGGTGTTCGGCATCGAAGGCGACATTCAGGGCAACGGCGCCTCCGACACCTTTGCGCCCTGGAAATTCTCAAATCCCTGGTTCGGCACCGTCCGCGGCCGCGCCGGTTACGCGATCAACAACGTGCTGCTCTATGGCACTGGCGGTCTTGCCTTCGGCGAGCTGACCGGCCAGACCTTTGGCGGCCTCTCGGAGAGCCACACCAATGCCGGCTGGACGCTGGGCCTCGGCGCCGAAGTCGGTCTTGCGCGGAATTGGAGCGCCAAGGTCGAATATCTCTACGTCGATCTGAACGACAGCAATTTCACCATCACCGGCGCCCAGAACGGCTATCACTTCGGTCTGTTGCGCGCCGGCGTGAACTATCACTTCTAAGATAAGAAAATACCGGACACTACAAACTCCCGGCCGCACGCGGCCGGGATTTTTTTGCTTTGAGAGGCCGATCGCTGTTCGCCTCAAATGAGTTCAAGCCGCGCTCAATGTTTTGGCGCGCTGTCTTCACGCGAACCGGCATGCAGACTTCTCAAATCAAAGCCGCATGAGGACGATAGTGTCCTGTCGATTCCGAAGTTCGAAACCTGGCTCCGCAGAATGCTGCGAACTTCGCAATCGGGACCTTAGGCAGAAATCACGAGGTTGACCGCCTTGGGGCCTTTGCCCTTCTTGTCCGGTTCAACGTCGAATGTGATGCGCTGTCCTTCGGTCAAATCCTTCAGTCCGGCCCGCTCCACCGCCGTGATGTGAACAAACACGTCACGACCGCCATCGTCAGGCTTGATGAAGCCGTAGCCGCGTTCTCCATTGAAGAACTTGACCGTACCAGTCATGGCCATCGGGAAACCTCCCCCCGCAGTGCTCTGCCGCCACGCCCCTCTCGCGTCGCGGCCTACCGGGCCTTCGTTGCGGACATTTTCCGCCGGAAGTCTTGGCCATCCCGGCAGGCCCGCGTGACGGCAGTCCTGCCCTGAAATCAGAAGAGCCCTCACTCCGCCGCTACCATTCGCGGAAGCGGAACGTAAAGCCGATCCAATGGCTGGGAGCATAATACGGTTCCCGCCCCATTGCCTATCGGACTTTTCAGAGGCCTCGGGCGTCAGGCCCTCGTCGTCTCCAGACGGAAGCGGCTCGCGCCGCCCTGGCCGAGCGGCTTTGCCAGCTCGGGCAGGATCGTCTTGAGTTCACCGGCCAGGGTCCAGGGCGGGTTGACGACCAGAAGGCCCGCCGAGGTGAGGCCGCCATCGGAGGTTTGCGGCGCGACACTAAATTCGATGCGTAGGAGTTTGCCGGGTGGTCTTGCGCCGTCGACGGCTTCGGTGACCTGCCGCTCCAGTTCGTCGCTCGCCCGGCGGCTCTTGGCCGGATACCAGAGCAGGTAACTGCCGGTCGGCCATTTCGCGAAGGCTTCGGCAGACCGCGCGGCAAGCCGTTCGAATTCGTCCTTCTGTTCAAACGGAGGATCGATCAGCACAAGGCCGCGCCGCTCGTTCGGCGGCACGAAGGCGGGAAGCGCGGTCCAGCCGTCGAGATCGACGACGCGCGCCTGGGCGTCGCGCCGAAGCGCGTCGACTAGGGCCTTGCGGGCGCCATCTTCCACCTCGCAGGCGGTCAGGCGGTCCTGCGGCCGCAGCAGCGCGCGGGCGATCAAGGGCGAGCCGGGATAACGCTCGAGTGCCGCCGGATGCGGATTGAAGGAGCGGACAATGTCGAGATAGGGCTTGATCAGCGGCTGTGCCGCTTCCGAAAACCGTGCCTGCATGATGCGCGCGATACCGGTGAGCCATTCGCCGCCGCGCGCGGCTTCTTCGCCGGTGAGGTCGTAGATGCCGGCGCCGGCATGGGTATCGATCACGCGAAAGGCTGCGTCCTTCTCCTGCAGATAAAGCAGGATGCGCACCAGCACGATGTGCTTGACGACATCGGCAAAGTTGCCGGCGTGAAAGGCGTGGCGGTAGTTCATCGACTTCAGTTACGACATCAGCGGACGAAAGTAACGTGGGGCGTCCGTGATCGGCTCATCTGCCTGGGGGTTGCTGCCGGATTTGAGGACGAACGAAAATGCCTTACCGGCGGCCTGGCGGAGTCAGCCCATCAGCCGGCTCGGCCAACCGACCCGCACCAGCGTTCCGTCAGGATCTGACAGCGCGAACTCGTACATTCCCCACGGCTTGTGCTCGGGTCCGTGGCCGAGCGTGAGATCGCCGAGATTCTCGGCGAGGGCGTCGACATCTTCCAGGTAAAGGTAGAGGCCGTTGGGATTGCGGCCAGGCACCACCCATCCCTGCGGCGATTCACTGGACAAATGCAGCAGCCAGCCCTTGCCGTCGCTCAGGATGCGGTACGAGCCATGATCGCTGTGAACCGAGAGACCGAAGCGAGCATAAAATTTCGTGCTCGCGTCGATGTCGGTGCACGGCAGAATGGCAACCAGGCGGTGGTTGGGCTGCTCCGGCACGCGCGACCTCCAGTCGATGACCGGCCGGCATTAAGTTCGGCCAAGCGTGAATGTCAATTCACGCTCGCGCGCGCCGTTGACGCTTTCAGCCGCCGCGCACCGGCGGCATTGTCACCTGGTCGCGTTTGCAGGCGCGGCGATCGATCTCGTCGCAGGCGCGGAATTGCAGATCCTTGGCCATGCAGATGCGCACCTCGCTGAGGCGCGAGCGGTTGCAGGTCACCGCGATGGCATTGGCGGGCAGGCCCGGATTGGCCTTGATGAAGGCGGTCTCGACATCGTCCGGCGAGACGGTCTTCGGCGAGGCGAGGTCGATGAATTCCGGCGGGATCTTCACCGCGGCGCGCGCCTTTCGGATGGTCTCGAAATAGCCGCGTGCGCCGAGGCCCGAGCAGGTGCCGTGTTTTTTCCATTCGTTGAAGATCAGGCCCGGTGCCGGCATCAGATCGAGCATCGAGGTCATGATGTTGCGGTCGAGCCAGGAATCCCGGTCGCAATATTCGGGAAAGCCGCGCTCATATTGCGGCCACAGGCCGTGAACCACGAAGGAGAAAGGCCGGCCGCCGCACTGGATCTGCTGCGAACGCCCACCGCCGTTGCCGCGCTCGGCGGCGTCCTCGCAGAAGGACGGCGACCATGACAATGACAGCACATAGAAATCGAATTCGCCCGGCGCGTTTTGCCGACGGTCCTGCGCCGAGGCGGCCGTGGCGCCAAGGCCGATGGCCGTGATCAAGGCGAGAGAGCCGAGGCTCGGAAGCACTGGCCGGCCCCAGCAACGCACAGACATCAAGGAACGTCCAAACATATCGCTGTCCTCACTTCACAATCCGCGGGGAACCGTAGCATGAGGTGAGAACATTTCAAGAACAAAATGCGGTGCGCCTGAAACAAGCGGCCCGTGTCCGAAAGATGAAATCAGCCGGAAGAAGGATCTACGGCTTGGCGCCGGCGCAGGACGGATTGTAGGCCCAGTTGCGGTCGAGCCCGGTAACGCACCATTCGATACCCTGGGTGTAACCGGCGAAGCCGCCATCCTCGATGATCGAGTAGTGCACGCCGTGGACCTGACCATCGCTCAGCATCACATCGCCGCTGCAATAGCGGCGCGGAATGTTGTCCGACTGCCAGGGCCGGAAGGCGACCTCGTGAATCCGGCCGTAACCGGTGATCGTCAGGGCAGAATTCCAGAAGGTGCTTTCCTTTTCCTGGAATTGCGAGGTGATGGTCCCGAGCGCAGCCTCGCAGGTCTTCAGCCGGCCGTCATATTGCGGGCCCTTGAGCCAGAAGTTCATCTCCAGCGGATTGGCCGCCTCGGCGGCCTGGGCGAACGCCAAAAGGCCGAATGCGACGCCGAGCGAGGCGCCAAGGCCCGTTTTTCTCGCGAATGAAACGATGTCACGCATATGGGGTCCGCCGATGATCTGATGTCCCGATTCCGAAGCCCGTGGCAATTGGAGCCACGTTTGCGAACTTCCGAACCGCCACACGGGCGGGCAAACCGTGCCGCGAAGCCAATCCAAGGTCAAGTGCAGCGCGGCAACACCTGCCAATAACTCCATTTCCTGCGGCCGAGCGCGCTTTTCATGGCTTTGGATGCGCTTTAAGGTGCAGCCCAAATAACGGAGTAAGCGATGCGAATCATCAAGGCCGCCGTTCTGATCGCCTCTGGCGCCATGCTATCGGGGGCGCCTGCGCGGGCCGACTACGTGCCGCCGGTCAAGGGCAACGACACCGGTGGTATCATCGCCTACGAGCTGGCCCAACATGCCGATGCCCGTCAGATCGCGGTCGATCACTGCGCTTCTTACGGCAAGGTGGTGAAGTTTCTCGCCGTCGATCCGCACTATGGCGGCTATGTTTCCTTTGCCTGCCGCTGGGTGCCGTATGGCTCGAACCAGGCTCCGCTGCGCACGCTCTACTGAGCTTTCGACCGCCGCTATCGTTGACCCCGGAGCGTGATCGATGACGCGTGACCCTGCTGCTTACGGCCTGGGTCTGTGTCTTATGATCGCCGCGGCGGGGCAACACGCTTGGGCCGACGATCTGCCGATCCGCAAAGCGGGCCTGTGGGAAATCAAGGTGGCGAGAGCCGGCTCGCAGTCGCCGGAAATGACCATGCAGCACTGCACCGACGAGACCACCGACCGGGACATGAACAACATGGTCTCGCCGATGGCCAAGCAGATCTGTTCCAAACAGGACGTCACGAAGACGGCAGCCGGCTATGCGAGCGATTCCGTTTGCAGTGTCGGCGGCGTCTCGATCACGTCGCATTCAGACATCGTCGGCGACTTCAACTCCGCCTACACGGTCACCACCACCTCGCACAGTGATCTCGGCAAGGGGGCGCCGCGCGATACCGCGACCAAGATCGAAGCCAAATGGCTGGGAGCCTGCAAGGCGGACCAGCGACCCGGCGATATCGTGATGCCCGGCGGCGGCTTCAAGATCAAAGTCAAGGACGTCGACAAGCTCAAGGCGCTGCTGCCCGGCGCCAAGCAACAATAAGCATCTAGACCGGGATCCGCACCGTCGCGCGCAGGCCGCCCATCGGACTGTCGCCAAGCGTGATATCGCCGCCGTGGGAGCGGGCGATGTCGCGGGCGATCGCAAGCCCGAGCCCGGTGCCGCCTTCGTCCTGATTGCGGGCGTCATCGAGCCGCAGGAACGGCTTGAACACCTCCTCGCGCAACGCGAGCGGAATGCCTGGACCGTCGTCATCGACGGTGACGGTCAGATAGCGGTGATCGCGCTGGCCGGTGATCGAAATCGTGTCGGCGTGGCGCGCGGCGTTGGAGACGAGATTGGCGAGACAGCGCTTGAAGGCGGCAGGTTTTACCGTGACGACCGGAAGCCCCTGGAATGCCACCGTTGCGGTATGGCCGTTGCGCTCGGCGTCGCTGCGCAAATCTTCCAGCGCTGCCGCCATGTCGGTCGGCTGCGCCACCTCGCCGCTGTCGCCGCGCGCGAAGGCGAGATAGTCCTCCAGCATTCCCGACATCTCGTCGACATCCTTGCGCATCGCGTCGACCTCGGGGCTGTCGCCGATCAGCGCCAGTTCGAGCTTGAAGCGGGTCAGGATGGTGCGCAGGTCGTGCGACACGCCGGCGAGCATCGTCGTGCGCTGCTCGATGGCGCGCTCGATGCGCATCTTCATTTCCAGGAAGGCGGCCGCCGCGCGCCGCACCTCGCGCGCGCCGCGCGGACGGAAATTCGCGACCTCCCTGCCCTTGCCGAACGCTTCGGCGGCGTCCGCCAGCCGCACGATCGGCCGGATCTGATTGCGCAGGAACGCGATCGCGATGGCGAGCACGACCAGCGACGTCGCCACCATCCACAGCAGGAAGATCCACGAATTCTCGTCGTAGGCGTCGGCGCGCCGCGCGATC
>NZ_DASSRP010000064.1:0-16172 GCF_035701725.1 Bradyrhizobium sp.
CGTGGCGAGGATCACGTGTAGCCCCGCGGCGCGCGCCATCTGCGCCAGGCGCTGCACCGCGCCTTCGATGTCCTTGCCGGCCACCATCATCAGGTCGGCCATTTCGTCGACGATGATGACGATATAGGGCAGCGGATCGAGATCGAGCTTTTCTTCCTCGTAGATCGCCTTGCCGGTTTCCTTGTCGAAGCCGGTGTGCACGGTGCGCGTGAGTTCTTCGCCCTTGGCTCTCGCTTCGCCGAGGCGGGCATTGTAGCCATCGATGTTGCGCACTCCGAGCTTGGCCATCCGCTTGTAGCGTTCTTCCATCTCGCGCACCGCCCACTTCAGTGCGACGACGGCTTTCTTGGGATCGGTCACCACGGGCGTCAGCAGATGCGGAATGCCGTCATAGACCGAGAGTTCGAGCATTTTCGGATCGACCATGATCAAGCGGCACTGATCCGGCCGCAGCCGGTAGACCAGGCTGAGGATCATGGTGTTGATCGCGACCGATTTGCCCGAGCCGGTGGTGCCGGCGATCAGCATATGCGGGGTGCGGGCGAGATCGATGATGACGGGGTCGCCGCCGATGGTCTTGCCGAGGCAGAGCGGAAGCTTGGCGACGGATTCGGTCGCTTCCTTCGCGACCAGCAGTTCACGCAGATAAACCTTTTCGCGATGCGCATTGGGCAATTCGATGCCGATGGCGTTGCGGCCGGGTACGACCGCGACGCGCGCTGACAGCGCGCTCATCGAGCGGGCGATGTCATCGGCGAGCCCGATCACGCGCGATGACTTGATGCCGGGCGCAGGTTCGAGTTCGTAGAGCGTGACGACGGGACCGGGATTGGCCTTGACGATTTCGCCGCGGACACCGAAATCCCCGAGCACGCTTTCGAGCCTGCGCGAATTGGCTTCGAGCTCCGCTTTGGAGAGGGGGCGGCGATCGGTCGCCTTGGGTGCAGCGAGCAGCGACATCTCCGGGAAATCCCATTTTTCGGATCTCCTCGCCGGCGCTTTGGGCGCGGGCTTCCTGCGCGGCGCACGCGCGGCCGGCTCTTCTTCCTCGTCCTCTTCTTCCTCTTCGTATTCCTCGTCTTCGTCCTCGGGGGCGATGCTTGGCGCGGCACGGCCGCCGAGGTTGGGCTCGTGGCGATCGAAGGACGACGCTGCGCGCTGCTGATTCGAGCCGCTTGAAACCAGCGACCGATAGGCCGCACCCAAGAGCCAGGCGAGGCGCGCCTTCGTGCTCATCAAGGCATGGACCATCCAGCCGAGCGAGATCGAGCCGCCATCATCGTCTTCCGCCAGCGGCTCGTCGTCATCTTCCTCGAGGGCGGCACGCTCTTCGTCGCGCGGCTGCGAACCGATGCCGCTCGCAAACAGGAAGGTGACGACCATGGCTGCGCCGAGAAGAAGCCCGAGCACGAGGCTGTAGATGAAGCCGGGCGGCCCGAACGCGACCGCCGGCGCACGCACCAGCGCGTCACCGACCACGCCGCCGAGCCCGGTCGGCAGCGGCCAGGCGCCGCCATGCGGCCAGCAGCTGGCGAATCCCGCAGCGAGCACCGTGCACAACATCCAGCAGCCGAGCCGCAGTGCCTCGCGATCGAAACTGCGATGGGTCAGCATGCGCCAGCCCCACACTGCAACGGGGAGGATCAGCATGATGGCGCCAAGACCCAGAATCTGCATCAAGAGGTCGGCGCTGATCGCGCCGGTATAGCCGGCGATGTTGTGAATCGGACGCGACGTGGCGTGGCTGAAGCTCGGGTCCTGCACCGACCAGGTTGCCAGCGAAGCGGCGGCGCCGCCGGAAAGCGTCAAGAGGCCAAGGCCTGCGAGTTCGCGCAGACGCCGGATCAGCGCCTCGCGAATCGCGGCCGGTAACTGGCTCACCAGGGGAATGACGCGTTCGATTGCGGCCATGCTCTTCAGCCCAGAGTTTGAACCAGCCGGTGCAGCGCCTCGGCGGTCGTTTCGCTGCCGGCAACCAGCGCAAGACGGATGAATCCGGCGCCGGGGTTGCTGCCATCCGGTTGTTGTCGTGCGAGATAGCTGCCTGGAATCACGCGGACACCTGCATCACGATAGAGGGTGACGGTCGCTGCTTCATCGCCGCCTCTGCCTGCGACGTCGAGCCAGACGCAGAAGCCGCCGGCAGGACGGCGATAGCCGTAGCGATTACCCAGGATCTGATCGGCGAGATCGAACTTGATCCGGTAAAGCCGCCGGTTTTCCTCGACATGGGTTTCATCGCTGTAGGCGGCGGCGGCAACATACTGCACCGGGACCGGAACCTGCGGCGCGGCGACGTTGCGCAGTTCGTGGAATGCGCTGAGAAAGCGTTTGTCGCCCGCGGCAAAGCCGACGCGCATGCCGGGCAGGTTCGATCTCTTCGAGAGCGATTGAAATGCCACTACGTTGGCGAAATCATTGCCGGCGCATTCAAGCATGCTGCCGGGAGCCTCTTGCGTGTAGATTTCCGAATAGCATTCGTCGCTGAAAATAAGGAATCCAAAACGGTCGGCGAGTGTCTTCAGGCGGATGAAATAATCGCGGGACGCGACCGAGCCTTGCGGATTGGCGGGCGAGGCGATGTACATCGCCACCGTTCTCGCCAGCGTCGCTTCATCGAGCATGTCGAGGTCCGGCAGAAAGCCGTTGGCCACCGTGGCCGGCAGATAGATCGGCTCGCAGCCGGCCGCGCGGGCGCCCGCGCCATAGGCCGGGTAGAAGGGATTGGGCATCAGGATCGCGGGTTTTCCCTTGCGCTCGCCGACATAGCGAGCGGCCGCGATCGCTGCCAAAAACAGTCCTTCGCGGCTGCCACTGAGGACCAGAACTTCGCTTTCGGGATCGACCGGGCGGGGCAGGTTGAAGCGCCGCGACAACCAGCCGGACACAGCGCGCCGGAACGGCTCGATGCCCTTGGCGATCGGATAGCGGCCAAAATCGGCAATATGCTCGGCCAGGACGGGGCCGACGAAAGCCGGCACCGGGTGCTGCGGTTCGCCTAAAGACAGCGTTATCAAGGGTTTGGCGGGCTGGTAGGGGGCCAGCAATTCGGTCACCCGCAGGAAGGGCGAGCGTTCGCCTGCCTCGTTGCCGCCGTCCTGGGGCGCGCGGGATGATGCGGTTATGGCCATGCGTGTCGCGCCAACACTCTTTCAAGCCGCCGATCGCGGGTCGGGGCCGGTGGGAGAGGGATGAAGCCACCATAGATACGGCGAGGTTAAGACCCGATTAACCATCGGTGCCTCGATCCAACCCGGCATGCCAGCAGGACGGAGAAGAAAAAAGGGGCTCCAGCTTGCGCTGAAGCCCCTCAACGGTCGGAGCATTGCCGGGTATGTGCTCAAACCGTAGTTCTGGACGCTCCTTCCGGAGAAGGAACGGCCTCGGGAGAACTCACATGTTGTAGGCGCGTTCGGTGTGGTCGGTGAGGTCGAGACCCTCGCGTTCGTTTTCGATGTTGACGCGCAGGCCGACGATGACATCGACGATCTTGTAGAGCACCGCCGATCCGATGCCGGACCACACCAGGGTGGTGCAGACGCCCCAGGTCTGAGAGACCATCTGCGCACCGAATTCGTAGTCGGCGATCTTGCCGGTGACGTAATCCATGATGCCGGTGCCGCCGAGCGCGGGGTTGACCAGAATGCCGGTGCCGAGCGCACCGATGATTCCGCCGACGCAGTGCACGCCGAAGACATCGAGCGAGTCGTCGTAACCGAGCGCGTTTTTCACCGCGGTGACGAAGAACAGGCAGACCACGCCGACGATCAGGCCGAGCACGATCGCGCCCATCGGACCGGCATAGCCGGCCGCGGGCGTCACCGCGACGAGGCCCGCGACCGCGCCGGAGATCACGCCGAGCACGGAAGGATGGCCCTTGAGCATCCATTCGCAGAACATCCACGACAACGCCGCTGCCGCGGTTGCGACGAAAGAGTTGGTCATGGCGAGCGCGGCGCCGCCGGTCGCTTCGAGATTGGAGCCGGCGTTGAAACCGAACCAGCCGACCCAGAGCAACGAGGCGCCGATCATGGACATGGTCAGCGAGTGCGGCGCCATCAGATCCTTGCCGTAGCCGACGCGCTTGCCGACAATCAACGCGCCGACGAGGCCGGCGATACCGGCGTTGATGTGCACGACGGTGCCGCCGGCGAAGTCGATCGCGCCCTTCTTGTAGATCCAGCCGCCGTCGGCCATGACCTCGGCGAGCTTGGCCTTGGCCGCCGCGGTCTTCGCCGCGTCGCTACCTGCTGCCGCAACCGCTTTGACCGCATCCGAGATCGCGTCCGGTCCGGCCCAGTACCAGACCATGTGGGCGATCGGGAAATAGATCAGCGTGACCCAGAGCGGAATGAACAGCGCCACCGCCGAAAACTTCATGCGTTCGGCAAATGCGCCGACGATCAGCGCGGGTGTAATCGCCGCGAAGGTCATCTGGAAGCAGACGTAGACGAGTTCGGAGATATTTGCGTCGACGCTGAAGGTCGCGGCCTTGGAGTCCGGCGTGACGCCCGTCAGGAAGACTTTCGAAAGTCCGCCGAAGAAGTCATTGCCGCCGGTGAAGGCGAGGCTATAGCCATAGAGCGCCCAGAGCACGACGACGACACAGACCGTATAGAACACCTGCATCAGCACCGAGAGCATGTTCTTGGACCGAACAAGACCGCCATAAAACAGGGCGAGGCCCGGAATCGTCATCAACAGCACGAGCACCGTCGAGGTGAGCATCCAGGCATTGTCGCCCTTGTTGACGACAGGTTCGGCATAGGCAGCGTTCGCGGCAAACAGGCCGACGGCGAGAGCCGCCAATCCCGCGCTGATGGGACGCTTGAACGTCATTTCGTTTCACTCCTGATTGGAAAAAGAATGGCTCTCGCTAGAGCGCCGCAGCATCGGCCTCGCCGGTCCGGATTCGCACTGCATTTTCGAGATTGATGACGAAGATCTTGCCGTCGCCGATTTGGCCGGTCTTGGCGGCCGAGGTGATGGCCTCGATGGTCTTGTCGACCTGATCCGAGGCGATCGCGACCTCGATCTTGATCTTGGGCAGGAAGCTCACCGCATATTCGGCGCCGCGATAGATTTCGGTGTGACCCTTCTGCCGGCCATATCCCTTGACTTCGGTGACCGTCAGGCCGTGAACGCCGATGGCAGTCAAGGCATCGCGAACTTCTTCGAGCTTGAATGGCTTGATGATCGCCATAACGATTTTCATGGGTCTTATTCCCCGCTTGGACCCGGCACCAGGTGCCGAGCGATCTCGACTGAAATTCACCACGCAGAGAAGGGTCACGACGCGGGTACAGCCAAAGCCGGTAGAATCAAATGCCGTGCCAGTTCGGCCTCCGGCGGAAACGCTCTTTTAACGCCGTGATTATTGGCACCGGCCGTGCTGCCGTGGAACCAAGCAGCGACGCACCGCCTAAATGGTAGGCAGATCAGCTTACATATCGTGCAAGCGGGAGACCGCGAGCCAGCTATGCCCAGCCGGCAAGCAGGTTACCGGTAATATCGTAGAGCAGACTACTGCAGGGCTTCGCCGTGTTGGGAGATATCGAGCCCTTCCAGCTCCTGCTGCATTGAAACCCGCAAGGGAACAAAAAGGCTGACCAGCTTGAGCAGCCCATACGTTGCGACCGCGGTCCAAACCAGGGTGACCACCACGCCGTAAAGCTGGACTAGCAGCAAATGGGGCTCGCCCTCGAGCAGACCGGCACTGCCCCCGATGGAGGCGGTGGCAAATATTCCGGTGAGCAGGATTCCGGTCATGCCGCCGATGCCGTGAACGCCGAACACGTCGAGGGAATCGTCATAGCCCAAGCGGCGCTTCAGCCAGGTGCAGGCCCAGAAACAGACGAGACCCGCGATGATGCCGATCAGGATGCCGTGCCATGGCGCGACATAACCGGACGCCGGCGTGATCGTCCCGAGCCCTGCCACGGCCCCCGAAATCATGCCGAGCACCGATGGCTTGCGTTGGAACGACCATTCCAGCGCGCCCCAGGTCAGCGCGCCCGCGCAGGCGGCAAGATGCGTCGCGGTAATCGCCATCACGGCGTGCGAATTGGCGGCGAATGCCGATCCACCGTTGAAGCCGAACCAGCCGACCCAGAGCAGCCCGGTGCCGACAACAGCGAGTGAAAGATCGAACGGCGACAGATTCTCATTGCCATAGCCGTGGCGCCGGCCAAGCACCGTGGCGGAGACGAGGCCGCCGGTCCCGGCGCTGAGGTGAACGACGAGGCCGCCGGCAAAATCGAGCACGCCCGCGTTCGCCAGAAAGCCGCCGCCCCACACCCAATGCGCCAGCGGCACGTAGACCAGCACGAACCAGCCGGTCGAAAACAGCAGATAAGCCGAAAAGCGCATGCGATCGGCGACGGAGCCGGCAACCAGCGCGACCGTGATGACGGCGAAGGTCATCTGGTACAGCATGAAAAGGCACTCCGGAATCGTCTTGGCCGTTGGATGCACGCTGTCCATGCCCATGTCAGCGAGAAAGGCGCGCTGCAACGTCCCGAGCCAGGGACCGTCTCCCGCAAACACCAGCGAGTAGCCGAACGCAACCCAGAGGACGGAAATGAGAGCGACCGCCGCCAGGCTCTGCGCCATCGTCGCCAGTACGTTCTTCTTGCGCACCATGCCGGAGTAGAACAGCGCCAGTGCCGGGATCGTCATCATCAGCACGAGCGCGGTCGCGACGATCATCCAGGCCGTGTCGGCCGCATTGATATCCGATGTTGCAGCCAGCGATGGCGTGACCGGCAAAGCCACGGAAAGAAGAGTAATCGGCGCAGCCAGCTTCGCTGCGCGACACGAATGTGCCCCCATTGGTATACCCACCCCGATAGAATGTTGATTGCTAGTGCGGCTTTGACTCTGACATTCCTTCGAAAAGGTCGGTCGAGCCATTGAAACGAATGTCAGTGTCGCCACACCAGTCCCGGCGCCGTTGCCGGGATGTGATGAAGTTCGCGAGTTTTAGAGCGCGTCGCTGTCGGTCTCGCCGGTCCTGATCCGCAGCGCGTGGTCGATCGGAGTCACGAAAATCTTGCCATCGCCGATCTGCCCGGTGCGCGCGCTCGAGGTGATCACCTCGACCGCTTTATCGGCGATATCGGCGGAGACGGCGATCTCGATCCGAAGCTTCGGCAGGAAATTCACGACATATTCTGCGCCGCGATAGATTTCCGTATGGCCCTTCTGACGACCGTAACCCTTGACCTCGGTCACGGTCATGCCGTGGACGCCAATGGCGGTCAGCGCCTGCCGGACCTCGTCCAGCTTGAACGGTTTGATAATGGCAACAACAAGCTTCATGTTCAGGCCTTCATTTCCCGGATTGCGAAGGTCAGTCAAGCGGCAAAGGGGGCGGCAGCCCCTCCACACCATCACACCATAAATGGCGGTGTGGCCGAAAAACAATTGCGAAATTACGGCTTCGACCGATAGTTCCTGTTGCGGTGCCGGTCTCTCGTGCCACGGCCGTCTCGATTGGTCGCGAGAACGTCGTGTGGCGGCGCGTATCAGGGGGAAAAATGTCAAACCGGGCGTGGTTCTATGCGGATCGGGGGCAGCAGCAGGGCCCGTTTCCCGAGGCCCAATTCCGCGACTTCATCGTCAGAGGCATCGTTCGCGCCGACACGCTGGTGTGGACCGAAGGCATGGCCGGTTGGGAACGGGCCGGCGACATTCCCGGCTTCTTCTCTCCGGGCGCAAGGCCAGCTTCGATGCCCGGCGGAATGCAGGCAACGGCAAGCGGCGCCGGCGGCCCGCTCTCGATCGATTTCGAAATTCTGGAATTCGCCGGTCGGCTATTGGTATTTGTCCTCGCCTCGATCGTCATCGTGCCGGTGCCGTGGGTCGTCGTCAGCAATCTGAAGTGGCTCGCTTCGCGGACTCGCGTGCCCGGGCGGCCTGAGCTTGGCTTCACCGGCGAGCCGATGACCGTGATTTGGTATTATCTCGGTGCAGTGGCAGCCATCATTGCTCTTCATTTCATTGGCGGCCGGATTGCCAGCCTTCTCTCCTTCCTGGTCGAGGTCGGATTGGGGTGGGCGGCGCTGCGCTGGTTCATCGCCAATCTTTCCTCCCGGGGAGAGCCGTTGGGGCTCAGCTTCACCGGTCCGTACTGGACCTATCTCGGCTGGAGTTTCCTGGGTGCCCTGTCCACCATCACGATCGTCGGCTGGGCGTGGGTGTACACCGCGCAGACGCGCTGGATCTGCCGCAACATCGAAGGCACCCGCCGCGAGATCGTCTTCAAGGCGACCGGTCTGGAATATCTCTGGCGCACCCTCGTCACAGTCGTGGGATGCGCTTTCATCATCCCGATTCCCTGGGTGATACGCTGGATGCTGGGTTGGCTCGCCTCGCAGACAGTGCTCGTGGAACGAGGCGCCTATGCCGAAGGCTGAGACGGGTCGACCTTGCGCTCGCGCAGCGAGCCTTCCTGGGCCACGGACGCCACCAGCGTGCCGTCCTGTGTGAAGATCTCGCCGCGGGTCAGGCCGCGGCCGCCCAGCGCGCTCGGTGAATCCTGGGCGTAGAGCAGCCACTCGTCGGCGCGAAACGGCCGGTGAAACCACATCGCATGGTCGAGGCTCGCCGCCATCATGCGCTTGTCGAACAGCGTGCGGCCGTAGCGTGCCATAGCCGCGTCAAGCAGTGAGAAGTCGGATGCATAAGCGAGCGCGCACATGTGCAGCGCCGGATCATCCGGCAGCTTCGCGGCGGTGCGGATCCAGATGTGGATGCGTCCGTCCTCGATCTTCTGGCCGAAATAGCGGCCGAGCTCGACCGGCCGCAGCTCGATCGGACGATCGCTTTCATAATAGCGGCGGATGAATTCGGGCATGTCGCGGAACATCGGCTGCTTGGCCATTTCCTCCGCGGTGAGTTTTTCCGGTGGCGGCACGTCCGGCATCTTGTCCTGATGGTTGAAGGTGGTCGGCTCCTCGACATGGAACGACACCATGATCGAAAAGATCGCCTGCCCATGCTGGATCGCGGTGACCCGCCGCGTCGAATAGCTCTTGCCGTCGCGCAGCCGCTCGACCTCATAGATGATCGGAATCTGCGGGTCGCCCGGCAAGATGAAATAGCAATGCAGCGAGTGCGGTAGCCGTCCCTCGACGGTGCGGCACGCCGCGACCATGGCTTGCCCGATCACCTGACCGCCGAAAACCCGCTGCCAGCTGGTCTTCGGGCTTTTGCCGCGAAACATGTTCACCTCGATCGGTTCGAGATCGAGGATCGAGATCAGGTCGATCAGGCTTTTTGACATCGTGTGCTTTCCGGCGCCAATCCGGGGCGCTCGCATGCCGTGTGTGAACCCGGATGTGACGACTTCGCCTACCCTTGTTTATAGGCCCTGTTTCGCCCAGCTATAATAGGGTAGCAAGCTGGCTTCTACAGGTTCGCGTAGGGTTCAACATGTCGATACAGCGAGGCATTGTCATCGGCGGCGGCGCATTTGCGGGACTGGCGCTGGCGCTCGCGTTGCGTCAGGGGCTGGGGTCGGAACTGCCTGTCATCGTTGCTGATCCGGCGCTCGGCACGCGGCCGAGCCGTGATCCGCGAGCGACCGCCATCGTGGCGGCCTGCCGCCGGCTTTTCGAGACGATCGGGGTCTGGAACGAAATCGCCGAGGGCGCGCAGCCGATTCTCGACATGGTCGTCACCGATTCGAAATTGGACGACGCGACCCGGCCGACATTTCTGACATTTTCCGGACATGTCAAACCGGGCGAGCCTTTCGCGCACATGGTCGAGAATCGCCATTTGATCGATGCGCTGGTCCGGCACGCCACCGCGCAGGGCATCGATCTCCGCGCCCTCGCAGTGTCCGATTTCGCCGCCCGCGGCGATGGCCTCACCGTGACGTTATCGGACGGCAGCACCATCGAATCCAGCCTGCTGGTGGCCGCGGACGGTGCGCGCTCGAAACTGCGCGAGCGGGCCGGCATCGCCACCCATGGCTGGGACTACAATCAGTCCGGAATCGTCGTCACGGTCGCCCATGAACGCGATCACCAGGGGCGTGCCGAAGAGCATTTCCTTCCTGCCGGTCCCTTTGCGATCCTGCCATTGACCGGCAAGCGCTCGTCGCTGGTCTGGACTGAAAAACGTGCGGAGGCAGCCCGGATTGTCGCGCTCGGAGACGAAGAGTTTCACAGCGAGCTCGAGCGGCGGTTCGGCCTGCACCTTGGCGAGGTGAAGGCGCTCGACAAGCCACGCGCCTTTCCGCTGCAGTACTTTGTGGCGCGCTCGTTCATCGGTGAACGCCTGGCGCTTGTGGGCGATGCCGCGCATGTCATTCACCCCATTGCGGGCCAAGGGCTCAACATGGGTCTGAAGGACGTCGCCGCGCTGGCCGAGGTGATCGTGGATGCGGCAAGGCTTGGCATCGATCCCGGGCAGGCCGACGTGCTCGAGCGCTATCAGCGCTGGCGGCGGTTCGACACCATGGCGATGGGCTTTGCGACCAACTCGCTCAACTTCCTGTTCTCCAACGAATCGACGCTGCTGCGCACGGTGCGCGATATCGGTCTCGGCCTGGTCGATCGCGCGCCGCCGCTGAAGGGCCTGTTCATCCGTCAGGCCGCCGGACTTGCCGGCGAAGTTCCGCGGCTTTTGAAGGGCGAAGCGCTCTAGGGGCTGCGCCTGTCGTCGGCCTTGATAAAGCTCGCGACGGCATCGACCATCGTGGCGTCGAGCGCGCGCTCCGGCTGGTTGTAGGCCGCCATGTTGTCGGCCTCGTCGCTGACATCGTTCAGAACATGATTCATGTCCGGTACCCAGAGCGTTTTCGCCAGCGGCGAAGCAGCCGAGAGTGCCGCGAAATCCAGCCGCGCGACTTGCAAGTCACGGCCGCCGCCGACGATCAGGACCGGCTTGTCGATCGATTTGAGCGGCTCAATCGGATCGATAATGAAGGCCGAGGCGAGACTCGGCTGCATCGAAGGCGCGACGGAAAAGCCGCGCGGCGGCGGATCGACGGTCTGTCCGGCCATGATGCTGTCGATGGCTTTCAGGATCGGCTCCAGAACGTCGGGCGGAATTTGTTTTCGTTCAAGCTGCGCCTTCACGAGATCGCCCTGGCGGCGTGCCGCGGTGACGAGCAGCACAAGCCGATCGACCTGCACTTGTCGAGCGG
Organism: Bradyrhizobium sp.; assembly: GCF_035701725.1. GTDB lineage: Bacteria > Pseudomonadota > Alphaproteobacteria > Rhizobiales > Xanthobacteraceae > Bradyrhizobium. The sequence goes on from NZ_DASSRP010000064.1 coordinate 11,159, forward strand.
CCAGGATTGCCACCAGGCCGCCCTCGCTGTGCCCGGCCACCACCACACGCGAGAATTTGCCGCTTTCGCGCAAGTAATTCACGAGCGCAACCGCGTCGTCGACATAGTCCTTGAAACGAAAATCCTCCGGCCGTCCGAATTCCGCTTTCCAGCCTCCTGCCCCGCGCTTGTCATAGCGCAGCGTTGCGATCTTGCGTTCGGCCAACTGCTCGGCGAGCTTCTTCAGCGTGGCCGGTTTTGCCTGCGGCCCGTTGCCGTCGCGGTCGGTCGAGCCGGAACCTGCGATCAACAACGCCACCGGCGGGCGGTCGACATCCGCCGGTACGCTCAAGACCGCGTCGAGATTGCCGACGCGAACGGATGTCTCGCCGGCGGATGCGTCCATGATCGTTCCGCAAAGACAGAGAAAGGCAAGGGCGGCGAGACGCCTGCGATTGCGCATGGCTCGTCGATTCTCCTTAGTCGATCTTCCGTGCTTCTTCAGGCAGCATGATCGGAATGCCGTCGCGGATGGGGTAAGCGAGCTTGGCCGCGCGCGAGATCAGTTCCTGGCGGCTTGCATCGTATTCAAGCGGACCCTTGGTCATCGGGCAGACCAGAATCTCCAGCAGTTTGGGGTCGACGGTGCCTTCGGAACGGTCGGGCAGGACGTTCATGTGCAATCTCCAGCCTCTTAGCATCTGCGGAGATCGGAATCAGATCTCCCGCGATTTGCGATCCCCTCTACCACACCGCGCCGAAACCTGTCGCGGTGTGGAACCGGAAAAGACCGCCTTTGGCGCCGAGCCGCAGAGAGTAAAGGAACTTCAAAGAGAACCGATCAATTGCAAGGAGAAGTGCTAGCCGAATTCCAACATTTCTTGAGTAAAACCCCTGCAGTGCCAACGGTCTGCAACTCGGGTGGGACAAGGATCGAAATGTTTGTAAATCGACGCAAGAGCGAGCGGCGGGTGTGCCGGAGCTTCGCAAAAATCCAGTTTGGGACGGGTACGCTGCCGCGCGACTGTACCATCACCGATATTTCGTCTGGCGGCGTGAAGGTCATCGCCGAGCACCTCGACGTTCCCAGCGAATTCACCATCATCATGTCCGAAGGCCGGCCGCGCCAGTGCCGCCTGGCATGGCGGATCGGCTACGAATTCGGCGCCCAGTTCATGGACTGACTGGGGCAGGGCGGCCCTTTGCGCACCGAAAGCCCATCGGCTTAACCGGTCTTTAGGGTTAAGCGGCGTACACTTCTGAGGCGAGTGCCGCTGTTTGAAATTTTCCTCGTCCCCGGCCGGTGGGCCGGGCCGGAGGCTTTCAAGCGGAGGAGTTCAAGCTTTCAGAGTTTCAGACATGTATCCGTCGCTGCCCCGGCCGCTCGGCTTTTTGAGATTTCGCGCGGTGACAGCAGTGTCGGCCCTGCTCATTCTGGGGCTTTGCGGCTGCCAGACCGACGGACTGTCCGACGTTACGGGATCCCTCGGGGACAAGGCCGAGAAGACGTCCCCCGCCCAAAGCCTTGAGGTCGCCCGCGACCGCTATCGCTCCCATCCCGAAGACGCCTCGGCGGCCTTGAACTATGGCAAGGCGCTGCGCGCCACCGGCCAGCGTTCGCAGGCGGTCGCCATGCTGGAGCAGGCAACGATTGCGCATCCCGGCGACAAGGCCTTGATGGCAGGTTTTGGCCGGGCGCTTGCCGATAACGGCAACTTTCAGCAGGCCCTTGAAGTTCTGGGTCGCGCGCATTCACCCGATGATCCCGACTGGCGGATCCTGTCGGCGCAAGGTGCGGTGCTCGACCAACTCGGTCGCGGCGAGGAAGCGCGGCAATATTATGCGAGCGCGCTGCGCATCGTGCCGGACGAACCCTCGGTGTTGTCCAACCTCGCGCTGTCCTACGTTCTGTCCAAGGATCTTGCGAAAGCGGAAGAAACCTTGCGCCGAGCCAACAGCCGGCCTGATGCCGACCAGCGCGTCAAGCTGAACCTTGCCCTGGTCGTGGGCTTGCGCGGCAATATGGCCGAGGCCGAAAGCCTCGCCAAAGAGGGGCGGCCTCCGGAGGAAGCGGCGGCCAACGTCGCCTATCTGAAGCGGATGTTGTCGAAGCAGGCGGCCGCCAAACCGGCCGCCGCCGTCACGGCGCGGCCCGAGCGCGCCGCCGACTAGGCTCCGGCGCGCAGCTTCTTGATCAGCGGAGCAAACAGCGAGCCTTTCGGCTGCTTCGGCTCGCCCCGGCCATTGAGCTGGTTCGCCATCCGCACGAACGTCTTGCTGATGCGATGTCCGGCGGAAATTTCGGCGATCATCTGGCCGTTATTGGCTGCGGTGCCGAACATCTTGGGATCGAACGGAATCGATGCCAGCGGCGGGCCTTCGATCGCCTTGGCGAATTCGCGCGGGCTGATCTCCGGCCGCTTCGACATGCCGACCTGATTGAGACAATACAGCGGCGGCCGGTCGTTGGGGCGCGCCGTCTTGAGCAGGCTGAGCATGTTCTTGGCGTTGCGCAGGTTGGCGAGATCAGGTTCGGCGACGATCAGGATGTCGTCGGCCCCGACCAGCGCGCGGCGTGTCCAGCCCGACCATTGGTGCGGAATATCGAGCACGATCACCGGCGTCGTCAGGCGCAAGGTATCGAAAATCGCGTCAAAAGCGTCGGCGCCGAAATCATAGACGCGGTCGAGCGCCGCAGGCGCCGCAAGCAGGCTGAGATGGTCGTTGCACTTCGACAGCAACCGTTCGATGAACGCGCTGTCGGGCCGTTCGTTGGCGAAGACTGCGTTGGCGATGCCCTGCAAGGGATCCTTGTTGTAGTCGAGGCTGGCGGTACCGAACGCCATGTCGAGATCGATGACGACCGAATCCAGCGCCAGGTCGCGCGCAATCGCCCACGCCACGTTGTGCGCGATGGTGGAAGCGCCGACGCCCCCCTTGGCGCCGACGACGGCGATCATGCGCCCGACGGGCGTATCCTCGGAAGCCGAGAACAGACCGCAAATGGCGCGGACGACGTCGAGCGTCTCGACCGGCCCGATCACGTAGTCGCTGACGCCGCGACGCACCAGCTCACGGTAGGGCGCTGCGTCTTCGTCACTGCCGATCACCACCACGCGCGTTCCCGCGTCGCAGACGGAGGCGAGTTCGTCGAGACCGGCCAGAATATCTTCGCCACCCTTGGTCTCGAGAATGATCACGTTCGGCGTCGGCACGCTATGATAGGTCTCGATCGCGGCTGCCATGCCGCCCATCTTGAGCGTGAGATGCGCTTTGGCGAGGCGTCGATCGAGGCCGGCCGACTGCACCGCATCGGCGGTCGTGCTTCTCTCGCAGAAAGCCTGCACCGAAACCCGGGGCGCCGGTGCGATGTAGTCGTCGCTCAGCGGCGGCAGAGCATCGAGATGATCAGAATCGTTACGCGAATGAATCATTTGCCGGCATCGCTGAGTTTGGCTTTATCGCCTTCGGGATAATCGGTCGCAGTGGTCGCACCCTTGCGGTATTTGTCAAAGCCCTCGGTGCGACGCACGGTATAGGATGGAGTTTCGGGACGCGGCTGTACGAGGTCGGAGGGGTTTGCCACCATCGCGGCCATGTTGCGCTGATAGGCGCAGCCGAAATTGTAGTACGACTTGTTCTCGAAGTAGGTCGGGTCCTTGATCGAGGGGCCGACATCCTCGGGCCACAGACCGCACGGACCTGCCACAGCCGTCATCCTCGGATAGGTCAGGCGAACAGTCGCAAGGGTCCGCATGTCGTAAGGGGTATAGTGCCGCAGCTTGATGGCGCCCGCCGGCACCCCGCCGGCTTCGAGCGTCGCCTTGGCTTCGTGCGCTGCGCTTTCGGCTGCCCGCGCATTGGACGTGTTGACCGGAACGTCCACGATGATGCCGCCGGTGCCGTCAGCGACCCACGCCCGCGCCAGTCCCTGGACATCGGCGCGCTGGGCGCTCGACAGTCCGCCGCGTGCATGGCCGACAAACAGCACGACTGAGCGATCGGCTTCCTGGATCGCGATCGGGTGCCGCAGGCGGTAGTCGTCCGGAGCGTTTGCACCGATCGGCGTTGCGACGCTGCCGGTGGTTTCGGTGCAGGCCCCGAGCGCGACTGAAAGCCCGAGCATCGCGCCAGCCAGCGTCGCCCATTTGAAGTTATCGCGAACAAGCGACGTTTCGTTTGTCATGCTGCTGCCCCCAACCCGCCGTGCCTCAGTCGATGATGAAGCCAAAATTGGCCTGATAACTTCCGACTTGTTCGACCCGCGCCGGTACGCCGTAGATGCGGGCAATCTGGCCGAACAAGGCCGATTGGGCGTCGGACGCCGGCGCAAACCCGTCGTCGGGTCGCGACAGTTCCTTCTGGGCCACAGCGCGCACGACATAGGGCGTGACGATGACCATCAGTTCGGTCTGGTTCTTGACGAAGTCCTGGCTGCGGAACAGTTGGCCGAACAGCGGAATCTGATCGACGCCCGGCATGCCGTTGATGGCTTGCTTGGTCTGTTCCTGGATAAGCCCGGCCATTGCCAGCGAGCCGCCTGACGGAATTTCCACCGTCGTTTCGGCGCGGCGAGTCTTGATCGAGGGAATCGTGGTCCCGCCCGCGCCACCCTGCAAGGCGTTCTCCAGCGAGACTTCGGATACTTCCGTCATGACGCGGAGGCTGATCTTGCCTTCGGTCATCACGACCGGCGTGAAATTGAGCGAGATGCCGAATTTCTTGAAGCTCACCGTCTGCACGCAATTTCCGATGGCGCCACCGGTCGTCGTCTGACAGGTAACACCGGTTGGAATCGGAAATTCACCGCCTGAAATGAACGTCGCCGATTCCCCGGAGATCGCACTCAGGTTCGGCTCGGCCAGGGTGTGCACGACGCCCGCGCTTTCCATCGCGCGCAGGGTCGCCGTAACGGTCGGCAATCCCGCCTTGTTGAGGGCGGAAGCCGCCAAGCCGTTGGTCGACACCAGCGGCCCGCTATTGGCCGTGAACTGGTTCGTATTATTGAAGTTCACGACGGCGGTGCCGTAATTCA
>NZ_DASSRP010000065.1:0-3536 GCF_035701725.1 Bradyrhizobium sp.
CACCATTGATAGTGATCCCGTCGATATCGTTGGTGAATTCCAGCACGGCGCCGTGATCGTTGGTCCACTCGCCGAGGTAACGAAAGGTCGGACCACCCAGCACGTTGGTCGCGCTGATCAGATATTTGAACGTGACGTCACGGCCACGCTGCGGTGTGTGCACCACCGGGCTTTCGAACACGACATCGGGATGCAGGAGGTCCCACAGCGCGGCGCGGTCTTGCGACCGGATGAAGCCGTGCCATCTTTGCAGGCCAATCACTGGCAAAGGCGCCTCCTCAGGCGGCATACCGGCCAGGACCAATCCTGCCGAATATATGCACATTGACGCATATGCATCAATGCGCATAAAGTCAAGCGTGTTGACCGCCGACCCATCGAACCCGGGAGTTCGACCTTTGGCCCTTGCCGATGCCATCCTGGCTTGCCTGACCGAACGTCCGATGACGGGCTATGAGCTCGCCAAGACTTTTGACTCATCGATCGGCTTTTTCTGGAAGGCTGATCATCAGCAGATCTATCGCGAACTCTCTAAATTGCGTGAGCGCGGGCACATCCAGGGCCGCGAGGTGGTGCAGTCCGGCAAGCCGAACAAGCTGGTTTATACGCTGACCCCTGAAGGCAAGGCCGCGTTCCGTCATTGGGCCGCGCGGCCCTCGACGCCGGCTTCGATCAAGGACGATCTCCTGATCCGGCTCTATGCGCTCGATGCAGTCGATATCGAACCGCTGCGCGCGGACCTGATGGCAAGGCAGGAGCACCATCGCGACCGCTACGAGCGATACGAGCGCATTCTCAAGAAGCGCTTTCCGGACGGCACCGCCTCGCCCGCAGACATGGGCAAGCTGCTCGGGCTCCGCATCGGGCTAAAGCATGAGCAGATGGTGGCCGAGTGGTGCGAAGAGGCAATCGCTACATTGTCCGCGATCTCAGGTGCGGCCGGCATTCTGCCGTTCGAAGGCACGCGGAAAGAGGCCGGCTCCGCCGATTAAAGCGGTTTGAAGGCGGACGTTCAGACCGGCCTGCAAACTTTACGGCCGAACGGCCGCATTCCTTAACCCGTTATTTACCGTAACGCGAAAAAGTCGATCTGGAGTGGCAGACGACCCGCGTCGACTTCTATTGTCTCATCTTCGGGACGCGCGGGGAGGCCGGAGGCGCCAGGTGGGGCGCCGAAGCGGAACCGGACGGAAGCATGAATTCGCGCGTATCGTGGAGTAATGAAGGCATCGATCCTGCTGTCCGGGAGCGGGCCGAGGCCGCCGCTCGCCGTGCCGGCGTGTCATTGAGCGACTGGCTCAACCTGACCCTGGGCGACACCACCCCTCCGAACTTCCGCAATCCTTCCGAGCAACGGCCAGCCATGCCGCCGCGGGAAAGCCGCGACGTCGCCGACATCCATCAGCGGCTCGACGCGATCACGCGGCAGATCGAACACATCTCGCAAGCCCGGCCACGCAATGATGCGCCGCGCAACGAGCCGCCGGTCGCTCAACAACTAAACGACGCCATTGCGCGGCTCGATGCACGGCTGTCGCAGATTTCCAACCCGGCGCCCGCGCGTGCGCGCCAGGCGCAGGAAAAGCAGCGGCAGACGGAGATGGTCGAGCGCGCCGCCGCCAACGTCTATCGCCCCTCGCCTCCGCTCAATCCGGGCTCATTCGATTCAGCGATTGCGGAAATTTCCGCGCGCCAAAACGAACTCGACAGCTTTACGCCGACAGTGCGCAGCGCGCCGCCGATCGCACCGGCACCGGCCTATGCAGCGCCTCCCGCCTATGCGCCGCCGCCTGCCCCGGGACCGGATTTTTCCTCGCTGGAGCGGCATCTCGTCAAAATCACGAGCCAGATCGAATCGCTGCGGCGGCCCGATCACGTCGAGCAATCGATTGCGGCGTTCCGCAGTGAGCTCGCCGAAATCCGCCAGGCCATCACCGAGGCGATGCCGCGCCGGGCGATCGAATCGATCGAAAGCGAGATCCGTTCGCTGTCCCGGCGGATCGACGACACCCGCCAGAACAACAGTGACAGCCAGGCGCTCGCCAGCATCGAGCGCGCGCTCGGCGAAATCCGCGAAGTATTGCGCTCGCTGACGCCCGCCGAGCAGCTTGCCGGTTACGATCAGGCGATCCGTAACCTGACCGCGAAACTCGATCAGATCATCCGGGCCAACGACGACCCGTCCACGATGCAACAGCTCGAGGGCGCGATTGCGGCGCTTCGTGCGATCGTGTCCAACGTCGCCTCCAACGAGGCCCTCGCCCGTCTCAGCGAGGATGTGCATGCGCTGTCGGCCAAGGTCGATCAGCTCGCGCGGTCGGATCATCATTCCGACTCGCTTGCCGCACTGGAACAGCGCATTGCTGGATTGATGTCGTCGCTGGAGAGCCGCGAGCAACGACCGTGGTCGTCGGAAAATTCCGAGCAGATCGAACGCGCTTTGCTTGCGCTGTCCGATCGTCTGGACCGCATGCCCGTCGGTAATGACAGCGCATCCGCCTTTGCACATCTGGAACAGCGGGTATCGTATCTGCTCGAGCGGCTAGAATCCTCCTCCGATCATCGCTCCGGCAACCTCGGACGGGTCGAGGAAGGCCTGCAGGACATTCTTCATCACCTGGAGCGCCAGCAAGCCAGTCTTGCCGCTTTCACAGCGACTGACCGCAACCAGCCCTCCGCCGACAACATCGGCCTTGCCGATCTCGTCAAGCGCGAACTGTCCGACATCCGCTTCAGCCAGGCCGAGACCGATCGCCAGACCCAGGACTCGCTCGAAGCGGTCCACAACACGCTCGGCCATGTGGTCGATCGCCTCTCGATGATCGAAGGCGACCTGCGCACCGTGCGTGCGCAGCCCGCGCCGCAAGCCGCCGCGCCTGTCGCCGTGTCCGCGCCGGAGCGATCCAATGCGGCCGAACCATCATATTCCGCACCGGAGATCGCGGAGCCCGAACCGCGCCTTGCCGCCGAGCCCTCGCCGGCACGCGTTGCGATGGCGACACACGCGCGCCCCGAGGCGCCGCCCGCAATCGCCGCATCCGAGCCCTTCGTCGCGGCCCCGCGCGACTTCCATGCCGCCATGCCCGACGAGCCGCCGGCCGCGGCACCGCGGAGCATCAGCGAAATTCTGGGGCCGCATGCAGCGCCCACGCGCGCCGCGATCGCGCCGGACTTGCCGCCCGATCATCCGCTCGAGCCGGGCACGCGCCCGTCGGCACGGAGCGCTTCACCATCGGAGCGCATCGCCGCATCCGAAAGCGCAATCAGCAGCATTCCCGCTGCGGCCGGGCCGAAAGAGCCGGTCAGCACGTCGAGCTTTATCGCCGCCGCGTGCCGCGCCGCACAGGCGGCGGCCGCAGCGCCGCCGGCCGACAGGTCCGGCAAGCCCGCCAAGGCCGCGCAAGGTGCCGGCCAGGCGAAGGGCGCCTCGACCATTACCTCGAAGATCCGCTCGCTCCTGGTCGGCGCCAGCGTCGTGGTGATCGTGCTGGGCTCGTTCAAGATGGCGATGAATTTGCTGGACGGCGGCGCACCTG
>NZ_DASSRP010000066.1:0-3117 GCF_035701725.1 Bradyrhizobium sp.
CAAGCACGAGATATACGGAGCGGCGTAAGCTTTTGACGGATCCAGTCTCCGAACCTCAGTGCTTAAGCTCTCCGAATTAGAGAATGCGGGCGTAGAGAGAATCGTCGTGACAGCCGACGTGTGCCGTGCTCCAGGTCTCGCCGGCGGAATTATTCCCGCCTGAGCGCAAAACACCGATAGCGCACTCCCTCGGAGGCCGCCCGGCTGTTCCAAGAGAAGTAGCGGCTGCGCATGGAACTCAATATCTAATCTAAATGCGAGATTCCGCATCATCGCCTTTGCGATGCAACCAGCCCAGCCGCCGGACTGATCCATCAGTCCGATTGCCGCGTGGTAAGCGGTGTTCTGCGGTCACCTTTCGGATGATGTTCTGAGCTGCGAGTCTTCGGTTTGGTTTTGACCGTTAGGCTTAGAATGGACACAGTGCATAGCGCTATCACGGAGCCGGTCCGGCGGCTGGAAATTTTCACAGGAGGCGGTCGTCGGCGGAAGTGGAGCAAGGAAGACAAGGCGCGGATTGTTGCGGAGATCGTGGCGAGTGGTGACTCGGTCTGTGCCGTGGCTCGACGCCATGGGTTATCGCCGCAGCAGTTGTTTGGTTGGCGCCGGCAACTGAGGGAATCTGCGGCAGGGCATTCCGAAGCGGAAGAACAACAATTTGTGCCGGCGGTGGTGGATGTAGTCGTGCAGGCGCCTGCTGTTCGCGGGCGGCGCAAGGCGCCACGATGCAAGTCCGAGCCCGATGCCGGGACGATTGAAGTCGAGGTCAACGGTGTAACGATCCGGGCCGGCCGCGGCGCGGACGCCAACACGATTGCGGCAATCGTTCAGGCGCTGAAGGCGAGCCGGTGATCGGCCCGACGGGCGCGGTCCGGGTGATGGTGGCGACCAAGCCTGTCGACTTCCGCAAGGGCGCCGAGGGACTGGCAACACTGGTGCGCGAGACCATGACGGCCGATCCGTTCTCGGGCACGGTCTATGTGTTCCGTGCCAAGCGGGCGGACCGGGTCAAGCTGATCTACTGGGACGGCACGGGACTTTGTCTGTTCGCGAAGCGGCTGGAGGACGGCATCTTCCGCTGGCCCAAGATCGAAGACGGCGTGATGCGCTTGTCGGCGGCGCAATTGTCGGCATTGCTGGAAGGGCTGGACTGGCGGCGCGTTCATGAGGCGCGCGAGACGGTGACACCGATGCAGCCGGGTTGATGATTTATCCTGCGGCGAAGTGAATCAGGAGCCTCACAGGTCGTCGCAACATTCGGCCGAATATGATCTGCTTTGGTCATGCCGAACGACGCACTGCCTGATGATCTCGAGATGCTGAAAGCGATGCTGCTCGCCGAGCGGTGCGAGAGCGAACGGCTGCGTCAGATCATCAAGGAGCTGCAGCGGCATCGCTTTGGCCGCAGGGCGGAGACGCTGCCCGAGGAGCAGATGCTGCTGGGTCTGGAAGAGGTCGAGCAAGTCGAAGCATCTGACGAAGCAAAGCAGGATGAGAGCGCACCCGATAGTCGCGCGGCGCGGGGTGGCAAGCGCCGGATCAACCGTGGAGCGCTGCCCGCGCATCTGCCGCGGATCGAGATCGTCGTCGACATCGATGACAAGACCTGTCCCTGTTGCAAAGGCGAGCTGCACCGGATCGGCGAGGACAAGAGCGAGCGGCTCGACATCGTGCCGGCGCAGTTCCGGGTGCTCGCTACCCGGCGGCCGAAATACGCCTGCCGATCGTGTGAGGACGGCGTCATCCAGGCGCCGGCTCCAGCGCGACTGATCGAGGGCGGCCTGCCGACCGAGGCCACGGTCGCGCAGGTTCTGGTGTCCAAATATGCCGATCATCTGCCGCTGTACCGGCAAGCCCAGATTTACGCCCGCCAGGGTATCGATCTGGATCGTTCCACGCTGGCGGACTGGGTCGGTCATGCTGCCTGGCATCTGCGTCCGCTGCACGAGCGCCTTCTCATGAGGCTCAGGAGCTCAGGCAGATTGTTCGCGGATGAGACCACCGTGCCGGTGCTCGATCCCGGCCGTGGCCGCACCAAGACCGGTCAGTTGTGGGCCTATGTGGCCGATGACCGGCCATGGGTTGGATCCGATCCGCCCGGCGTCGCCTATGTCTACGCGCCCGACCGCAAGGCCGAGCGCCCGATCGCCCATCTCGAGGGATTCCAAGGAATCCTGCAAGTCGATGGCTATGCCGGCTACCGCAAGCTGGCCGAGCGCGGCGACGTCAAGCTTGCGTTCTGCTGGGCGCATATGCGGCGCAACTTCTACGAACTCGCCACTCCGGGTCCAGCGCCCATTGCGAGCGAGGCGCTCAGGCACATCGCCGAATTTTATGCCATTGAGAAGGGCATCCATGGCCGCAGCGCCGAGGAGAGGCGCATCACCCGGCAGCAGAAAAGCCGGCCGCTCGCCGACACATTCGAGCAATGGCTGCGCGCCAAACTCGGCCTGATCAGCCAGAAGGGCAAGCTCGCCGAGGCGATCCGCTACGCCCTGTCGCGTTGGGAAGGCCTGACGCACTTCATCGAAGACGGGTGCATCGAGATCGACAACAATGCCGTCGAACGATCGATCCGCCCCATCGCGCTCAATCGCAAAAACGCGCTGTTTGCAGGCTCTGATGGCGGCGCCGAACATTGGGCCACCATCGCCTCACTGATCGAGACTTGTAAGCTGAACGATGTCGATCCGCTCAGCTACCTCACCGACGCCCTCACCAGGATCGTCAACGGTCATCCGAACAGCGAGATCGACCAGCTGCTGCCGTGGGCTTACCGAAGGCAAGACCTCAGAGCCGTGGCCTGAGAACGACGCTTACGCCGCGTGTAGGTATGCATCATCCGATGATCGTGCAGCGCTCTCGGCTGTCGGGTCCAAGTTCCTTGCCAACCGATGTGATCGAGCATCCGCTCGATACCACGAGCTCAATGCGACACCATTCATTTCGGAGAAGGTTCACCGCCGTAAAATTCGAGCAATGAGAATCAGCCGGGGGAGTGCCAGCGTGAACTGCACCCTGTTTTGATCGGACACCGGCGTTAGCCGGAGGAGCTAGGCATAGTCCTAGGCATACGCCTATGTCCGAGACGTTTTCGAAAGTCGAAGTCATCACCGG
>NZ_DASSRP010000067.1:0-6272 GCF_035701725.1 Bradyrhizobium sp.
GCGAAGTCGGCCAGTGTCGTTCCTGCGGTCGTGGTGGCGACCACGACAAACCAGTACAGCAGGGGATGAAAGGCATCGGCACGAATTTGCGTGATGACGGCAACGACAAAGATGCCGATGAAAATGACGGACGAGAGCGCATAGCCGAGATTCATCGACATCGATACCGCATCGCCGCCGGTCTCGCCGAGCGTCGTCGCAAGTATCTTGATCAGCCAGAAGATCAACGTGATTTCCGGGACCTTGCTTTGCCGCACGACATCGCTCATCTCAGGATATCCATCTCGCCGTCCGGGGCATTCTCGCCCACGACAACGATCCGCAACGCGCGCGGTTCGATTCGATGATTCCTGATTTTCGGCCCGAAAAAACTCACCACCGTGGAAGTTGCAAACGAAAACGGCTGGACCGTCATGGCCCAGCCGCTCGTCGGATGAAATCCAATTCAGCCGGTCAGTTCGGCCAGCAGCGCCGACGCTCCGGTCCAAGGTGATATCCGGGAGGGCAAGCGCGGCCGTCGAACATCGGATGACACCGGCCGCCCGGGCCGCGCCACCAGCCGCGTCCGCAGCCTTCGGCAACCTTGATCACCGGGCTGTTGGTGATGCCCATCGGCGCAGGCGAAACTGCCGCGCTGGCGGCAGTGGTCAGCCCCAGCGCCAGGGTCGTGCCAATAAGGAACGTCCGAATCATCCTCTTCCTCCTTGTGCTTGGAAACAATTAGCAATGATCTGCCGAACGGACCGGAAAATCAGCCAAACCGTAGCATCTGGCCGATGAAGCGCAAATGAACAGCGCAGGGATCGCCGCAAGCGATCCCCAAGCCTTCACGTCACCCGCCGCACGTAGCTCGTGTTGAGATCCTTCACCGACTTGGCGCCACACTGCTGCATCGCGGCTTTGGTCTCGGTGCGCACGAGTTCGAGCACCCGCTCCACACCCTGCTGGCCGAATGCACCCAGCCCCCAGAGATAGGGCCGGCCCACGCCGACCGCCTGTGCGCCCAAGGCAAGGGCCTTCACCACATCGGTGCCGCGGCGGACGCCGGAATCGAAGATCACAGGCATGCGCCCGTTCACGGCAGCGATGATCTCGGGCAGCGCATCGATGGTCGACCGGCCGTTGTCTTCGCCGCGGCCGCCATGGTTCGACACCAGAATGCCATCGATCCCATTCTGCACGGCAAGTTCGGCATCGTCTGCGGTGACAATGCCCTTGAGCATGATTTTCATCTTGGTCACGTCGCGCATGCGCTTGACCGTATCCCAATCGAGATTGGAAGATTCGCCCGCGCCCTTGATGCCGGTGAGATCGATGCCGTCGTAGTTGTGCCGCCGCAAGGCACGCGCGGCAAAGCTCGATCGGTCATGACAGCCCGAACATTCGCGGGTATCGGACTTCATCAGGCGGAAGAGTGTCTCCTGATTGCGGCCGGCGAGGCGATCAACCGTCACCATCAGCACGGGACAACCGGCACCGTCGGCGCGCTTGATCAGGGCTTTGGCGACCTCGAAGCTCGGCGAGGCGTAGAGCTGGAACCAGATCGGCGCACCGCGCTCCTTGGTGACGTCGTCGACGGAGTAGTTCGATGAGGTCGAGAGCATCTGCAGATGATTGCCGGCTTTCGCCGCGCGCGCGACCGCCAGCTCGCCGTCGGGATGGAAGAACTGGTTGGCGCCGGTCGGACACACGAAGATCGGCGAATCGTATTTCGTTCCGAACAGCTCGATCGAGGTATCGACCTTGGAAACATCCTTGAGCCGATGCGGCATCAACTGGAATTTCTTGAAGTCCTCGCGATTGGCACGCAGCGTGACTTCATCGTCGATGCCCGACGCCATGTAGCCGAAATGGGCCGGCGGCACGTTCGCCCGGGCAACCGGCTCGAAATCGAACACGTTGATCGCCTCTTTCGGCGCCTTGATGAGATCAATACTGCCGGGCGGCGCCCACGTCATGGGATCGGGTAATTTGGATGGGACCTCCATGGCCTTGGCGGCGAAGGCGCCGGATGCCAGCAGCGGAGAGGCTGCGCAAAACTGTAAAAAGCGGCGGCGGCTGGTGGCGCGGATATCCTCTGGCAGCATGTGATGAACCTCCCCTGCACTTGTTTTTATGAAGGTACGATAGCAGTGACAAAGATCGCCCGGAAGGCGGAGCCCGCAGCAAGCCAGACATGAAGCCATGACATGCCAGCCCCGTCATAGATCGAAAAATTGATCAGATGGGACCGGCTAGACGGCCCGTTCCGAGGATCGATCTCGCCGCCGGAGCGTTCTCTCCATACAGAGGCGCCCATAATCCGGTCACTTGAGGCGCTTAAAGGCTTGAGGCGCTTATAGGCCGGTCCCGTGGGATTGTTGAGGGCGGGACCTCTCGCTAATGTCCGGCCCGACTCCGCGGCATTCCACCCGCCTCCAACCGAACAAGGGCATCATGAATCCGGTCAAGACACTTGAAAACCATGGCCAGGCGATCTGGCTGGATTTTTTGGCCCGCGGCTTCATCGCCAAAGGCGAACTGAAGAAACTGATCGATACGGACGGCGTCAAAGGCGTCACCTCCAACCCCTCGATCTTTGAAAAAGCGATCGGCAGCTCTGACGAATATGATGGCGCCATCGGACGCGCCTTGCAAAAGGCCGACCGTCCGATCGCCGATCTGTTCGAACATCTTGCCGTCGAGGACATTCAGCATGCCGCGGACGTGCTGCGGCCCGTTTATGACGAATTCAAAGGCAATGATGGCTTCGTGAGCCTGGAAGTCTCGCCCTATCTGGCGATGGACACCAAGGGCACGATCGCCGAGGCGATGAAGCTCTGGCATGACGTTCATCGCAAGAATCTGATGGTGAAAGTGCCGGCGACGGCGGAAGGCCTGCCCGCAATCGAGTATCTCACCGGCAAGGGCCTCAACATCAACATCACGCTGTTGTTCTCGCAAGAGGTCTATATCGAGGTCGCGAAGGCCTATATCGCCGGCCTGGAGCAGCTCGTCGCCGATGGCGGCGATCCCTCCCATGTCGCGAGTGTCGCCAGCTTTTTCGTCAGCCGCATCGACAGCGCGGTCGACAAGCAGCTCGACGAGAAGATCGCACGCGCCAACGATCCGCACGAGAAGGAGCGGCTCGCCGCGCTGAAAGGCAAGGTCGCGATCGCCAATGCCAAGCTCGCCTATCAGGAATACAAGGAGCTGTTCTCGGGCGCGCGCTGGGAGAAGCTCGCGGCCAAAGGCGCCAAGCCGCAACGGCTGCTGTGGGCCTCGACCGGCACCAAGAACAAGGAATATAGCGACGTGCTCTATGTCGAGGAGTTGATCGGCCCCAACACGGTCAACACCGTGCCGCCGGCGACGCTGGACGCCTTCCGCGATCACGGCAAGCCGCGCGACAGTCTGGAGGAAAATGTCGAGGAAGCCCGGCGGGTACTCGCCGAACTCGACAAATCCGGCATCTCGCTCGATGCAATCACGGCAGAGCTGGTCAAGGACGGCGTCAAGCTATTCGCGGACGCCGCCGACAAGCTTTACGGCGCGGTCGCCTTCAAGCGCGCCACTGTACTTGGCTCCGCCATCAGCGCGCAAAAACTGGCGCTGAGCCCCGGCCTCGAAAAGGCGGTCGAGAAGGGCACCGAAGAGTGGCGCGCCGCCGCCAAAATCCGAAAGCTCTGGCACAAGGACAAAACGGTCTGGACCGGCGATGACGAGAACAAATGGCTCGGCTGGCTCGACAGTGCCGCCAAGGCCGATATCGCCGATTACGAAGACTACGCGAGGCGGGTCAAGGGACAGAATTTCTCGGATGCGGTCGTGCTCGGGATGGGCGGATCGAGCCTTGGGCCCGAAGTGCTGGCGCAGACGTTTCCGAAAAAGGCCGGATTCCCCAAGCTCCACGTGCTCGATTCCACCGACCCCGCCCAGGTGCGCACGATGGAAAAGGCGATCGACATCAAGAAGACCGTGTTCATCGTCTCGAGCAAATCCGGCGGCACCACCGAGCCCAACGTGATGAAGGATTATTTCTTCTCGCAGGTGTCCAAGGCGATCGGCACTGAAGCAGCCGGACATCGCTTTATCGCCGTCACCGATCCCGGCTCCTCGCTGGAGAAGGTTGCGAAAAAGCAGGGGTTTGCCCGCGTCTTCTACGGCGATCCGACGATCGGCGGCCGCTATTCGGTATTGTCGCCGTTCGGGCTGGTGCCGGCGGCGACCGCGGGCATCGACGTCAAGAGCCTCATTCGCCACACGCTTGCAATGGTGCGCTCCTGCGGCGCGGACGTACCGCCGCATGAGAATCCCGGTGTGCAACTCGGGCTCGCCATCGGCCTTGCGGGTCTTGAAGGCCGCGACAAGGTGACGATCTTCTCGTCGAAGAAAATCGCGGACTTCGGCGCCTGGGCTGAGCAGCTCATCGCGGAGTCCACCGGCAAGGACGGCAAGGGCCTCATCCCGATCGATGGCGAGACGCTCGGTGAGGTCTCGGCCTACGGTAACGACCGCTTTTTCATCGATCTGCGCACCGAGGGTGAAAACGACGCCGCTCACGATGCCAGGCTCGATGCACTGGAGCAGGCTGGCCATCCCGTCGTTCGGATCGTGATGAAATCGATCGAACATATCGGCCAGGAATTCTATCGTTTCGAGATGGCCACGGCCGTTGCCGGCGCCGTTCTCGGCATCAACCCGTTCAACCAGCCCGACGTCGAAGCTGCCAAGGTCAAGACGCGTGAGCTGACGGCTGCTTTCGAAAAATCAGGCAAGCTCCCGGCCGAAAAGCCTGTCGTCTCGACCAACGGGGCCGATCTCTATACCGACGAGATCAATGCCAGCGAATTGCGCGACGCCGGCGCCGACGGCACGCTGGAGTCCTGGATCAAGGCGCATCTCTCGCGCCTCGATGCCGGCGACTACGTTGCCCTGCTCGCTTATATCGAGCGCAACGCCGAACATATCGACACGCTGCAAGGCGTCCGTCTTGCGGTTCGTGACCAGCGTCATGTCGCGACCTGCGCCGAATTCGGCCCGCGCTTCCTGCATTCGACCGGCCAGGCCTATAAAGGCGGCCCCGACTCCGGCGTGTTCCTTCAGATCACCGCCGACGACGCCAAGGATTTGCCGGTACCCGGCCAGAAGGCGAGCTTCGGCGTGATCAAGGCGGCACAGGCCCGCGGCGATTTCGATGTCCTGACCGAGCGCGGCCGGCGCGCGCTGCGCGTGCATCTGAAGGGCGATCTGAAATCCGGCCTGAAGACGCTCGATCGGGCGATCCGGCAAGCGCTGAACTAAAGGGACCTTAATGATGCAACTCGGCATGATCGGCCTGGGGCGGATGGGCGGCAACATCGTTCGCCGCCTGATGCGTCACGGCCAAAAGACTGTCGTCTACGACAAGGATGCGGGCGCGGTCGCAGGCCTCGTCAAGGAAGGTGCGGCAGGCGCAGCCTCGCTGGAGGAATTCGTCGGCAAGCTCGAAAAGCCGCGCGCCGCCTGGATCATGCTGCCGGCCGGTCACATCACCGAAAGCACGATCGAAGCAATCGCCAAACTGATGGACAAAGGCGATGTCATCATCGATGGCGGCAACACCTTCTGGCAGGACGACGTTCGCCGCGGCAAGGCGTTGAAGGAGCGCGGCATCCACTATGTCGACGTTGGCACGTCCGGCGGCGTCTGGGGCATCGAGCGCGGCTACTGCATGATGATCGGCGGCGACAAGGCAGTCGTCGATCGCCTCGATCCGATCTTCAAGACGCTCGCACCGGGGCTTGGCGATATTCCGCGCACAGACGGACGACAGGGCCGCGATCCGCGCGTCGAACAGGGCTATCTTCATGCCGGCCCGATCGGCGCCGGGCATTTCGTCAAGATGGTTCACAACGGCATCGAATACGGCCTGATGCAGGCCTATGCCGAGGGCTTCGACATCCTGAAGAACGCCAACATTGAGGCGCTGCCGCAGGAGCACCGCTTCGAACTGGATATCGCCGATATCGCCGAAGTCTGGCGGCGTGGCAGCGTGATCCCGTCCTGGCTGCTCGATTTGACGGCGTCGGCGCTGGCGAAGAATCCGGCGCTGCAGAACTATTCCGGTTTCGTCGAGGATTCCGGCGAGGGCCGCTGGACGGTGAATGCGGCGATCGACGAAGCCGTGCCGGCCGAGGTCCTCACGGCGGCGCTGTTCGCACGTTTTCGTTCCCGCAAGGAACATACATTCGCCGAGAAAATTCTCTCAGCGATGCGCGCAGGCTTCGGCGGCCACAAGGAGCCGCAACAAC
>NZ_DASSRP010000068.1:0-41480 GCF_035701725.1 Bradyrhizobium sp.
CGATCGCGTGCCTTCGCCGCTGCTCGGCATCTACGCGGCTACGAAATCGGCGCTGCTCGCCTTCACCAAGGCGCTGGCGCGCGAACTCGGCCCAAAGGATATCACGGTCAACCTCGTGCAGCCGGGTTCCATCGACACCGACATGAATCCGGCGCACGGTCCGGTCGCGGACATGCTGCGGCAGTTCATGGCGCTGGGACGCTACGGCGCAGTCGACGATATCGCGAGCGCCGTCACCTATCTGGCGAGTGCGAAAGCCAAGTATGTCACCGGGTCGACCCTGACCGTGGACGGCGGGGCGAATGCGTGAGGGTTTCCCCCGCCGGATTCAGTCCGGCCGGCGAAGCTCTTTGCTTTTCCTTCAGTTCCAGCCGCGGCCGTTAACGCTTTATTAACCATACGCGACCACGTTGCGGCCCGGGGCTGGGGCTCGAGGGAGCAACGGCATGACGGGAACTGAGCAACGAGCCGATGCGAATTTTCTGTCGGCGTTTGCGATGATCATCGGTGGCGCGCTGGGCGCCGCCGTCCCCATGACGATTGTGATTATCTGGATCTGCTCCTGAGCGGGCGCAGAGCGCTTCGTTGTCAGTCCTTGATCCTGACCCACACCTCGCCGCTTTCGATGCGAACGGGATAGATGCGCAAGGGACGGCTCGCCCAGCCCCGTGAGATATGCCCGTCGAGGAGATCGAAGGACGCGGCGTGATGCGGGCAGACCAGCCGGCCTTCGGACACATGGCCATGGCTGAGGTCGGCTTGTTCGTGCGGACAGGCGCGCTCGCAGGCGACCGCGCGTCCCTTGCTCCAGATCACGATGAGGTCGACATCACCGGCGCGCGCGCAGACGATATTCTGGTCGATCAGGCGTTCGAGATCGCAGGCCCGCGTCCAACCCGAACGGTCCGATGGCATTTCGTCCGCCTCAGCCACCGAGATAGGCCTTGCGCACGTGTTGGTTCGCGATCAGCTCGGTGCCGGGACCGGACAGAACGATCCGCCCGCCTTCGAGAAGGTAGGCGTGGTCGCACATGCCGAGCGCGGCGAACGCGTTCTGCTCGACCAGCAACACGGTGGTGCCGGCGGCGCGGATGCGGCGGATGATGGCAAAGGTCTGCTCGACGATGTTGGGGGCTAAGCCCAGCGATGGCTCGTCGAACATGATCAGGCGCGGCCGCGACATCATCGCGCGCCCGATCGCGAGCATCTGCTGCTCGCCGCCGGACAGCGTGCCCGCCGCCTGCTGCCGCCGCTCCGCAAGACGCGGGAAATCCGCATAGATCCGCTCGCGGTCGCCGGCCACTTCGGAGGCGTCGCGGCGCAGATAGGCGCCCATGTTGAGATTTTCTTCCACGCTCATATGCGGGAAGACGCGCCGTCCTTCCGGGCAGTGCGCGATGCCGGAGGCGAGAACGCGCGGCGGCCTCGCGCCGGTGATGTCCTGGCCCTCGAACGTGAGCGAGCCGGCGCTCGGCGGCACCAGGCCCGAGATCGCGCGCAGTGTCGTGCTCTTTCCGGCGCCGTTGGCGCCGATCAAGGCCACCAGTTGGCCGGCCTTCACGTCAAGCGAAATGCCTTTGAGCGCGGCGACGCTGCCATAAGCGCAGACCATGTCGCGGATCTCAAGCATGGACCGCCGCCCGCCCGAGATAGGCTTCGATGACAGCAGGATCGCTCCGGATCACATCCGGCGGGCCTTCGGCGATGATGCGTCCGTAGTTCAGGACGACGATGCGGTCGGAGACGCTCATCACCATCGGCATGTCGTGCTCGACCAGCAGGATGGTGACGCCGCTGTCGCGGATGTTGCGGATCAGCTCGACGAAGGTGTGGGTCTCCGAGGCGTTCATGCCGGAGACCGGCTCGTCGAGCAGCAACATCGAGGGACCCGCCGCAAGCGCCAGCGCCACGCCGACGAGACGCTGCTCGCCATAGGACAGCGAGCCGGCAAGATCGTGAACGCGACGGCCAAGCCCGACCCGTTCGGCGAGTTCATGGGCGCGTTCGCGCACGCTGCGTTCGACATGGCGCGCGCGCGGCAGGCCGAGGATGGCTTCGGACAGATGAACGCGGCTCTGCCGGTGCAGACCGATCAACAGATTGTCGTAGACGGTGTCGTTCGGGAATACGCTAGTGCGCTGGAACGTTCGCACCAGGCCGATGTCGGCGATCTGGTGCGGCTTCAATCCCTTCAGCGCCGTTCCGCGGTAGCTGACGCTGCCATGGGTCGGCGTCAAAAAGCCGGTGACGATATTGAAGGCGGTGGTCTTGCCGGCGCCATTCGGCCCGATCAGGCTGACGATCTCGCTTTCGTTGACGACGAAGTTGAGGTCCGACAGCGCGACCAGGCCGCCGAAGCGGATGCCGACATGTTCGACCTTCAAGGCGGCCTGCGCCGTCATCACGCCGGCTCCTTTGCGTCGGGCTTGAAGGCGACCGACGGCACCGCCATTGGACCCCGTCGTTTCGCGTACCATTGCTTGAGCGACGGCACGATGCCGCGCGGCAACAAGAACAGAATGACGATCAGAACGCCGCCATAGGCGATCCATTGCGCTTCGGGCGCCATGATCGGCCTCAGGAAAACCGGCATCAGGCCGAAGATCAGGCCGCCGACCACGGGGCCGGCGAGCGATCCCTTGCCGCCGGAGATCACCATGATCACCATGGTCACCGTATTGATGAAGGCGAAGATGTCGGGGTCGATGATGCGGATGTAATGCGCATAGAGACTGCCGGCGGCGCCCGCGATGCTGGCAGAGATCACGGCGGCGAGCGTCAGCGTCCGTGTCACATCGATGCCGACCGAGACGGCGAGCGTTTCGTTTTCCATCAGCCCGCGCATGGCGCGACCGAAATGCGAGCGCACCAGGCGGGCGATCAGGACATAGGCGATCACCGCGACCACGAGCACCAGATAGTAGTTGTGGAACTTGGTCCGCATCACCAGTTCGCCGAGGCCGGGCGCCGAAAACGCGATCGAGGGAATGTTGTTCAGGGCCAGCGGTCCTTGCGTCAGCTCGACCCAGTTGAGCGCGACGAGGCGTACGACTTCGGCAAATGAGATCGTGACGATGACGAAGTAGGCTCCGCGAACGCGAAACGACAGCCGCCCGACCAGATAGCCGCAGAAGCCGGCGATGACGATGGCGAGAAAAAAACCGGCAATGGGCGGCCAAGGCTCGTGGACGACATGAAAGTCGCCGACCAGTGGGACGTCGAAGCCGAGCGAGGTCAGGGCGCTTGTATAGGCGCCGATGCCGAAGAAGGCGACATGGCCGAGGCTCAACTGTCCGGTGAAGCCGAGCAGTAGGTTGAGGCTCATTGCGCCGATGATGAAGATTCCGGTCGTGATCAGCGCGTTCATCAGATAGGGATCGCGGAGCCAGAGCGGCACCGAGGCGAACGCCGCGATCGCAAGGAGCGTTGCAATCAGCTTCATCCGACGCGCTCCGAGCGCGCGAACAGTCCGGTGGGCCGCGCAATCAACACCGCGATGATGATCAGAAAGCCCATGGCGTCGCGGTAGCCCGAGGATACGTAGCCGGCGCCGAGTTCTTCGGCGAGCGCCAGAATGAATCCGCCGATGACGGCGCCGGTGATGTTGCCGAGCCCGCCGAGGATCACGATGGCAAAGGCCTTGACGGCGGCGAGGTCCCCCATTTGCGGAAAGATCACGTAGACCGGGCCGAGCAGCGCGCCGGCCGCCGCCGCCAGGCTCGATCCGATCGCAAAGGTCGAGGTGTAGATCAGGTCGACATTGACGCCCATCAGCGAGGCCGTGTCGTGATCCTGGAATGTCGCGCGCATCGCGCAGCCGAGCTTGGTGCGGTTGATCAGCAAATAAGTGCCGAGGATCAGCAGCGCGGCGGCGGCGAGCACGAACAGGCGCAGCCACGATACCGAGACCGGGCCGATCACCAGCGGCGCTTCCGGAAACGGCGTGGCGACGGATTTCGCGACGCCGCCCCAGATCCAGAGCGCGCCGGATTGCATGGCAATCCAGGCCCCGATCATCACCAGCATCGTGGTGTCGATGTCGGAGCCGCGCAAAGGTCGTAGCAAGGTCAGCTCGATCAGCGCGCCGAGCAGCCAGCCGGCGATCACGGCGACCGGCAGCGCGAGGAAGAAATTCAGCCCCAACTGATGCACGACGATGAACATCATGTAGGCGCCGAACGTATAGAGCACGCCGTGGGTGAAGTTCACCACGTTCATGATGCCGAAGATCAGGGTGAGCCCGATCCCGAGCAGCGCATAGGTGCCGCCGAGGACCAGCATATTGACCAGATGTTGGAGAAATTCGCTCAAGGCAGATCCGATCGCCGAAACAGAAGGGCGAGGGCGAACCGGTGCGGCGGTTCAGAAGTCCGCAACGCTTGCGAACTTCTGAATCGGGCCCCGGGACCGCGCCTCGCCCTGTATATATCGAATATTACAGCGTCTTCATGCCGATTTTGCCGTCGCTGATCTCGATCAGATAGACGTTCGGCTGGCTTTGGCCGCTTTCCTTGCCCTCGGGGCCGGACTTCTTGAACACGATATCGCCGTTGAGGCCCTTGACGTCGATGCTCCACATCGCGGTCTTGATCGCCGCCGGATCGGCCTTGCCGGCCTTTTCGATCGCCGCCGCCGCGGTGCGGATGCCGTCATAGCCGCGGAAGCTTTCGGTGCATCCGGCGAAATCGAAGCCGCGCTTCTTCCACTCTGCGATGAAGTACTCGGTCGCTTTCGGATTCGGCGTCTTGTCCGGGAACCAGGGCAGGAACGTCGTCAGATGCATGGTGCCGTTGGCGGCAGCACCCGCCTGCGCGATGATCTGATCCGGGTTCTGCGAACCGCCGGTGGTGATGATCTTCTTCTTCAGGCCGAGGGCTGCCGCCTGTTTGAAGATCAGCGTGAGCTGATCGACCGCGGTGGTCACGATCAGCGTCTCGGAATCCGAGCCCTTGATCTTGGAAAGCTGTGCGCTCATGTCCTGCGCGCCCTGATCCATGGTCTCGACCAGGCCGACATTGATGCCCTTTTCCTTGAACATCTTGCTGAAGTCCTCGGCGGTGCCGCGGCCCCAGTCGTTGTTGATGACGAGGAAGTCGGCTTTCTTCAGTCCGAGCTTGTCGACGATCTGCCTGAATGCGGCGGCTTCGACCGGCGATGGCGGCGAGATGCGGAAGATATAGGGATTGCCGCTGGTCGTGATCTTGCTCGACGAGGAGGTCTCGACCACCATCGGCGTTTCGTATTCCATCAGCTTCGGCATTACCGCGAGCGTGAGGCTCGAGCCCCAGGCGCCCATGATCACCGGCACCTTGTCGCGGGTGATCAGTTTTTCGGCGACCGCCGCCGCTTCGGTCGGATTGCTCTTGTTGTCCTCGATCACGAGTTCGATCTGCTTGCCGAGCACGCCGCCCTTCGCATTGATCTCGTCGGCGGCGATCTTGGCGCCGTTGACGACATAGGTGCCGGAGGCGGCAAAGGCGCCGGTCAGCGGCTCGTTGACGCCGATCTTGATGGTTTGTGCATGTGCCGTGCTGCTCAGGAGGGCAATTGCCAGTGCAGCCGTCGAAAGATGTCTGATTGTCGATACCATGGTGGCTCCCCGTTTTTACGTTGTTGGTTTCAAACCTGGTGCGCGCAGTCGGCCGGCAAGCGCTCGTTGCAGAATACGAAGCATACTTCGCATCCTAGGGAGTGCAAGGTTCGTGCCGAAATATCGGGCAGTGGCACCGCGGAACCGATAATTTGCGCAGGGATTTCAACGAATGGGCGCGGGTGCGCTGCGGCAAACGAAAACCGGACGTCGGAAAGGCGGTTTGGCGAGCGGTGGCCAGGACCCGGGAATAGCTGCGGCCAGAAATTGAGCAAACAAGCCGACCGGTGCCTTGAGATGCGGCGTTCGGCCTTGTCGCGCCTGTCTCAGGCAACCAGCGCGGTCAGCATCGGCGCGCTGGCGCGGCCGAATTCAGAAGCCGGTACCGGCTTGCCGAACAGATAGCCCTGCGCCAGCTCGACGCCCGCTGCGCGCATATATTCAAACTGCTCTTCGGTCTCGACGCCTTCGACGGTAGTGATGATGCCGAGCCCCTTGGCAAGGGCGAGCGAGGAGGCAACCACCGCCTGGCAATCGGTGCGGCTGAGCACGCCCCGGGTGAAAGACTTGTCGATCTTGATCTTGTCGAACGGGAAGATGGTCAGGTAGTTCATCGACGAGAATCCGGTGCCGAAATCGTCGAGCGCGATCGACAGGCCGAGATTCTTCAACTGGCGGATGGTCGTCAGATGCGCTTCCTGGTTTTCCAGCAGCGAGGTCTCCGTGATCTCGAGTTCGAGCCGCTCGGGCTGCAGGCCGGTCTTCACCAGCGTGCCGAGGATGACTTCGAACAGATTGCCTTTCTTGAACTGGATCGCCGAGATGTTGACCGCGACCTTGATCTGCGCCGGCCAGTTGGCGGCCTCGGCGCAGGCCTGATTGAGAATCCATTCGCCGAGCGGTCCGATCAGTCCGCTGGATTCGGCGAGCGGAATGAAGTGATCCGGCGGGATCATGCCCTTGGCAGGATGGCGCCAGCGCACCAGCGTTTCGACGCCGACAAGTTCGCGCGTCTTGATATCGACCACCGGTTGATAGTGCAGTTCGAATTGGCGCTGCGCGATCGCATCGCGCAATTCCCGTTCCGCCGACTGCTGGATCTGGACGTTCTCCAGCATCTCGTTGCGGAACAGGCGGTAGTCGTTGCGACCGGATGACTTGACGTTATAGAGCGCGAGGTCGGCGCGCTTGAGCAGTTCGCCCGGCTCGAGGCCGTCCTCGGGCGCCATCGCAATGCCGATCGAGGTGCCGACCGCCATTTCCTGCCCGTTGAGATCGAAGGGCCGCGAAATCGCATCGATGATGCGCAGCGCGAGCGCCACCGCGCCTTCGCGCTGATCGGCGAGGCCTTCCTGAATGATGGCGAATTCGTCGCCGCCGAGCCGCGCCAGCACGTCGGTTTCGCGCACGGTGGATTGCAGGCGAAGCGCCACTTCGGAGAGGAGCTGGTCGCCGGCCAGGTGGCCGAGCGTGTCGTTGACCGCCTTGAAGCGGTCGAGATCGATCATCATCACCGAGATGCTGCCGCCGTTGCGCTTCAGCCGGCGGGTTGCTTCCTCAAGACGGGCGTTGAACTCGGCGCGGTTGGCAAGCCCGGTCAGGACGTCGTGCCGCGCCAGATGCACGATCTCGGCTTCGGCGCGGCGCCGCTCGGTGATGTCCTCGATCAGCGTGACCCAGCCGCCGCCTGCCATCGGCTGGCGCGACAGCATCACGAATTTGCCGTCCGTCAGCTCGTCGACGCGGGATGCGTCGGGCGGCAGCGCCAGCAACTCGGCGACGCGGGTCTGGACTGCAGGATCGTCGATCGGTTTTCTCATGCCGGTCGAAACGCGGTAGGACAGAATGTCGCGCAGCGGCGTGCCGATCTCCGCCAGATGCGCGGGCATCTTCAACATCTCGACATAGCGGTCGTTCCAGACGGTCAGCCGCTGGTTGCCGTCGAACATGCACAAGCCCTGCGCCATGTTGGAAAGCGCGGTCGAGAAACGCGTGTTGATTACCTCGAGTTCGGCCGCCTTTTCCGCGATCACCTTTTCGTTCTGCTTTTCGGCAGTGACGTCCTCGTGGGTGGTCAGCCAGCCGCCATTGGCCATCGGCTGACGCTTGATCGAGATGAAACGGCCGTCCTTGAGCTTCTGGACCTCGGCCGCTTGTTTGACGTTGACCTGGACGTAGGCGTCCATGTCGGTAGCAAAGCCCGTGCTGTTGTCCTCGCGCGCCTGCAAGATGTCCCTCAGCGCGGTGCCGGGTTTCACCTGATCCTCGCTCAGGTGGTAGAGTTCGGCATAACGGGCGTTGGCGACCACCACGCGCTGATCCGGGCCGAACAGGCAAAGCCCGTGCGACATGTGGCGGAGCGCGGCGGTGAAGCGCGCATTGGTCAGTTCGAGTTCGGTGGCCTTCTCCTCGATCAGCTTGGCCTGCGCGCGTTGGGCGGTGACGTCCTCGTGGATGCCGACCCAGCCGCCGTCCGCGATCGCGGTCTTGACGATGGAGATGATGCGGCCATCGGAAAGGTAGTTGGTCGCAAGGCTCTTGCCGGTTTCCTTCAGCTCGTTGCGGAAGCGGTCGACGAACGCCCTGACGTCCTTCAGCGGGCGTTTGCCGTTTTCGGCCGAGAAGTTCACAATGTCATAGATGCTCACGCCCTGCCGGACGAGTTCGGGGGGCATCTGGTAGATCTGTTCATAGCGCTCGTTCCAGACCGTCAGCCGGCCATCGGCATCGAACATCGCAAGCCCGCAGGACATGTTGGTGAGCGCGGCGTCGAAGCGGACGTTCTGGTGCGAGATTTCCTCGTTGAGTTGCCTCAGCTTCTGCTGGCTGCGGTCGAGCCGGATCTGGTAGCGGACGGCAAGGCCGATACCGATCAGCACCACAAGCGTGACGATGGAGGCTACGATGCGATAGGCGGTCTGGTGCTGGCGGAATTCGCTGAGGATCGATTCCTCGGACAGCCCGACCATGAAATAGAGGCCGTACTGCTCCGAGACCCGATAAGCGATCAGGCGCTTCACCTTGTCAACGCCGCCGGCCCCCCAATAATGGCCCGAGGCGGCAAGCGGGTCTCCATCCATCGATATGCCGCGGGCAATCGTGTGGCCGATCACCGGTTCGGAGTATCCTTGCGCCGCCAGAATGACGTTGTTGCGGTTGCGCATCGAGATGCTGCCGTGCGCACCGAGGTTCGCGCTGAGATAGAACGGTGCGATGAAATTCGGATCGATCGAGAGCGAGATGGCGCCAGCCGTCGAGCCGTCCGGATGGCGCAGCCGGCGCAGCAGCACGATTGAAACGCGGTTAGTGGTTCTTCCCACCACGGGATCGCTGATCTGCAGTTCGTCGTTGCCGGCTTGCAACGCCCTGATAACGTGCGGGCGATCGCCAAGGTAGCGTGGAGGGCCGTCGACGGAGTACGAACTGGCCTTCGTATAACCGTCGGTGCCGACCAAGGTCAGCAGGATCGCATCGCCGCTGACAAGCGCACTCTGCTGGGCCCATTTCTGCAGGTTGAAATGGTCGGGATCGTCTTCATAGATCTTGCGCAGCAGGAGCAGCGTGCGGTCGAAGCGGCCCATCGTTTCGATGGTGTCGTGCTCGAACAGCCGCACCAGGCTGTCGGACTGCTTCTTCGCTTCCTCGATCGCCTTCTCGCGCTCGACCGAAGAAATATAGGCGGCAACGAACCAGCTTGCGACGATCAGAATGAAGCCGGCAATAGCGGCCGAATGCAGGAAAGCCCGCATCCAGAGCAGCCATTTGCCGCGCGCGATCATTTTTTTGATGCCCCAGCCAGAGAAAGGCCACAAACGAAGGCGTGTTATCGCTCCTGGCGGCTTAAACCGTGGTTACGCGGGGTCGTTTCCGCGAGGCGTGGTTAAGGGCGATCAAACCGGCCGGGCGCATAAATCGGGCGTTTACCACGCTGGCCATGCGGCGCCGGCATTGCGGCGGCAATTGCTGCTGTGCACCTTCACGCTCCGAGGCGCCCTCAAGCTAATATTGGCTGCGATCCATCACCGGCACCGGCGCGCCCTCCAGAGCGATCGCGGCGGCGCGGCGCGCGCTCTCGATCACCTGCCGCAGTTCCTTGGCGTTCAGCAGCGCCTTGCGGATATTGCGGTCTTCCACCGTTGCATCAAAGGTGATCAGGCGGTTGCAGTGAGGGCAGTTGGTCTGAAAGCCGGGGCGGACCTTTTGCGCGCGCTCGCGAAAGATCTGCGAGCACTTCGTGCATTTGATTTTGATCTTTTCGTCGATCATGAATGCCCCTCCCGGCATGGATTTAAGGACCGCAGTCTGCCAGTGCAGGCTTTAAGGGCGCCTTGGGGTCTTTGCTAAAACTTGAACGAGGGCTGGTTCGGCTGTTCGGCCCCTGCGACCCTTATGCCGGCCGGATAGGGGAGTGCTCGCCGCGCTCAGCTGGCTTTGGACTTCCGGTTTTGATTCAAATTGCCGCCGCTAAGGTTTCCTGGCCGACGGGCCGCGCGCCGTTCGGCGCTTAATAATGCCGTAACGGGGTATGGTGGAACATGGGACCCATCATGCCGCTGGAAAGCAAACCGCAACGACTTTATCAGCGTGTTCGGCCCGCCAGCGGCGAGGCGGCGAAGGCGCAGATCATTGTTGGCCCGAAGCAGCCGGTGGTGCCGTGCCGCCTGGTCGATTATTCGCCGGGCGGGGCCTGTATCGAGATCTTCCCGATGGTGCCGCTGCCCGACCGCTTCGAATTGCTGCATGGCGCGGTCAGGAAAAAATGCCGCGTCGCCTGGCGCCGTGGCATCCGGATCGGCGTCGCGTTCTAGGCCGGCCTTGGAGTGGGCAGGCCGAGGCGTCCTGTGACAGCTTTGCGAAACGCCTTTGGAAGCATTGCGGGGCCCGCTTCGCCCCGATATTGATACCCCATTAATGATCTCAGCCGGGCGCATTGGCCGGCATGCTTTGAGCGGCCGGCCCTCGCCTGAGGCGGTATCGAAATTTGATTTTGGGGATTTGTGATGTGGGGTCTTCTGGCGTGGCTGGCGCTGCTGGCCGCAACCGTCGTGCTCGCAAGCGTGGCGTTTCATTTCGACCCGGCCCAGATCCCTGCCGCCTTCCAAGCCTTGTCGCCGAGCCAGCAGGTCGCCGCGATCCTGATCGCGCTGGTCGCACTCGCTTTGATCGCCTCGACGCTCTCACAAGCCTTTCGCGTCGCGCGCCAGGCCAGGGACGCCCGCGCGGCGCGTGAAGGCGTGGCGAGTGCGAAGGGCGCGCTCGCCGCCGCCGGCACCGCGCAAAAGGATTTCGACGCCGCCCTTTCGCACCTCGCCGGCAGCGATCCCGAAGACGCGCTGTCACAGGTCCACAAGCAGCTTTCCGAGGCCGAGGCGCGGCTCGCCCTGCAGCGCGGGCGCAACGAAGCCACCGACATGAAGGAGCGGCTGGAGGAGGTGCGCCGCCGGCAGCAAGCCTTGCGCGAACAGATCGGCGAGGTCGCCGAAAAGCGCCGGGCGATCGAGCCGGTGTTCGAGGAATTGAAAGATCGCCAGCGCCAGTTGGCTCGTTCGCTCGACAAGATCGAGACCGACGACAACAACAACAACTTCATCGAACTTCTGAAGGAGTTCGACATCAAGACCGGGCCGATACAGGCGCGGCATCAGGCCTTGCAGGATGCGTTTGCGCTGCTGACCCGCCTGAAGGAGGGCATTGCGACCTCGCAGACCGAATTGGTGCGGTTGCAGGCGCCGGCGTCCGGCGTCAAGGCGCTGCTCGGCGAAGTCGAGAGCGCGCGCGACCATCTGGTCAGGGCGATCGAGGCGTTGGAGATGACCGCCGACGGCGAGGCGCTCGCCGCGCGCGTGAGCGCGCTGGATTCGGCAAAGAAAGACGCCGAGCAGCGGATCGCGCGGCTTGAGCAGTCCTTTGCCGTATTGGATGCGATCCGGCGCGACATGGCCGAATTCAAGAAGCGGCAGCAGGATCTCGCCTCGGCCTTTGCCGAGGTCGAAACCGATCCCGACGGCAAGAGCCTCAATGCGCGCCTTGAGGAGCTGGACCAATTCTCGAGCCAGACGCGAGGCCGCCTGCGCGCCCTGCAGGAAATCCTGACGACGCTCAACCGCTATCGGAAAGACCTCATCCATTCGCAGAACGAGCTGTCGCCGCTGCGCGCGCCGGGCGAGGGCGTTCATGCCGTGATCGAGGAATTGGACAGGCGGCAGGCCGAACTCACGGCCACGCTCGATGAGATGGAGACCAGCGGCAACCAGACGCTGGGCGCGCGCGTTTCAGGCTTTGCCGAGAACAAGCGCGCCGCCGAACAGCGGATCGCGGAGGTTCACCGGCTGTTCGCGCAGCTCGAATCGATTCGCGAGGAGATCACGGCCGCGTTTTCCGACCTCAACAGCGCGTTCAAGAAGTTCGTGTGAATTGTTCTAGCTTGCTTGGCCCGGCCTGACTTGGAGTCTTAAGCCTTGGATCCTAAGCCTCGGCTTGGATCTTGGGGCTTGGATCCCAAGCCTTGGGCCGGTTCCGAAGCTGGGCGGTCGCGGCCTTGGGTTTGCCTTGGGTTTGTTCTGGCCCGGATGTGTCGCTTTGGCGCAACACCGATCATTTTGCATTTGGCCGGCGTCTGTGGCCGTCATGCCACGTCGCAGCCAGCGCTGATCTTACAGGTGTGGCCTAAAAACCAAGCAGCGCGAGGCCAACCCAGCTGAATGCGAACAAACCGCAGGCGCCGACGGCGACGGAAGCGAAAGTTGTAATCATCCTTGTGACCGGCATGACGCACCTGCATTGGAAGCAACGGATGCACTGTGTCCTGCGATGTCAGCGCAATGATGGCGAGAAAATGCTCGGCCGAAATATCCGCCCCATGTGGTAGTGCTGCAACATCATCCCCATCCTGCCCGCAAAAACCCGTAATCGAACGGCCTATTAGGCGAATCAGGACTGGTGTTTGGTTTTTGGAAGTTCGCAATTTCGTCCCGGCGTTGCCGCGTTGTGTGATTTGCGAAAGGGCCGGCAGCAGTAATTTGGGCGTGGGAATTGGTGGGTCTCGTGCCGTTGTCGATCTGAGCTTCTTCGGCTAACCGCATGGGGCGATGCGGGGCAGGGTGGAGGCTTCAGACCGGTCGCGGCATGGCGGGGGACCGAGAATGGTTCAATTGGATTATGGCGCGCGGGTTCTGGCTGCGGCGGTCGCCGCCGCGGCCGTCGTTGCGCTTGCCGTGGTGTGGCTTCTGTTCGGCAATTCCTCGCCCGATTTGGCGCGCGATTATGAGGACTGTGTCGAGCGGATGCAGGCGCTGCATCTGTCCGACGAGGAATTGAACAGCGGCCTTGCCGGGTGCGGCGCGCGGTTTGCGGGCCGGCGCAAGGAGGGCGGCGGCTACAGCTATTACGATTTCATGCAGGACCGGAAGTTCGACATCGCAGGCCCGAACCCGACCGCCGAAGAGCGCAAGGCGATCGACCGCGAATACATCACTTATCTGGAAGGGCAGCGGCGCGAGGCGATTTCCGAGGCGCTCGCCAAGCAGCAGAATGACAAGCTGCGGGCCGATATCGAAACGGCGCGGCAGCCGCCGGGCGCGCCGCTGTCGCTTGTCCCGTCCAACGTCCCGCTGCCGGTGCCGCGGCGGGTTGCCGAGCAGCGCGAGAAGTCGCGGCGCTGCGCCGAGGAAACGCTGTCCTGCACGCTCTCCAAGCTGTCGACGGCGGTCAAGGACGCCTTTGCTTCGTCCCGGACCAAGAATTGAGATTTCTGCTTCACCTCGCCCCGCTTTGCGAGGAGAGGCGGAGAGGTGTCCTTATCTCTCAATGCCGTCCGCCGCTGACCTCGCGGATCAGTTCGATCGGGTAGAACGGCTTGGCGAAGAAAGTCACGCCATCGGGCAGCGCCCGCGCCGGCGGTCGTCCGGACATCACGATCACGCGCAAGGTGGGATTGACCTGCCGCGCGCGCTCGACCAGTTCGATCCCGGTCATTTCACCGACCAGCGTGACGTCGGTCACAAGCAGCGCGGGGTGCCGGTTCTTCAGGGCAAGTTCGGCGGTCTGCGCATCCTCACACTGAATGACGTCGAAATGTGTTTCCTCCAATAGCAGCGCGATCATTTCGCGTTGAATCGGGTCATCCTCGACCACCAAAGCGGTCGGGCGAAAAGGCCGTGTTTGTCCCATCGTCCGATCCTCCATTCCAATTACCGGGCTTTTTTGCTGCTGGTCTTCTCCGTGACTAACCTGTGTTAATGCCAGGAGGCGCCGATGGTTGCGGGTGGAAACGGCTGAAAAAGCATTCAGTTGGATTCGGGAACAGCAAGGCCCCGTCCTCGGCGCCGCCAGCGCCATGCTCGCGTGGCGTCCGAGGAGCAATGTCAGCCTCTATGTCAGCGGCGAGGGCATGCTGATGGGCGATGACAGCTACACCGTCGTCGGCAAGGGCGGCGTCCGCGTCGGGTTCTGACGCTGGTGTTCGGCGCACCGTCCTGTTTGGCTGTTGCGCCTTATTTCAGCGTGTCAACGGCGGTCCGATCGCCGCGCGCCTTGCGAGGTCTCGCCATAGTTCATCCTGTTATAGGCGTTGCCCCAGCTTCGGATGCTGGTCTCGCTCGGCTGGTGAAACGTGTCATTGTCGGCGTTGCCCTTGCCGAAAGCAGGATCCCGTGGCGGGATGCTCGGGTCGTAGGTTTGCGCGATCGCGCCTGCCGTCAATGCGGACGCAAGCGCCGCCGCCAAAAGAAATGCTTTCATGATTGCCTCGATGATCTCTTCCGCCGCGCAAAATCGCTGACGGATGCCTGTATTTCGGACCTCCAGTTGAGGTGTCCTGGCGAGGCTTCAAGAGGCGTTGGTTATCACGAACTCGGGAAGGCGAGCTGGAAGAGGCACGGCCTAGAACGGAGAGGCCGTAAACCCGAGCGGCTGCACCACGTCATAGGAGGCTTTGGTCAGCGGCGCGGCATAGGTGACGGTGAGCGCGCCGAACGGCGAGGCCCACGAGAGGCCGGCGCCCACCGAGGAGCGCACCACGTTGGAATTCGCCAGTTGCAGCGACTGCGTCGAGCCCGGAAAAGTGGTCGGGCCGTTGTAACGGAAGACGCTGCCGGCATCGACGAACGCGACCGCCTTCAGGCCATATTCCGCCGGCACGCCGGGAATGTTGCTCTGCAGTTCGGCCGTCGTCGCCCAGTAAAGGCTGCCGCCGACATTATCCATGGTGGTGCCGGGCGTCAGATCGCGCGGGCCGAAGCCATAGGGCGCAAAGCCGCGCACCATCGACGGGCCGCCGAAGAAGTTGTCGATCAACGGCACCTGGCTGCCACCGAAGCCGGTGATGTAGCCGCCTTGCGCGCGGGCGAGAGAGACGACGTCGTCGTTGATCTGGTGATAGTACTTGAAATCTTCGGTAGTGCGCAGGAAGCGCACGTCGCCGCCTAGGCCGGCGAGATCCTGGCGGAGCTGCGATGTGAAGCCCGATGTCGGTGCTTTCGGATTATCGACCGTCGAATAGGTCGCGGTGTCGCCGACCGCCGAAACCCATTGCGGACCGCTGGCCGCCGCCGATTGCACCACGATCGACGGCGGGGCGGCGAGCGAGGCCGGGTCCAGCGTGATCTCCTGCCGCGCGATCGAGTAGCGCCACTGCACGCCAAGCTCGTCGGAGATCGGCGTGCCGATCAGCATGGTCGCGCCGTAGTTCAATGTGCCGTAGGACACGTAGTTGCTGGCGACCGTCTCTTTGGCAGAGAGATCGATGCCGGCCGAGGCGCGGTTGCCGAAAAAGCCGGGATCCGTGGCCCCGACCTCGAAGCCGCGCGCAAACTGGCCGTAGGTGAAGGTCGAATTGAGCGCGACCCCGGTGCCGGCAAAGCTGCGGTCGCCGAGCCTGACTTCGGCGAGCCAGCCATCAGTGGTCGAGTAGCCGCCCGAGATGTTGAAATTGCCGGTGTCCTTTTCCTGCAGCTCGACATCGAGGATGACGCGGTCAGGCGAGGAGCCCTGCCTGGTCGAGATCTTGACGGTCTTGAAATAGTCGAGCGCCTTCAGTCGCCGTTCGGCGCGCTCGATCAGGCCCTTGTTGAAGGCATCGCCTTCCCCAATGTCGAATTCGCGGCGGATCACGTAGCCGCGTGTGCGCGTGTTGCCGTGGATGTCGATGCGTTCGATATAGGCCCGCGGTCCCTGTTCGATCGCAAAAGTGACGTTGATCCGGCGGCCGGTCTCGTCGCGCACGCTGCGCGGCAGCGCCCGGGCAAAGGGATAACCGAGCTTGGCGAGTTCAGCCGAAAGCTTGTCGTTGCTCCTGTCGAGTGCCGAGCCGTCGAACTGCGCGCCGTCCTTCACCAGCAGCAGGCGGCGCAGCTTTTCGCCCTCGACGCCATCGACGTGGGAATCGATCGCGACGTCGCCGAAGCGATAGAGCGGGCCTTCGTCGATGGTGAAGGTGATCGCAAAACCTTTTGTCGCGGGGTCGTATTCGGCGTTGACGGAGCGCACATTGGCGTCTGCATAGCCTTTGCTGCGGTAGTAGGTGCGGATCGCCTCGCGATCGCTATTGATGATGTCGGGATCGTAGATGTCGCCGCCGATCAGAAAGCTCAGCATGTTGCTGGCGGAGGTCTTGATGACCGCGGCGAGTTGCCGCTTGCCGAAGGCTGTATTGCCGACGAAATTGATCTGTCGCACCGGCGTCTTGCCGCCTTCGGTGACTTCGAACACCAGATCGACGCGGTCGTTGCCGCGGTCGATGACGACCGGCTTGACGCTGACGTCGTCGCGTCCGAGATGGCGATAGGCCTCGATGATGTGGCCGACGTCGGCCTGCACGGTTGCGCGTTGCAGGCTGCCGCGCGGCTTGGATTCGACGACCGGCGACAGTTCGGTGTCCTTGATGCGTTTGTTGCCCTCGAACACGACCTTGTCGAGCACCGGCGCCTCACGCAGATGGACGAGCAGCCGCTCGCCCTTGCGCTCGATCGTGACCTGATCGAACAGATGGGTCGCGAGCAGCGCCTTGAGCGCCGCATCGCGCGCCGCCTCGTCGAAACGGCCGTCGGGCGAGGCATGAAAATAGGAGCGGACGGTTGCGACGTCGACGCGCTTGTTGCCCTCGACGTCGACGCTCGCGCGGCCGCGTTCCTCGTAATCGCCGCTCTTTTCATCGCCGGCGATCGCGGAAATCGTCGCGCCAGACCAAAGGCCCGCGGCCAGGCCCAGCGCCATCGCTACTCTGGTTACGCTCGTCACTCTCGGTATCAAACCCGGCCCGATATCCCGCGCCCTTGCCCGCCCTCACCAAAGTCGCCCGCGTAGGCGAAACGATGTCGGGGGCGGGGAGAGATGATGCCTTAAATGTTAAGGCTTGCCACAATTTCGACGCGAGCGGAGCTCGGTCATCCAGAAAATGTCCTTATGCCGCTCAAAATGATTTTTAGGGTGTTGCCCAAATGGCGCTTCCGGCATCGCGAGATGCGGTGCGCCCGATCTTCTAAAGAATGGGCTTTGGCCCGGAGCATCAGATGCGTTGCGTAGCGTTCGTTCTTGCCATCCTTCTCTTCACAGAGCCGGTACTGGCCGCGGCCCCCGCGCAGGAGATCGATCCGCGCGCCTCGCTCGGCGTGGTGCAGCAATGGATCTACAACTATCGCGCCAAGCCGGATTACGCGCATATTCCGGCCGCGGTGCGCGTGCTGTTTCATGCCCAGAGCTTCAAGGAGCCGGAGAACGCCGGCATCTATCTCGGCTTTATCGCCGGTGCGCTGGCATCGAACCCGGCCAAGGCCGAAGCGCTCGTCAACAGCTTCTTCCCGGTGCCGGCGGAAGACGAATGGGTGATCGTGCGCGCGATTGCGTTTTCCGGCCTGCCGGACTGGCGCAATCTGCTGCGAAGGGTCGCGCCGAAGATGCCGGGCCGGCAGGTGATGATCGACGCCTATCTGGCCGGATCACTGCCGACGCTGACGGAGATTCCGCTGGAAGAGAAGCAGCCCGGCGCGATGGAAAAGATCAAGAACACGCTCACGACCAATCCGTTCTCCAAGGACAAGGACGCCAAGAAGATCAAGCTGCAGCAGACCTTCGCGGGCAACCAGGATCTGCTCGATACGCTGTGGGGCTATTATTTCGCCACCGGCTCGTTCCGTCCGGTGCTGCGCATCATCGCGATGCTGCCGTGGAGCAAGAGCCGCGACACCGTCGACAAGCTCACCGTCGGCAGCATGGCGCGCTATACGCTCGCCAGCTACGCCGTGCGCGATACCACCTTGCGCGAATATCTGCGTAGCGAGCTCAAGGTGCAGCCTGAGCCCGTGAAGGTGCCGCTGACCGAAGTCGTCGAGGCCGCCGATACCGTGCAGCTGGGCGCGGTGCGCAAGGATGCGCTCGCCGCGGTCGAGGAATTGAAGGCGAAGGGCTCGGACTCCCGCCGCAATCTCGATTTCTGGGGCCAGGTCGGCGTCGGCGCGGTGGCGCTCGGCTGCGTTTCGGCGGCAGCGCTGGGGGCGGTTGCGGTCGGCATCCCCTGCGTGATCGGCGGCTCGGCCGGGCAGGGCCTGCTCTCGTTCTGGGAAAAGAACCAGCAGTAATCATGCTGTCATTCCGGGGCGCGCGTTAGCGCGAACCCGGAATCCATTTCAGCGAGCATTCGATCCGAACCATGGATTCCGGGCTCGCTCGTTTCACTCGCGCCCCGGAATGACAGCACCCCTACGCCGGGGAGGCCAGCGGCTTGCCCTTTTCGACGATATAGGTCGAGACGATGTGGGTCTTCTTGTCGCCGTTCTTGCCGCCGGCATGCGGCGTATTCGCCGGGACCACGACGCCCATGCCGGGCTTGAACGAGACCACGCCCTGTCCCTCGATCGGCAGGTCGAAGCCGCCGTCGAGCATATAGGCGCTCTCGATGCCGGGATGGGTGTGGCGGCCGATCATGACGCCGGGCTCGATCTCGATATCGACGACCAGCGTGACATAACCTGCCGTCGGGCCGTCGGTCTGCGACAGGATTTTTCGCGTCACGCCCGGTGTCGCGCCCGGAGTGGGCGGCGTCTGGGCGGAAGCGTCTGAGGCGATGAAGCCGGTGAGCGAACAGAGCGCGCAGGATGCGACAGCCGCAAAATCCCTGCGTGAGAGCTTGGACATGGTGACCTCCCCAAAAAGTTTTCCGGTCGTGGAGCCGGTGATCAAGAATGACCCGGGGGAAGGCGGCTTGGCAAGGCGGTTTGAGGCGGCGGTAGCCTTGTAGCGCTGGGTTCATCGACCTCAAATAGAGTATCGTCGGCTGAAACGATTGAGCCTTGGGAGCACGCCATGGGTCCTTTTTCCGTCCTGATCATTCTGGCGATTTTCTACGCCTTCGTCTCGATCCGCGTGATCAAGCAGTACGAGCGCGGCGTGGTGTTCTTTCTCGGCAAGTTCGAAGGCGTGCGCGGTCCCGGCCTGACGCTGATCTTCGTGCCGTTTCAGACCATGACACGGGTGTCGTTGCGCACGGTGACGATGCAGATCCCCTCGCAAAAGATCATCACCAAGGACAACGTCTCGATCGATATCGCAGCCGTTGCCTACTATCACATCACCGATCCGGAAAAGGCCGTGATCGCGATCGAGAACGTCTACAACGCCATCAACCAGATCAGCCAGACCACGGTGCGCAACGTGGTCGGCCGCTTCAGCCTCGATCAGCTCCTGTCCGACACGGCGTCCATCAACGAGCAGATCAAGAACGTGATCGATACCCACACCGAACCGTGGGGCGCGCAGGTGACGGCGGTCGAGATCAAGGACATCATGCTGCCCGACAACATGCAGAGGGCGATGGCGCGCGAGGCCGAAGCCGAGCGCGAGCGCCGCGCCAAGATCGTCGCGGCCGAAGGTGAGTACCAGGCCGCGGTGCGGCTGGGGGAAGCGGCCGACATCATCACGCAGCATCCGGTCGCACTTCAATTGCGCACGCTGCAGACCATGGCGGAAATCTCCATCGAGAAGAACTCGACTATCATCTTCCCGGCGCAGTTCATGACCACCGTGCAGGAGGCGCTGGCGATCCTCAAGCAGGACGCCGCCGGGAAGTAAGGCGATCCCCCGAACGAACTGCATCAGACCCGGCGCGAAGTGTTTCTCGCCGGGTCTGTCTTCACGAGTATTAGCCACTCATTTTATTGCCGATCGTCATCCCGATCGAAACCGGGCAGATCGAAATCAAAACCGGGCGGCGAGAAGTAGCCGGCCGGGAAGTGGAGCTGGAAGCGGCCGATCGTGCGATAGTCGCCGAGATTGTTGCTCGGCTGCGGCGTGTTGTAACCCGCAAACACGATCGTCACGGTTCGCTCGTCGGTGTAGACGGCCTGCGGATCGTAAGATCGGCCACTGAAGAAGTTGGAGTTGTAACCGCCCGCAGGGATGACGAAAGGCGCGGGTGGCGCTGGCGGCACGAACGGAGCCACCTGCGTGCTGCTCAGAGCATCCGCGCCGTGGACGTTCACCAGCGGCGGGTTCGCCGGATAGGATTGATGCGAGTTGGGATCGACCACCGTGTCAGTGGCGAGGATCGGATTGTCGAATCCCTTCACCACGTGCCAGCTAAGAAGGTCGCTCGGGTTTCGGACCGGCGCGGTGGTTTCGGCATAGCCGATGAAGTGGAAGCCGTCGGAGTCGTTGTCGAGGCAGCTTCCGGCGCCGAAGAACAAGCCGTAGCGGCCGTCGGAAAGGCGCAGGATGCTGCCGCTGCCGAGCCAGCGGATGCCGTTGAGCGCAACCGTCGTCGGATCCTGCAAGCCGGCCGCCGAACCCACGTCGGTGAAGTTGATGCCGTCGATGGTGGTGGCGACGCGGATGGTGATGACGTCAGTGTTGGGCTTGCGCGGCTTGCCATTGACGAGATTGGTCAGCGCAAAGGCCGGCGTGCTTGGGCAGCTCGTGGCCGGGGGCGCCGAGCTCAGGCTCTTGGAGACATAGACGATGGCGGTCTTGTCCTCATGTGTATGCACCGCGCCGAGAATTGCGTCCGGATCGATCAGACCCTTGGTCGCCATCGCGGTCGGCTCCAGGGTCGGGTATCCGCCGCCCGAAAGCGGGCTGACGAAGCCGAACTCGGGAAGCCCGAACAGCGGTTCGTCGGAGTCGCGGGCAAGCCGGTGCACCACGAGCTGGTCGGAATCGATGTGGTTGTTGGCGCGGTTGAGGTGATAGATGAACTTCTTGCCCTTCGCGCTGAGGATGAAGGAGTGGCCAAGGCCGTTGTCTGTGGCGCTGTTGGCGTCCGAGCCGTAGGCCGTCACCTTGCCATTGACGATCACGTTGTTGTTGTCCGGATCGGTCGGGTCGGCCGGGCAGAACGGGTTCAGCGCGAGCGCTTTGCCGGTGAAAGTCCAGTGCACGCCCCAGTCGGTCGAAAACGCCGAAACGGTCGCTTCCTCCTCATTGCGCGGGCGATAGTCGAAGAAACCCTCCAAAACGTCACCGCGCTGCCGCACCAGGGGGAAGTAGAAGGGCTGCATCAGGCTCCTGGTGTGGTTGACCTGAATCTCTCCCGTTGCGTTGCAATAATTCTTGTAGGGCGTGCCAAAGGCGGTGAAGGGCGGCGTGGCGCCCTTCGATGGCACGATCCCGGACGCATCATGGCTGAAATTGTCACCGGACTCATGGAGCGTCCACGGTCCGCGATCGATAATGGACTGCTTCAGGCTGTTGGGGACATAGCTGATCGCTGGGTCCGCCTGCGCGGAAGTCGCAGCGAGCAGCAGCGCGAGCGTGCTGACCGCGCCAAAATTTATCTTCATGGAAATCGACCTTGGGCTTGCTCGCGGAGAATTCCGCGACGGTCTCGGCAGCTAACACCCGTCTTCAACAGATCGGTGACGTGATGATGAAGCGGCCCATCGACGAACAGGAATATGTAGCGGCGAAGTGCCACGATCGTCGATCAACGAGGGTTCACATTACTGTCGCACATCGAGCGAAAGGGAGTTCGATCAGCCTCTTTGCCGTTTCGCTTCACACCGCTATCGGCGGCGTTTCAGTTACGCCCGCAATACCCACGGTGCCGGTCGCGTATGTCGGCTCTATCCGCTCCAAGCGGCGGAATAATTCCATAGGCGCAATGTTGAACAGAGGACCGGAGGCGAAAGGCAACCTTTGCCAAGGGTGAGGGGGCGGAGATTTCCCGGCCCTTCACTTGCATGTATCCTGCGCGGCATCTGGAGGCGATCAACGGGAGGAACAAAGATGAGAATACTGACCCATCTGGCGACAGGCGCGATCGTTCTCGCCGGTCTCGTTGCCGGTTTTGCGGCGCCGACGCTTGCGGCCGACGTCTCGCTGGCGCGCATTCCCGACTGCGGCACGCCGCAGGCGCCGATCGACGTCAATCAGCGCTTCTCGGATACCTACGCCTTCCCGGGTCTCAAGCTTCAGTTCGTCTATAGTTGCTACGTGATCAAGCATGGCGACGAGTACATGCTGTGGGATACCGGCCACGCCATGACCATGCCCAACGTCGCGCCGAAGGTGAGCCTGGTCGATCAGCTCGCCAAGATCAATGTCACGCCGCAGCAGATCAAGTATGTCGGCATCAGCCATTACCACGCCGATCACACCGGGCAGATTTCCTCGTTTCCGAAGGCGACACTTCTGATCGGCACGCGCGAATGGGATGCGATCTCGGCCCCGAAGCCCGCCGAAGGCGTCAACTACAAGCCGTTCGAGAGCTGGATCAAGGGCGACAGCAAGGTCGAGCCGCTGCCGCTCGGGCTCGACAAGGACGTGTTCGGCGACGGCAGCGTGATCGTGCTGCGCACGCCCGGCCATACGCCGGGCCATTCCAGCCTCCTGGTCAAGCTCGAGCAGATGGGGCCGGTCATTCTCAGTGGCGATGCGGTGCACTTTCGCGAGAATTACGATTCAGACGGCGTGCCGGCCTTCAACTACGATCGCGCCCAGACCGTCGCCTCGATCGAACGCATGAAGAAGATTTTGGCCAATCTCAAAGGCACGATCATCATCCAGCACGATGCGCGCGATATCGGAAAGCTGCCGGAGTTTCCGGCGTTCGCGAAGTAGGCAATTTCAAAGATTGAGACGAGAAGGCGCCGGCCCGGTCTCGGGACGGCGCACCGTGGCAGGTTTACCCACAAACCACACCAGCGCGAGCCCGGCGACCGCGACCGCGGCGAGTAGCGCCCAGGCCTCATTCACCGACATCGCGAAGGCCGCGCGTTCCACCATCGGGCGCACATAGGCCTCGACCGTCGCCTGCGTCGCGTCGGCCGGCGGATGCAGGAAAAGCTGCACGTCGAGGCCGATGGCCTGTGCCGCGCTGACATCTCCGGCGAGCAGGCGATCGCGCAAGGCCTCGCCATGGCCGACAGTGCGGCCGTAAAGCAGGGTGTCGATCGCCGCGATCCCGATGGCGCCGCCGAGATTGCGCGTCAGGTTGAACAGTCCGCTCGCATCCGGCACCTGCGGCGGGGTGAGCGCGCCGAGCGCGAGCTGTGTCGGCGGCAACAGGCAGAACATGATGGCGATGCCGCGCACGGCTTGCGGCCATAACATTTCGTCGAAATCGGCAAGCCGGCTCTGGAACGCGCTCAAGCCGAGGCCGATCGCAAACAGCGCAAAGCCGAAGGCGGACAATTTGCGCGGATCGATCCGGCTTTCGAGATAGCCGGCAATCGGCGCGCTGACGAGTTGCGCTATGCCGGTCACCAGCATGATGCTGCCGATCTCGAACGCATCGTGGCGGCGGACATAGGCGAGAAAGACCGGCATCAGATAGACCGAGCCGAACAGACCGGCGCCGAGGCAGAAGCTCAGCGCACAGCCGACCGCGAAGGGGCGCGCCGCGAGCGTGGTCAGCTCGACGACGGGATGCGCGGCGTTGACGGTTCGTTTGGCAAAGATCACGCCGCCGGCGAGCGCGCAGGCAAACAGCAGCATCGGCCGCGGCGCGAGCCAGCCGTCGAGCGGCGCCTGCTTGAGGGCGAGTTCGAGCGCGGCAAGCGCCGCTGCCATCAGGACAAGCGAGATGATATCGAGGCGCTTGAGCTCGCCGAAATCCGGCTCGTCCTGCGGCAACAATAGCGGCGTGAGGGTGGCGGCGAGTACGCCCGGCAGAACATTGATCAGGAACAGCCAATGCCACGACCAGGTTTCGGTGATCCAGCCGCCGACGATCGGCCCGACGGTGGGAGCCAGCACCGCGACGATCCCACCGAGCGTGGTGGCCGCCGGGTGCTGGCGAAGCGGAAACAACAGGAACACGGCGGAGAACACCGCGGGGATCAGGGCGCCGCCGGCAAAACCCTGGCAGATGCGGCAAACGATCAGGGTCGCGAAACTCCCGCTCGCCGCGCAGCCGATCGAGGCCAGCGTAAACAGCGCGATCGCCGCGACGAACATCCAGCGCAGCGACAGCGTGCGGGTCAGCCAGCCGGTCAACGGGATCGCGGTGATCTCGGCGATCAGATAGGCCGTCTGCACCCAGCTCATCGCATCGCGCGAGATGTCGAGCGCCGCCTGGATCGCCGGCAGCGAGGTTGCGACCACCTGGATGTCGAGGATTGCCATGAACATGCCAAGGCACATCAGGAGGAAGCCCGCCCAGGTCGCCAGGCTTGCCTGCGGTTTTGCCGACGCGTCGAGGGCGAGGCTCATGGCGCGCCTTGCTCGCGCGCGCCGCGCGATGGCGCAAGGCCGCGATCTTCGGCGCGAATGCGAATCAACAGAACGGCTGCGTTGAGGACCGAGAACAGCACGGCGATTCCTGGCAGGTGCAGCGTCAATGGTAGCAGGGCGATCTCACCGGCGACGACGGCGTAATTGGGATGGCGAAGATAGCGGTAGGGGCCCGAGGTGACGAGCGGCGCATTCGGCACCACGATGATGCGCGTGGTCCAGCGCCGGCCCAGGGTGGCCATCACCCAGACGCGCAGCGCCTGAAGCACAAGATATAAGGCAAGCGCGATTGTCTCGACAGGCTGGTCGTGCCCAAAGGTCCAGAGCGCGATCAGCCAGGCGGCGTGCAGCACCACGAGCAGCGGATAATGAGCGGGTGCGATCTCGACCGCGCCGCGGGCGAGCAGCGCTCTTGTGTTGCGCCGGGCCAGCACCAGCTCGAGACCACGCTGGAGCGTCACGAGCGCAAGGATGATCTCCGCCGCCGTCACGCCGCGTGCCGCAGCGAGACGCAACTGGCGGTGAAGCCGGGACCAAGCGCGGTGACGAGCGAGCGCTGCGGCAATCCTCGCGCCATGGTGCGCTCAAGGATAAAGAGCACGGTCGGCGCGGACATGTTGCCGTAGTCGGCGATCACGCCACGTTCGTGCTCCAGCGTGCCCTGATCGAGCGACATGGCGCCTTCGATCGCCTCGATCACCTTGGCGCCACCGGGGTGGCAGATGAACTTGTCGATATCGGCAACCCCGAGATCCATGCGCGCAAGTATTTGAGTGAGAGCCGGCTTGAGCTCGGTGGCGACGAATTCGGGCACGGTGCGGCGAAGAATCACGCCAAAGCCGAGCGGGTCGACGCTCCATCCCATCACGTCGAGCGTGTTCGGCCACAAATGTTCGCCGGTTGCCTCGATCTGTGTCTGGCCGCCATCGCCTGCGCGCACCACGAGCGCGGCGGCGCCGTCGGCGAACAGGCTGGTGGCAACGATGTTGGCCTTGGTCAGTTCGTCCAGCCGCAGCGCCAGCGAGCAGAGTTCGACCGCGACCATCAGCACG
Organism: Bradyrhizobium sp.; assembly: GCF_035701725.1. GTDB lineage: Bacteria > Pseudomonadota > Alphaproteobacteria > Rhizobiales > Xanthobacteraceae > Bradyrhizobium. The sequence goes on from NZ_DASSRP010000068.1 coordinate 25,303, forward strand.
TTGCTGCCGGGCCGCGCCTGCGCGAGGCGCGATGCGATCGACAGGCCCGAGACGCCGCCGGCGCAACCGAGCCCGAACACCGGCACGCGCGAGACATCGGAGCGGAAGCCGAGGCGCCGTGCAACGCGCGCCTCCAGGCTCGGGGTTGCGATGCCGGTCGAGGACACCGTGACGATGGTGTCGATGTCGGCCGCGGCAAGCGCGGCATCGCGCAAGGCCTTGCTCGCAGCCTCGACGAACAGGCTTTCCGCGCCTTCAAGATAGGCGGCCGTGCGTTCGGGCCAGCCGCGTTGCGCCAGATACCAATCGAACGGCTTGACGCCATAGCGTTTGACGATTCCGGTATTGGCGAAAATGCTGGCGAAGCGGTCATAGTCGGGAAAGCGGCTGCCGAAGACGTCCCAGGCCGCGTCGAGCACGTCCTTCTGCTTGAAACAATGCGGCGGGATCGCGGTCGCGAGCGAGAGCAAAGCGGGTTTGTGCATCAGGAATTTCCGTATCGTTTCCGGACCAGTGTGGCGGTTTAGAAGTCGGCATCATGGCTTCTCGCAGGAGGAGGCCACGCGGACTTTCGACCATGAGGTGGGAACAGCGGCTGAGGAGGTTTATTTCGGCCGAGCTTTGCTGCGGACCGCCTCGACAGGGTCACTTAAAAGTGAGTTTTTTCGTCGCGATCGGTCGCAAGGCGCGTCAATCAGGCGCTGCACATTGCCGCGCGGCGCCGCTGCGATGGCCGGCATTTTTGTGAACCGAGCGAAAGTAGTGACAACAAAGCGACACAACCGGAAACAACTTGCGGTCGAATCCTGTTTCGGACGCGCAACAGTTGGCTATCAGTAGGTCCAGTTCGAGAGTCTATTTTGGGTCCAGGTCATTTGATCGACGGATACAATTTTCCGATCCTTACACATCGCGTTCATCCGAAGAGAACGAGCGCGTATCAGGCGGTAAATTCTACCTCTGCGAAAGTTCCTTTGCGCGCGATTGACGACATAACTTGCTCGCGCTGATCTTCCTTGGCATACTTTTCACGACGCGCTTCGGTTCGTTTTGTTGCGCGCATCGAATGCTTGCGAGAAGGCACGGGATGAAAAATCGCACATCTGCTTCGGAAGTCAGTGCCACGCTCGGCTTTCCTTCAAGCGAGACCGTGCAGGGTTTGCGGCTCTGGAAGGCTTTTATCAAGCTTTCGCCGTCGCAGCGTTCAGAGGTGCTTGCATTGGTCGAACAACTCGCGACCGACCCCGCGCCGCTTCCGGGTGGCATCAACGGGCGCTTCACGCCGCGTTGACGAGCGGCCATGTCGCGTTTCGCCGCACGCCTCGCACCACTCGCTCCTCGAGAGTTGCTCCAAGGCTCCTGCTGAATTTCACGTAATTGGATTTTGTGAGGACAGGCCGCGTTGCAGCGGCCTCTTCGCGCAGAGGTTTAGCCTTCGAACCAGCGGCGCGGGCACGGCGTTTGCCCGATCAGGATGGCGGGCTTTTCGCAGAGTTGATGGCAGCCGATGCTCTCCGCTTCGATGGCGCTTTGTGCGCTGCGACCGATGCCACCAACCCGAAGAAGGGGGCAAGAATCCGCCGGTCGCTTCGGCGGGCCACTTGTGCTAAGCCCAGCCGCTAAGGCCTATCTAGACAAAGGATGCTGCCGATGTCCGAACCGAAACTGGAAGTGCCGGCCGAGCTGCGTGATCTGGCCGAAAAAACCATCGATCAGGCCGAGCGGGCGTTCGGCATGTTTTTCGAGGCTGCCAACAAGTCGGTCGCGGCGATCCCAAACCCGGGAACGGAAATATCCAAGCAGGCGCTGTCGTTTACCGAGCAGAATATGAGGGCCGCATTCGAACATGCACGCAAGCTCGTGCATGCCACCGACCTCCAGGAAGCCCTGCATATCCAGTCGGAGTTCTTGCGCAGTCAGTTCACCAATGCCGGCGAGCATATGCGGCAAATCACGGGCGAGGTGATGTCGGCTGCCAAGGATACGATGAAGCCGAAATTTTAGCGCAAGAGATCCCTTAAGTTCTCGAAGGCTGCAAGCCGTTTAACTGGCTTGTCTCACTCGCGCTCGAAAAGCGATCAGACCGTTTTCAGAAAGCTCTCATCCGCCGAGCATCCGTTGCAACGGTAGGTCACGAAATTGAAGCGTTCGTCCTTTGGTTCGATCAGGATGAGCTTCATCCGCGCGTTGCATTTGATGCAGCTCATTTCGGTGGTGGTCCGAAAGCTCGTGCACGTCGGTGTCGGTTTTGGAATGCCCAGCATCGCACCCTCTGTTCGCTTCCTCGTTTCCTTGATCTCCTCAACGGCATACGCCCGACTCAAAAACCGACATCAGTATGTACGATTCCTGACACACTTGAAATGCGACAACAGCCTGGAACTCGCCCGTAAATTGAAAGTGCGGCGGCCTGATTTTTGAGCAAACGGTCGTTGCTGCAGATTCTAGTTCCATGACGGCAATCATGTCCTCATCTGCCGGCGCGACGGCGCTGCCCCTCGACCTGTCGTCGAAGGTGGCGCCATAGTGCCGCCCGCTGCCGCCGGCGAACGATGATCCAAAATTTATGAAACGCTGCAGTCCCTTCCGGGTTGGTCCGACGGCGGGGAGTTCAACTTCAAAAACCCAAGAAGGAGATCAACATGCGCACGTTTCTTCTCACCGGCGCTGCACTGATGGTGCTGTCGCAGGCCACCATGGCCCAGAATCCGAATTCGGCTCAGCCGAACCAGCCGCAGTCCAATGTCACCCAGAGCGACAACCCGAATGCCAGCGCCAGTCAGCAGCACCTGCGGGCGAACCTGAAGAACGTGCTGGAAAAGGCCGGCTACAAGGACATTCGCGTGGCGCCGACTTCCTTCATGGTGCACGCGCGCGACAGCGACGGCAATCCGGTGGTGATGGCCATCAGCCCGGACTCCTTCAGCGAGATCGCCGACATCTACACCGACAGCACCGGCGCGAAGAGCGGCGGCAACGCGAACGGCAGGAACGCAAACGCGACGACCGGGACGGCAAGCGACAATGCGCCGGCGGGTTCCGGCACCTTCGTTTCGATTCCGCAGAGCGACGAACTGAGTTCAAAGCTGGTCGGCCTCGACATCTATAACAACGACAACAAGGACATCGGCCAGATCAAGGATATTGCGCTCAACCAGAACGGCCGTTCGCAGGCCTATATCGTGTCAGTCGGCGGATTCCTCGGGATCGGCGAACACTACGTCGCGGTGAGCCCACAGGCGGTGAAGATCACCTACAACGATCAGGACAAGAAATGGCATGCCTCGATGAACGCGACCGCCGATCAATTGAAGGCCGCGCCGGAGTTCAAATATTCCGGACGCTGGCAGTCCAATAAGACGTGAGGCAACCGATACTTGCTGGCCGATTTATCATCGCCTCTCCCCCGTCTTGGGGAGAGGTGATGCAGCTCTGCGATCGGCCGCGTTGTCTCTACGGATAGGGGCCGGGCCCGACCTTCGCGATCACCGGGCTGTCGGTCGGAACCGGCGACAAGTCGCTCGCCGCCGCGGCGCCGAGGAACTGATCAAGCGTCGACTGGATCTTCTCGCGCGCCTCGTCCGGGCCGCGGTCGCTCATCCAGGTGTGCTGGAACGGTGTCCTGACGATGTCGATGCCTTCCGCCTTGGCCTGTTCGGGCGTCGGCAATACGCCGGGATCGGTCTTGAAGTGCGGGTCGCTCGAGCGGAACGACAGGATCTTCATCTTGTCGTTGAGGACGAAGGGCACGCGCAGGTTATCGAGCGTGATCACCTTGGATACCAGCTCGGGGTGCTCCTTGGCGCAGAACATCGCGACATCGCCGCCGTTGGAATGGCCGACCAGCGTCAGGTGGTCGTAATCGGCATTGGGCTGCATCTTCTTCAGTTCGCCAAGCACGAAGAGAATGTTGGCTTCGCTGCGCTTGTAAACCTCCAGGCGGCCGACATAAGGCTGGCCGGCAATGGTCATCAGCGGCGGATCGCTCGGCAGATCCTGCTGGATGCTGGCGACGAGATAGCCGCGCGCGGCCAGCACGTTTTCGAGGAACGAATATTCTGTGTTCTTGACCGTGTTGCCGTTGCTGATGATCGCAACCGGCAATTTGCGCAGGCCTTCATCGGCACGCCGTTCGGCGTCGCGCCGCACCGCAAGATCGACCGATACCGGTCGCTGCCGCCTCGCGTCGAACAGTTCGAGTGTCTGGTGTCGTATGGCCCATTTGCTGCCGGCGACATAGAGGCCGCCCGTCGCGGCAATGATGCAGGCCAAAACGATCAAGGCCCGTTTCATCTTCCTCATCCCTCCGCTGAACTGGAAAGTGGTCATTGAACGCGCAAACAGCGAGTTCAGCCGAAGCCTCAGGAGAATTAATTTTGCGAAAGTTATTGCTGCGCAACAGATTTTTGCTTTGCAGCATCCGGAGCGTGGGACAGGCTAGCCGGCGCTGTGGCCGGCGAGGGCGGCTTTTTCCTTGATCATTGCCACCACCGCCTCGAGGGCGGCAGCGATGGCGCTGCGGCGATAGGCCCAGCGCGGATCGTTATCGGCGGGCGCCGCAATCACCATCGTGGCGTTGGCCTCGAACAGCAGGAGATCGCCGTCCGCGTTCAGGCCGAAATCGATCCCGCCATAATCGAGCGCGAGCACCTCGGCGATGGTGTGCAGCGCGGCAAACGCCTTCTCGCCGAGGACGCCGGCCATGTCTTCAAGGAAGGCCATTTCCTCGCTGCGATGGCCGGCCTGATCAGCCATATCGGACGTGAAATAGTGCACCTTCCAGTTTTTCGAGATCGCCAGGTGCAGCGGAAACAATTTGCCGCCGATCATCATCACGCGATATTTGCGCACATTGCCGTCCACGCCGCGCGCGTCGAGATATTCGATGGCGAGAAGTTCTTCGCCCGGCAGGCCGGCGATCGCCTCCGAGAGATTCGCCGCCGTCTCCACCAGCACGAAATTGCGCCCGGTATGATAGCCGGGCGAGCGCAACAGCAGCGGAAAGGTGAAGCCATGCACGGCGAGGCCGGCCGCCTGGTCGCGCACCAGATCCGCCCGGCTGACGGCAAGCGTCCTTGCAGTTCTCACGCCGGGAAGGCCGGCAAGCAGGGCCGCATTGTCGATGCGTCCGGTCTTCATCACGGCACGGGGATCGTTGACGACAGGCGCGCCGGATCGTGCGGTCAGGCCGATCGCGGCCTCGAGCGCCGGCCGGCACAGGTCGGCATCGCCGATGGCATTGAAGATCAGCCGGTGTGGCGGCAGCGGCGTGGCGGGATCGAGGTGATCGGCGACCACGACCGTGGTCAGGAACACGCAGTCGTCGAGAAAGGGTGCGGTCGGAATATTGCCGCCTCCCGAGGAGACAAGTTGCAGCAGCGCAATCGGCGGGCCTTCGCCGCGATAGGGCAGTGTCGAGACGGCGTGGCCGCGGAAACCCTTTTTGAAATGTTGGCGCGCGCCATCGCGGTCCCCTTCGTCCGAGAGCACCGCGCCCATGCCCTGATGGGCTGCGGCGTGATCGGGGTCGGCCGTCAGCGCCGCCTCGTAATGCGCGCGGGCTTCCGCGTGGCGGTTGGCGCGGAGCAGGAGATTGCCGAGGTTGACGTGCGCCATCGGATTGGCGGGATGATGCAGGATCGCTTCCGCATAGACGCGGCATGCGGCGTCGATCGCGCCTTGCGCCGCGAGCAGCGTTCCGAATTCGTTGAGCGCACTGAAGTGAGTGGGATGCCGGCGCAGGATGTCGATGAAGGCGGCCTGTGCTTCCGCCCGCCGGTCGAGCGCGGCGAGCAGCGCCGCGCGCTCGATCTCGGCCTGGATCCGCCGCTCGCCTTCGTCAGACGAAGCCAGTTGGCGCTCCAGCGCCGCAAGCTGCGCTTCCTGCGCAAGGCGCGGCGCCCAGGCTCGGCGAGAGGCATCGTTTGGGCTGGCGGTCATCGGTGGCGCGGGCGCGATTAGAATTCGATTTTCGGCATTATGGGCTGATTCGCATCGTCAGCAGCGCGCGCTTTATCGGGCCGTCCAGCATCGTCCCATCGATCGATCAGGAATTGTCGAACGTGACGCCGATCCGTTTTTCCTTGCGCCAGACCACCCGGCACGGTTTGTGAAAGCCCTCGGCCACCAGGGTGAATTCGGTCGGGATGCCGACCGGGCTTGTGACGTCAAGCGCCGCGCCGGTGTCGGAAAGATTTCTGATCGTGCAATCGATGGCACCGCCGCCAAACTCGATCTTGGCGCCCTTGAGCACGCGATGGCGCGCGGCTACCCGGTGTTCCTCGCTCATTCCCCGGACCTCAAGAGGTTGGACTTCCAACCCACGATTGTCACCCGCCGGTACTTTTCTGCGTTCGCTTCCAAAATATCAAGCCGAAAAGATCATTTGTCGTGCGGCTTGTTGAATGCCGCCTTGCACGCCAGATAGCGGCGCAACCGGTGGCTCCGTCCGTTCCGTACATTTACCGGAATATCAGAATCAAAGGCGCGGGGCTAAGCTCAAAAACCATTCCGCAATGTTGCCAGCTGCGAGGGATGCGAATGTCAGATTCACTACCAGAGAGTGACCGGCACATGACCAGTACCACGCCAGCGAAGAAAATCGCCATCCTGGGTGCACCGATCGAGATCGGGGCCTCGCAGATGGGAACGCTGATGGGGCCGGATGCGCTTCGTACCGCCGGCCTTCTCACGCTGCTCGACAGCCTCGGCTTTGCGGTCGAAGATCACGGCAATCTTTCGGCAAAGGATGTTGCCGCCCTCAGCGACGTTCCGCCGGGCAATGCCAGGCACTACCGGGAAATTCAGCGCTGGATCGGCGCCATCAGCGCGCGCGCCTATGAACTGGCGCGAACCGGCGCCCTCCCGATCTTTCTTGGCGGCGACCATTCGCTGTCGATGGGTTCGGTGAACGGGGTGGCGCGCCATTGCCGCGAAAGCGGACGCGAGCTGTTCGTGATGTGGCTCGACGCGCACGCCGATTACAACACGCCGGCAACCACCATCACCGGCAACATGCATGGCATGTCGGCGGCTTTCCTATGCGGCGAGGAGGGGCTCGAGGGCCTGCTCGGCAGCGAGCCGCGCGCGCCGATCGATCCAAGCCGGCTCGAGCTGTTCGGCACCCGCTCGATCGACAAGCTCGAAAAGGAGCTGGTGAAGCTTCGCCGCATCAGCATCGCGGACATGCGCAAGATCGACGAGTTCGGTGTCGGCGTCCTGATCCGCCGCGTCATCGACAAGGTGAAGGCCGTGGACGGTGCGTTGCATCTGAGTTTCGACGTCGACTTCCTCGATCCCGACGTCGCGCCGGGCGTCGGCACCACGGTGCCGGGCGGCGCTACCTATCGCGAGGCGCATCTGATCATGGAGCTATTGCACGATTCCGGCATCGTGCATTCGATCGATATCGTCGAACTCAATCCGTTCCTCGACGAGCGCGGGCGCACCGCGCGCAGCGTCGTGGAACTGATCGGAAGCCTGTTCGGGCAGCAGATCACCGATCGCCCGACCCCGACCAACGCGATCTGAGGGAACACCGATGCCGGAACTTTTGCCGCGGCGGACGAATTGACATTCCAAGGGAAACGTCAATCGAGGTGTTTCGAATGGTCTTTGATCAGGCGAAGTGGCACCGCGTGCAGCCGGTTCACGTCGCGCTTGCCATAGCGATTTTCGGTATCCTGGCGATGTTGATCGTCGATCACGGCCCCTGGGCCCGCCCGCATCCGCAGCCGGCCCATATCGCCTACTTCAAGACAACGGGTGAGGCCGTGCGCGCGGCAGGTGCCCGTCTGGTGCCGACCGCGCCAAAGAGCGCGATCGAGCCCGATCCGCAGATGCCGAAACAGGCCGAACCGCCCAATCCCGAGCCGGGCCTGGTGCACTAGCGCATGATGATTTGAGATCTGGCCCGGCTTCACCGTCATTGCGAGCGAAGCGAAGCAATTCAGCTTTGCCTCGCATCCGGAAGGCACTGGATTGCCTCGTCGCTTTGCTCCTCGCAATGACGATCCAGCCAAATCTCATCGCGCCTTGGCGCTTAGCCTTGCGAAAGGCAGTCCCAAGTTGTTTCGGTCAGTGCGCAATACCTGTTGCGAAGCCGCGATGCACCCTGGATCAGGCGCCAGCGCTACCTCACCTTCTGTTCCACATCCAGCGTGATCGAGACTTTCACCACTGGTGTGTCGTCCTCGCGAACGTCGATGATGACGTGATCCGCGCTGCCGGTCGTGAAGGCATCGCGCGCGATCGCGGCGCCGGTGGCGACCGCTTCCCGGCGCGCGGAAGCGGCGTCGGCGAAGTCTTGCCCTTCCTCATCATGGATGAGGCAACCGTCTTCCTGGATATGAAAATGATAATGCGGCACGGCACGCGATCATGTTTCTGGCGACTGATGCAGGTAACGACCGTCGAAGTCCGCAAGTTCCTCGAATTTCATCTCGTTGAGGACGGTGACACGCCCGCGGTGGAAGTCGACCACGTCCTCGTCCCGCAACTGCCTGATCACGCGGTTGGCGTGCACCGCGGTAATGCCCAGCGCTTCGCCGACCTGTTCCTGGGTAAGCGGCATGTCGAACGTGTTGCCGTCGACGCGTCCGATCAGATTCAGCCGCGCGCGCAGTTCGGCCAGCACATGGGCGAGGCGCGCCGGCGCGGGGCGTTGGCCGACATTGACGATCCATTCGCGAAACATCGCAGCGTCGATCAAGGTATCGCGCCAGAAGACTTCGGCGACATTTGGCTTGCGGTGGTGCAGCCGTCGCAGCGCCTCGTGACTGATAAAGCCGAGCGTGCACGCCGTCAGCGTCGTGAGGTCGTGATCCATCACGTGCAGGAACAGGCTCATCAGATCGGGAATTTCCCCGGGGATATGAATCGAGAGAATCTGCCGTCTGCCATCCGCGATGGTCTTGGAGCGGACGCAAAAACCTTCGGCGACCAGGCAGCATTCTTTGCATTTCTGTCCATCGCGCACCACCGGGCTTTCCGCCGGGATCTGCCGCACCGTCACCGGCAAAGCCAGGATTTCGCTGACGTCATCGTCCGTTATGCCGGAAGACGTCTGCAGCCGCCTGATCAACGCTGCGCGGATAGCGTCGCTGGACACCTCAAGCTCCGGTTTTGACCTCTCAACCGTCGGGCGCCCCGCAGCGCCACGCGATTAAGAACCAGGGCAGGCCGGGCGCGTTCCAAACAAATGTCAGGACCGCATCGGTCGCGCGTCCGCAGGTCCTGGCCGATCGACGTTTCCGGCGCCGGCTTTGCTCGCCATCACCGCCTCGATGTCGCCGGCGAGGGCGCCGAGGTGGGCGGCCAGCCGCGAGAATAGTTCGCGCTTCACCGGGTCGGTCGCGAGGTCCCGGATCAGCGCACAGTCGGCTGCGTCCGTTCGCAGCTTCTCGAGATGTGCTCTCATATCCTGCATTGGCTCAACGCTCCTGCCGGAAGGTTAGCAAGCGGGCGCGAACGAGAACCCAACGAATGTTAGGTGGATGCCGATTTATGCGAAGATGGCCACAGTGGTCCGAAGGAGCGGCGGCAAAAGCGCCCAAGACGCGATACCGCTGCGGGCCAAGGCCCGAAAGGGAAGCGGCCCCGGTATCCGACGATACCGAGGCCGCTTTGGGGGTCGAAAGGAGATCGAGACTGACGGCCGTTTCAGCCTACAGGCCCACGTCTACTATCGCGTGGCGAAAGGGTTCCCGCATTATCCTAGGTGAATCCAGCGGCGTGAAATCCGGCCGCTAGCGTATGCTGACGAACTTGGCCCAGACGCCGGCGAGGATGGCCCCGACCAGCACGTAATGCGGGCTTTCGCAGAACGTGCTGCCATATTGGCACATGGTGGTACCGAGATCGCCGATTTCGTGTTTGCCGGCCGCGTAGAACAGCGCGGACAGCACAGCGAGCGCTCCAGCTACAAAATACATCCTACCCTCCGTGAGGGATCAAAGGTCGGTTGCGTCAATCGCGATTCCGAACTTCGGAATCGAAGCTCTGGCGGCCGCGCCGGCTTGACCGCAGGTTCAACCCTGCTGCGAGGCCGTTTCGAATCAGAGAATAAACTAGAGATAATTTTTGATATTGCGGCAAGCTGGGCCGCGCGCCTGTCCGAAATACTCACAGGCCCGAAACGCGGCAAATTTTCTGTCACATGCGGCCGCTCGGTGCCGCATGCTTTCTCCGCTGTACGTGAGGGCCTGGGGGCCTGAACCTTCTTGGCGCCCCGACCTCTTACTTTCTTAGCCGATCCGGGGAGAGCGCCGCCAGCTTGGCCTTTTCCTCGGCAAGAAGCTTTTCGACTGATGCTCGCGCCGGGCCTTCGGGCGTTGTCTGCAGAAGCCTGCTGTAGTGCTCGATGTTCAATTCGGCGATTTCGCGCGGGGTCGAATGTCGATCTGCCATCGACTGCCATCCTGGTTGAGTGCCGACAGTATGGTGCCTGGGCCGGATCGTCACCACAGCGCCGGGATACCGAAATTTGATCACGATCAAGTTTCGGGTGGACCAATCCGATATGAAATCTGTCGAGAGAAGTGGATCATGACCCATGCCCGCTATGTCTGCCGGACCAGCGATCTACGCCGTCGACCCCTGGGTCCGCGGCAATCCAAGTGCCCGTCACCAGCTATTGAATGACGACGAACGCGCGCTGCTGGCAAAAATTTCGTCCATCGTACGCTTCAAGAAGGGTGATGTGATCTATGGCGAAGGCGATCCTGCCGAGGCGGCGTTCAATATTGTAGGCGGCGTCGTAACGGCCTACCGGACTTTCGGCGACGGGGAGATCGTCACGGCATTTGTCTTTCAGGGTGATCTTTTCGGCCTTTCAGAGGAGGGCCGTTACACGAACTCGGCAAAGGCTGCGACGGCCGTCGTGGCCTACAAAATTCCTTTGTCGGCATTACGCCGGATTCTCGATCAACATGCCGATCTGGACGTCGACCTCATCATCAAGCTCTGTGAAGAACTTCGCCAGTCCCAACGCCATGCACTGCTGCTTGCCCGCAAGCGAGCCACGACAAGGCTGGCGATGTTTATCGAAATGCTCGAACGTCTTCAGACCGCAAGAGGCGAGCCGGCTTCCGAGGTTCACCTGCCGATGGGTCGTTCAAGCATGGCCGCCTATCTGGGTCTCACGCCCGCGGCGCTGAGCCGGGCGTTTCATAGACTGACATCCAGCAAAATCGTCGCCGCCCGCGATCGCCGCCATCTGAAGATCGTCGATCGGGTCGCTTTTCAGAAACTCGCCGACACAAGGTCGACTGGCGGCAGCGCTGTCTGAACGAGACGGACAAATGGCGGCCTGATCACCTACGTCGTTTTGCGCCACTCTCTCCAGTGCGTCGGCCGCAGGTTTTCGATCGGCTCGCTGGTCTGGGCTTTGATCCAGCCGTACAGGACACGGCGACACGGAAAGACCAGCGCATGGGTGCCGTCGTGGTCGATGACGGCCACCTCAAGATCCCGGTCGAATGGTGCGGAATTGATCGGATTCCATTGCATCTAATAATTCTTGGACGGCAAGCGGCCAAGACCTTGATCTGAATCAAAACGCTCTGTTTTGGTAATCGGATGCGGCGAACGCCGGCGATCCGCGCGCATTCAGGCGGCGGCTGGCGGTGTAGATGCGTAAAATGATACGAACTTCGGAATCGGGACACTAGCTGCCTTCGAGCAGCGTGCCATAGCCCTGGATGCCGGCGCGGACGCCTGCCACGTGCAAGGCGTGCCACATCATGGCGGAAGCCGCCGAGATCACCGGCTTGCCGCAATCGTCTTCCAGTGCCTGCAACGCATCGAGCGTCGGCATACCGACGCCGGAGAGAAAGATCACGTCAGCGCTGGCGTGGTCGACTTGCCGGCCAATCGCATAAGCGCGCTCGCTGGTCTCCTCATAGATGTTGCGCACATTGGCAAGATGACCGGAGGAGACCACCGTGAGACCGCAGGTCTCCAGATGCTGCCTGCCGCGCGCGGTCATCTCGGCGGAATAGGGGGTGCCATAGGCAATGCGCCGGACGCCAAGATGGGAAAAGGCGGCGAGCACGCTGCCGAAGGCGGTGACGAAGCGCGCGCCGCTCAAGCTTTCCATCCGCGCGACAAGATCGGCCTCGCCGCTTTGCCCCAGCGTGTAGCTCGTCGCCGTGTGCGCCATCACGATGACTTTCGGCGATACCATCGCCAGCAATTTGACGCATCCGGGCACGCTCTCGACCTGGCTCCGGTTGCGCTCTTCCTGGCCGCTATGGGTACCGGCCGGGCCTTCCGCCTGCATCCGTGTGAAGTGCAGCGACACGCCCTCGGGCGCGAGCTGCATCATTTCCGGTTCTACGGTCGGATTTCCGGGCGGCACCAGGAATCCGATCCGTGCGCGCCATCCTTTCATGTTGCCTCCCAACTATATTGTAGCTCTGGCAAGTGTTGCGCTAGGCCGTCGTACGCCGCGTCTGAACTGGAGCAAAAAACCAGGACACCCACGCAACAATAAAGGAGAAGACGACCCATGCAATCATGCCAAATGCTTCCCGCCTGGTGTCAATCGCGAACCAGCCGAACACGAAGAGGGGGAATAGGTAGGCGAGAACAACCAACCAGAATTTCCACAGACCAGCTCCGCTGAGCACCAGGTAGACAAGCCCGCCATACAGGAGTTGCACGACAAGTGCTGCACTGATTGTCAGCAGGCCAAGACGAAGAATAGCGCTTCCGGATCGCAAGGTTCGGTCGTCGAGCCACGTCCAGAACACCATGAAGCCGACGAAGGCAGCCGAAAATGCCGCGCTGGAGGCAAGCCATGCGATCGCTGGGTTTTTCACGACTGCTCCAGGGTTCGCGCCAGCGCGCCGTTCAATTCGCCGCCGTTTGGGCCGCGATCTTGTTCTGGGCGATGATGCCTTCGAGACGTGCGATGTTTTCCAGGAGGCGCTGGCTGGTCAGCACCAGGAAGTAATAGCCGAACTGCGGGTTCTGGAAGTAGATCTCCAGAAGCTTCTCATACGTGATGGTGAGCACATGGCCGTCTTCGAGGCAGGTCACCGTCGCGGTGCGCTTGTTGTCGGGCGACAGGAAGCCGAGTTCGCCCATCAGCCGTCCCGGCGGCAGCTCGACGTTGATTTCCTTGACCAGGAACTTTCCGGTCATCGTCAGAAACATCTCGTGGGCGGCATCGTCCTTTTTGAACAGCACGTCGCCCTTGCGGTACTTGCGCTCGGTCATGAACGGCTTCAGCCATTCCATCGAGGCGTCGCCCTCGGTGGCGCTGCGCGCCATCTTCACGAGGTTGAGCATCTGGCGCAGCCGCCAGGCGTTGATCGGCACCATCAGGAAGTAGAGCAGGAAGGTCGAGATGTTGGCGGACAAGGCGCCGAAGCCGGCAAAGAAGGCGCAGCCGAACATGTTGGCGACGCGCAGGGGCACCATGGTCTGGGTGAGAAGAGTGGCGACAAAGAAGATCGCGCCGATCAGCGCGAACAGGTTGGCAAGGGTGATATTGGCAAGAAACAGATCGAGCAGGCGGTTGAAGATCGCGTCATAGGTGATGTTGTTGGGATCGAGCCCGAGCTGGATCAAGATCTTGGCGACCCGCAAATTGTCCGCCGCGGTGTCGAGAATGCGATTGAGAATCGTCGACATGTCTGCACTGGAAGTCATGGCCGTTCCTTGCGCAATGATTTGCCGGTTATCGCCTTCTCGCCGGCCCGCCCCCTTGAAATCACGGGGCGGCCGTATGGGGCCGTTACTACCGGGTAGCGTCGGTCAAATCCACTCCACCTTGGCCAGTATACCCCGAAATGGCGGGCCGCCGGCGGCGGCCTTTCTCATCCACTGGTCGAATAGGCGAATTCGCCGGACTGGCGGCAGGCCGGCGAGGGCCGCTTTCGGCTTGCGAAAAAGCCGTTGTCGAGGCTGACCGAATAGCGCGCAGCGGCGGCCCAAGAAATAGCCAGGCGACGGCGGTGGCCGTGCCGGCGCCGTGCGGCCAGGTCGCTGCCGGCAAGTCGGCCGCGTGGCGGACGAGAGCGCGAGAGTCGACGTCGGTTCGAGGGAGACGGCGACGCGGCGCGCGCGATGCCGAGCCCCGATGATCGAGAAGCGAAGCACACTGCCCAAACGCGCGCTTTAGACTCTCGTCTAACGCGATGGTTCCAATCGCCGCGTCACTCCGCCGCGTCGATCCCGAGCTTGTGAAGCCAAAGCCGCGCCGACGCCAGTTCGTGCCCCGCTTACGCCGGCCTCTACGCTATTCTACGCACTTCAAAGCCGCCCAGGGAAGCATATCTTAACAAAAGATTAATGGGCATTCACACTGCGACAGTAGTGGCCCGGATGTTGCGGGATAGCTACATCATGCAAGAATAAACTTAATTTCGGCGAGAGCGGATCATCTTGCACAAGTATTGCATTGCCCCATCAAGTCAGTCGCGTGTCCAATGGAGGATAGTGCAGGGACTGATTCGAAGGGGCCGGTACAAGCAGCGTTAGACGACGTGGTTATGACGCGCGTTCCAGCGATGCAGAAAACCAGATGAGGAGCGGGATCAATGTATAACGACTCTCTGTTCAACGCTTTCGCCCGATCGTTCGAGGCGCGAAGCGAGACCGACATGTCGATGGCGGAATACCTAGAATCGTGTCGAGGCGACCCGATGCGATATGCAAACGCGGCCGAACGACTACTAGCGGCGATCGGTGAGCCTCAGATGATAGACACGGCCAAGGACCCACGCCTTGGCCGTATTTTTTTGAACCGGACCATGCGCGTCTATCCGGCGTTCGCCGGATTCCACGGAATGGAAGAAACGATCGAGCGCATCGTTGGTTTCTTCCGCCATGCAGCCCAGGGTCTCGAAGAGCGCAAGCAGATCCTTTACCTGCTCGGCCCGGTGGGCGGCGGCAAGTCCTCGCTCGCCGAACGGCTGAAGTCCTTGATGGAAGTCCATCCGATCTACGTGCTCAAGGCCGGCGACGAACTCTCGCCCGTCTTCGAATCCCCGCTCGGCCTGTTCGATCCCGAGCAGCTTGGGCCGATGATCGAAGAGAAGTACGGCATTCCGCGGCGGCGTCTCAACGGGCTGATGAGCCCGTGGTGCTACAAGCGGCTGGAAGCTTTCGGCGGCGACATCTCCCGCTTCCGCGTCGCCAAGATCCAGCCTTCGCGCCTGCGCCAGATCGCGGTCGCCAAGACCGAGCCGGGCGACGAGAACAACCAGGACATCTCCTCGCTGGTCGGCAAGGTCGACATCCGCAAGCTCGAGACCTATGCGCAGAACGATCCCGATGCGTATAGCTACTCGGGCGGGCTGAACCGCGCCAACCAGGGTATTCTCGAATTCGTCGAGATGTTCAAGGCGCCGATCAAGATGCTGCATCCGCTGCTCACCGCGACGCAGGAAGGCAACTATATCGGCACCGAAAATATCGGCGCGATCCCGTTCACCGGCGTCATCCTCGCGCACTCCAACGAAGCGGAATGGCAGAGCTTCAAGGGCAACAAGAACAACGAAGCCTTCATCGACCGCATCTGCGTCATCAAGGTGCCGTACTGCCTGCGCGTCACCGAAGAGCAGAAGATCTACGAGAAGCTGATTTCGGGCTCCGAACTCGCAGCCGCCCCCTGCGCTCCCGCGACGCTGGAAACCCTGGCGCGCTTCTCGGTGATGTCACGGCTTCGCAAACACGAGAATTCGACGACGTTCGCCAAGATGCGCGTCTATGACGGCGAAAGCCTGAAGGAGAGCGATCCCAAGGCGCGCAGTGTCCAGGAATACAAGGACGCGGCCGGCGTCGACGAGGGCATGGACGGCGTCTCCACGCGCTTCGCCTTCAAGGTGCTGGCGTCGACGTTCAACCACGATACCGCCGAAGTCGGCGCCGATCCGGTGCACCTGATGTATGTGCTGGAGCAGTCGATCCGCCGCGAGCAACTGCCTGAGGAAACCGAGAAGCGCTATCTGGAGTTCATCAAGGCCGAGCTGGTGCCGCGCTACGCCGAATTCATCGGCAACGAAATCCAGAAGGCGTATCTGGAATCCTATTCGGATTACGGCCAGAACCTGTTCGACCGTTACGTCGATTATGCCGACGCCTGGATCGAGGATCAGGATTTCAAGGATCCCGACACCGGGCAGATGCTCAATCGCGAGCTGCTCAACCAGGAACTGACCAAGATCGAA
>NZ_DASSRP010000069.1:0-2460 GCF_035701725.1 Bradyrhizobium sp.
CAAGGCGGACCGGGTTATCGTTACGGACGACAACCCGCGCAGCGAAGAGCCGGCCGCCATCCGCGCCGCAATCCTCGCTGCCGCGCCAGGCGCAGCCGAAATCGGCGATCGCCGAGCCGCGATCCGAGCGGCGATCATCGATCTGCGTGCTGGCGATGTTCTCCTGATCGCCGGCAAGGGCCATGAAACCGGCCAAATCATCGGCGACCGGACACTACCGTTCAGCGACCACGAAGCCGTCGCCACGGCCCTGAAGGAACCTGCCGCATGAGCGCGCCGTCGCTGTGGACTATCGACGACATGGCCGCCGCCATGCGTGCGGAACGGCAAGGCGCATTACCGGCGACCATCTCGGGCCTGTCGATCGACACCCGCACGATCGGCGAAGGCGAAGCGTTTTTCGCGCTTGTCGACCGTCGCGACGGCCACGAATTCGTTCCCGCGGCGCTTGCCGCCAAGGCCGCGCTCGCCGTCGTCGCCGCCGAGCGGCGCGCCGACATGCCGAAGGACGCGCCGCTCTTGATCGTGGCGGATGTGCTCGCAGCCTTGCGCGCGCTCGCCGTCGCGTCGCGCGAGCGGACGCAAGCGAAGGTGATCGGTGTCACCGGCTCGGTCGGCAAGACCAGCACCAAGGAGGCACTGCGACTTTCATTGTCGAGAGACGGCGAAACGCACGCCTCGGTCGCCTCCTACAACAATCATTGGGGCGTGCCGCTGTCGCTCGCGCGCTGCCCGCAAACCGCGCGCTATTGCGTGCTGGAAATGGGCATGAACCATGCGGGGGAGATCGAGCCCTTGTCGCGGCTCGCGCGCCCGCATGCGGCGATCATCACCACCGTCGCGCCGGTGCATCTGGAGTTTTTCGGCACGCTCAGCAAGATCGCCGATGCCAAAGCCGAGATCTTCTTCGGTGTGGAGAGGGACGGCGCTGCGGTGATCAATCGCGACATCGCGCAGTTCACTCATCTGAAACGTCGCGCCGGAGAAGCCAGCGTCGCGCGCGTGGTTTCGTTCGGCGAACACGCCAAAGCCGATGCACGTCTGCTCAAATGCGCCCTGCATCCGGATTGTTCGACGGTCGAGGCCGATATTCTCGGCCATGTGCTGAGTTACAAGATCGGAGCGCCGGGACGTCATCTGGTGCACAACTCGCTCGCCGTGTTGGCGTCGGCCGTGCTGGTCGGCGCCGATCTTGCGCTGGCAGCGTTGGCGCTCGCAGAGTTTCAGCCGGCCTCCGGTCGCGGCACCCGGTCCGAGATCGAACTGCCTGGCGGAACCGCACTCCTCATCGACGAGAGCTACAATGCCAATCCGGCTTCCATGGCGGCCTCGCTCGCTCTTCTTGGCCAGACGCAGGCTGGTCCGCTCGGCCGGCGCATCGCCGTGCTCGGCGATATGTTGGAACTCGGTCCGCGCGGCCGCGCGTTGCATCGCGGCCTGATCGAGCCGGTAACGGCCAATGCGGTCGATCTCGTATTCTGCTGCGGCCCGCTGATGAAAGCCTTGTGGCAGGCCCTTCCCGCCGGCCGCCGCGGCGGCTATGCAGAGGAATCGAGCGCACTCGAGCCGCAGGTCCTGTCCGCGATCCGTGCCGGAGATGCCGTCATGGTCAAGGGCTCGCTCGGCTCGCGCATGGGGCCGATCGTCAAGGCGCTGCAGCATCTATCCGCGCGCCAGAATATGTCGGAGACTGGCGCGTCGCGTAACGGCACGTTGCGGGCCGCGTCCGCACAAGGTTGATGCGATGCTTTATTGGCTGATCGAGCTGTCGGACAAGATCACCGTTTTCAACGTCTTTCGCTACATCACCTTCCGCACCGGCGGCTCGGTCATCACTGCGCTGCTGTTCGTCTTTCTGTTCGGCCCGACAATCATCGGCCGTCTGCGCGCGTTGCAGGGCAAGGGCCAACCGATCCGCACCGACGGTCCGCAATCGCACATCATCGCCAAGGCCGGCACGCCGACCATGGGCGGCTTGATGATTCTTTCCGGCATGGTCGTCTCAACCTTGCTGTGGGCCAATCCGCGCAATCCCTACGTCTGGGTCGTGATGTGGGTGACGCTCGGCTTCGGCATGGTCGGCTTCTACGACGACTATCTGAAAGTCACCAAACAAACGCACCAAGGATTCGCCGGGCTGGCGCGGCTCACGATTGAAGCCGGCATCGCGCTGGTCGCCTGCATCGCGTTTGTGGAATTGGGGAAGGCGCCGTTCTCCACCTCCCTGGTGTTGCCGTTCTTCAAGGAACTGGTGATCAATTTTGGCTGGTTCTATGTGATCTTCGCGATCCTGATCATCGTCGGCGCCGGCAATGCGGTGAACCTGACCGACGGTCTTGATGGGCTCGCCATTGTTCCGGTCATGGTCGCCGCCGCGAGCTTCGGCATGATCGCCTACCTCTCGGGCAACGCGGTGTTCGCCGATTATCTGCAGATTCATTACGTCGCCGGCACCGGCGA
>NZ_DASSRP010000070.1:0-3455 GCF_035701725.1 Bradyrhizobium sp.
GCGGCCATATGCGCGCGCCCGGCGCGCCGCAGGTGGCGTTCGCGGTCGAGAGCCACATCGACATGATGGCGCATGAGATGGGGCTCGATCCGCTCGAGATGCGGCGGCGCAACGCGATCACCGAAGGCGATCTGACGCCGCTCGGTGAAAGGCGACGGCATCTTCGATGCCGAGAAACAATCGAGGCCGGCACCCGCGCCTTCGGCTGGGACAAGCCCAAGCCAGTCGGCGTCGGCCGCGGTGTCTCGATCTACGAGCATCCGCCCGGAAATTTCGGGCGCTCGACCGTGACACTTACGCTGGGCGCGGACGGCCGGATCACGCTGATGCTCGGCTCGCCCGACACAGGAACCGGCTTTCATACGATCGCGGCACAACTCGTCGCTGAGCATTTCGGCGTTTCCGTCGACGAGGTCAATGTCGCGCAGGGCGACACGCTCGTAAGCGGTTTTGAGGCCGGCGCGAGCGGTCAGAGGCTGACGACGACGATCGGGCAAGCGATCGCGGCCGTCGCCGACAAAATGAAGCAGGATCTGGCGGCGCTCGCCGCCGAGCGGCTCAATTGCGCCCCATCCGATATTCGGACGGGCGAGGACGGGTTGTTTTCTGCCTCGGGTGCCGCGATCGACCGGCGCGCGCTCATGGGCTGGGCCGCGGCACGCGGCAAGGCGCCCTTGAGCTGCCAGGGCGAGAACACGCCTGGCGGGCCGAGCGATCGTACGAGCTTCGTTGCGCACTTCGCGGAAGTGGCGGTCGATCGCGAGACCGGGCAGGTGCGGCTCAAGCGCCTTGTCAGCGCGCATGACGTGGGAACGATCGTTAACCCGATCATGCATCAGGGACAGATCGAAGGCGGACTCGTCCAGGCCATCGGCCAAGCGATGAGCGAGCAGATCGTCTTGAAAGACGGCGCGGTGATCACCGCGCATCTTGGCGACTACAAGCTGCCGACGGTCATGGACATCCCGGAGCTCGAAACCGTTTTGTTGCCGGGCGGCGGCGGCGCGGCGCCATTCTCGACCACCTCAATCGGCGAGATGAGCAATGTCGCGCTGCCGGCGGCGATCACCAATGCCGTCTTCGATGCGGTAGGCGTGAGACTCCTCGAACTACCGGTCAGCGCGGAGAAGGTCCTCGAAGGCATGAGCGACAAGGCGAGTGCGGTATGAGAACCATCAAGCTCACGCTCAACGGCACGCCCATCGGCCGCGAGGTGGAAGACAGCCGCCTTCTCATCGAGTTCCTACGCGAGGATCTGAAGCTCACGGGCACCAAGGAGAGTTGCGGCGTCGGCGTGTGCGGCGCCTGCACCGTGTTGCTCGACGGCAAGCCGATCAGCTCTTGCCTCGCGCTCGCGGTTCATGCCGATGGGCGCGCGGTCACGACCATCGAAGGCATTGCCGAGGGCGATCGGTTGCATCCGCTGCAAGAGGCGTTTCTCGCGCATGGCGGATTTCAATGCGGCATCTGCACGCCCGGGCAAATCCTCGCGGCGAAGGCGCTGCTCGACGCCAATGCGCATCCGACGCGGGCGGAGATCCAGCATTGGATGATGGGCAATCTCTGCCGTTGCACCGGCTACTATAAGATCATCGAATCGATCGCGGCCGCGGCTGGGGCCGAATGACGTGATCTCCTTCACCTATCTCGAACCCGCAAGCCTCGACGAGGCGCTGGCGCTCTTGGCGCAGCATGGCGATCAGTCCAAGCTCATCGCCGGCGGCACCGGCCTTATCAATCTCATGAAGCAACGCCTGGTGCGGCCGAGCATCGTAATCGGTCTGCGTGCGCTCGAGGGCTTGGCCGGCATCGAGGAGAAGGGCGAACTCAGGATCGGCGCGCTCGCCACGCTTCAGTCTCTCGCAATGGCCGAGCCTATTCGCTGCTCCGCGCCGCTACTGGCCGAAGCCTGCGGGCACGTCGCGACCGTGCGAATACGATCCATGGCAACCCTCGGCGGCGCGATGGCACAGGCCGATCCCAACCTCGATACGCCGCCCGTTCTCATCGCCCTCGATGCGCAGATCGTCGCGCGCTCTCAGCGCGGCGAGCGCATTATCCCGGTAGACCGGTTTTTCACCGGCTATTACGAAACCTTGCTCGAGCCCGATGAGATCGTGACCGAGATCCCGATCCCGGTACAGCCGGCCGGCAGCGGCACAGCCTTCCTCAAATTCCTGCCGGCAACGCAGGACGATTACGCCACCGTCTCGGTTGCGGCACGGGTCGCACTCGATGGAAACGGCGGCATCGCAGACGCGCGCGTGGCGCTCGGCGCCGCTGCTATGGTCCCGGTACGCGCCACGGCGGTCGAAACCGCACTTGCCGGCCAGAAGGCCGACGAGAAGATTTTCCGCGACGCGGCGGCGTTGGTGGCAGATGCGATTGATCCGATCGCAGATTTCCGCGGCTCGGCCGACTACAAGCGAAAGATGGCCGTGGTCCACGTTCGCCGAGCGCTCGCTGAGGCGGCCACCAAAGCCAAACCCCCGGCCTAGGGTCATAAATATAAGTCGTTACTTTGCCTGGCTTGGGTCGCGGATTGTCGGGGTCGGCACGGATCACAACGCTGGTCACAGCGTTAGCCTGACTTCCGCATTTTGGCGACCAGAATTCGGATACATCAGCCGGGAGCCGCGGCCCGCCCTCGCACGGTCCGCTTTCACCTTCTCAGCCATTTTGAGAGGTTGACGAGAGGCTGACCCGAACACCAGCCGATCGCACCGGCCTCTTTCGTTCGAGCCGGCGGCCCGCTTATCTGCCGAGTGTCTCCTCGCGCGCATGCGCGCGGGAGCGTGGCAGCAGAAGCCGTCACCCCGGCGGCGGACCTCACGCTCCAGTCCGGGTGGCCCGCCGGGTCCGCGTTCCAGAACATGATCTTGTCGAAGTAGATCGTCTGGGTCTCGGCGCGCCAGTCGCGGTAGATGCCGAAACGCGGCTGTGCGTTGACGAACGGCGCGCCGTTGCGACGGGCGCCATAGTCCGGATCGGCCATGGGTCCCTGGTAGGCACCACAGAACGCGCCGTTGAGCCAGATGTCGACGCGGCCGCTGGCGTCATGGGCGGGATTGAGGCGCACCTGCACCGTGGTCCATCTCTCCCGCGGCAGATCGCGCCGGCAGATCTGCGTGCGCGTCACCATCGGCGGCTGGGCGCAGGATGCGCCGGCGGCCACCTGCGCGAAGAAGCGCACGCGCTCCCCGAGCGGCCGCGCCTCGATCTTGAAGAAGGGGCTGGCGTCGCACGACTTTCCGCCCTTGAAGGAATCCTGCTTGATCTGGTGGATGACGGTGCGGCAGAGCTGGCGTCCAGCCGCCGGAACGTCCTGCGGCCAGTCGCCAGCGACCTTGAAGGAGAAGCGGTACCACACAGGCTGGCCAAATTTCACCAGCTCACCGGCGCCAGTCGCGCGGTCGGATCTCACCTGGATCTCCGCCCGCTCGCTGGGCACGATG
>NZ_DASSRP010000071.1:0-5275 GCF_035701725.1 Bradyrhizobium sp.
GGGCCGCCTCGCGCTCCTCCGCATTGAAATATTTCACGGTCTCGTAGTTCAGCAGCGAGTCGATGGCCTTGGTGTTCGCCTCGGCGTCGGAATCGTTCATCTTGCGGCGGATTCCGATCCGCCACTCGGTCGCGATGTAGGTGTAGTACATGTAGATCACGACCGTGATCAGGGTTGCGACCACATAGCGCCAGTCGAACTTCCACAGCAGCACCGCCATCAACAGCGTAACCTCGACGATGGTCGGAACGAGCTGCAGAATCACCATCCGCACGATGGTCTCGATACCATTGCGGCCGCGCTCCAGCACCCGCGTCAATCCGCCGGTCTTGCGCTCCAGATGAAAGCGCAGCGACAGCTCGTGCATGTGAACGAAAGTGAGATAGGCCAGCTTGCGCACCGCATGCATGGCCACGCGTGCGAAGATTCCGTCACGCCACTGCGTCAATACGCCCATCAGGATGCGCAAGGCGCCATAGCCCAGCGTCATGATGATCGGCGAGGCGACGACCCATAGCATCCAGTTGGAGGCCTGCACCGGCGCGCTGTCCGCGCCCGTCAGTGCATCGGTCGCCCATTTGAACGTAAAGGGCACTGCCAAGGTCGCCAGCTTGGCCGCGAGCAGCAGCACCACGGACCAGACCACCCGCATCTTCAGGTCGGTACGATCCCCAGGCCAAATATAGGGCCACAGATGCGCCAGTGTCCCGGTCAGGCTCGCCTGTCCGAGCGCGTTGTCGGGAACTGGCGCCTGATCGGTCGGCCTCGAGGAATCAGGATGCGCCATGAAGCCCGGCCCGGCGCAGAATGGCGCGCCGATTCGGCGCACGCTTTTTCGGAATTTGTCGCATTTCGCCTGTCATATAGAGCGTTTGGCGGGCTAGTGAAGAGAATTTGACATTCGCCAGCCATTTGGGGGGTAAATTCTTCAGCAATGCCGGGGCTTTCGGGCAATATTATTCGATGGCCGAATCCATTATGGTTTGACTGATTTACGCTGCAATGCCACATGAATTGACATGAGCAAGATCAAAACTGTCTGTGTCTATTGCG
Source organism: Bradyrhizobium sp. (assembly GCF_035701725.1). Classification (GTDB taxonomy): domain Bacteria; phylum Pseudomonadota; class Alphaproteobacteria; order Rhizobiales; family Xanthobacteraceae; genus Bradyrhizobium. The sequence continues at coordinate 1,054 of NZ_DASSRP010000071.1, forward strand.
GCTCCGGCCCCGGCACCAATCCCCTTTTCACCGAATCCGCCAAGGCCTTTGGCAAAGTGCTCGCCGAAAACGGCATTCGCCTGGTCTATGGCGGCGGTTCGCTCGGCATCATGGGCGCCGTGGCGAGCTCCGTGCTCGACCATGGCGGCATGGTGACGGGGATCATTCCGGACTTCCTGAAGCTGCGGGAAAATGCGCTCAAGCGCGTCCAGGAGATGATCGTCACGCCCGATATGCATGAACGCAAGCGGCTGATGTTCGAACATTCGGATGCCTTCGTAGCCCTGCCCGGTGGCATCGGCACACTCGAGGAGCTGGTCGAGCAGCTCACCTGGCAGCAGCTCGGACGTCACTCGAAGCCGGTGCTACTTGCCAACATTGACGGATTCTGGGAGCCGCTATTCGCACTGCTCGCTCACATGCGCGAGACCGAATTCATTCGCAACGGACTTTCGGTCGAGATCCTCAAGGCCGAACGGGTCGAGGACATCCTGCCACGGCTGCAAGCGGCCGCCGCGCTTCTTCCCGACAGCGCCGCTGAAATGGAGCCCGAGTTCGCCCGGCGGCTTTAGCAAGCGCGACACACGTAGCCGCCAATCGCTAATCGCCTGGAAACGTCACCGCCTCGACCCGATTGCCATCGGGATCGCGAACGAACGCGGCGTAGTATTTCACCCGTTCATGCGGCCGCAGGCCCGGTGCGCCATCGGAAGTGCCTCCCGCCTTTAGCGCCGCCTGGTGAAACGCATCGACATCGCCGGTCGATTTCGCGCGAAGGCAAATGTGGTTGCCGCTATCGGCTGCAACCGGAGCCATATCGGGACGGAGATTGATCCAGAATTCCGGATAGGCTTTGCCGAAACCGATGGTGGCGGGGCGTGTCACGAGCTTCGTCAGGCCGAGCGGCGCCAGCGTCAGTTCATAAAAGCGCGCCGAGCGCTCGAGGCTGCTGACGCTGACGGAAATGTGGTCGATCATGAAACACTCTCAAGACGTCATTCCGGGATGGTCCGCAGGACCAGACCCGGAATCTGGAGATCCCGGTTCGATGCTTTGCATCGCCCCGGAATGACACCAATCTCTTAAGCCGGCGCGCCGGATTTTACGAGCTTGTAGATGATCGAATCCATCAGCGCCTGGAACGAGGCGTCGATAATGTTCGGCGACACCCCGATGGTGCTCCACTTCTCGCCGGTCTCGTCCACGCTTTCGATCAACACCCGCGTCACCGCCTCGCTGCCGCCGTTGAGGATACGCACGCGGTAATCGATCAGCTTGAGCCCCTCGATGAATTTCTGGAACTTGCCGAGGTCTTTGCGCAACGCCACGTCGAGCGCGTTGACCGGGCCATTGCCTTCGGCGGCCGAAATCAGCTTCTCACCGTCGACATCGACCTTGACCACCGCCATTGCCACCGTGACCCGTTGGCCGTTGGCGTTGTAGCGCTGCTCGACATTGACGTCGAATTGCTCGACGCGGAAATAGTCCGGCACCCGGCCAAGCGTTCGCCGCGCCAATAGTTCGAACGACGCGTTGGCGGATTCATAGGCATAACCCACGGCCTCGCGCTCCTTCAGTTCCTCGACCAGACGGGCGAGCTTCGGATCGTTCTTGTCATAGGCAATGCCGGCGCGGTCGAGTTCGGCGATCACGTTTGAGCGGCCCGCCTGGTCGGAGACCAGCACCTTGCGGTGATTGCCGACCGCCTCCGGGCGAACGTGTTCGTAGGTCTGCGGGTCCTTCAGAACGGCCGAGGCATGAATCCCGGTCTTGGTCACGAAAGCGCTTTCGCCGACATAGGGCGCATGGCGATCGGGCGCGCGGTTCAGCATGTCGTCAAGCGTTCGCGATGCCGCGGTCAAGGTCGCGAGTTTCTCGTCGGTAACGCCGATCACGAACCGACCGGCGAATTCGCCCTTCAGCCGCAGCGTCGGAATTAACGAGCAAAGATTGGCGTTGCCGCAACGCTCGCCGAGCCCATTGAGCGTGCCCTGGATCTGGCGCGCACCCGCGCGCACCGCGGCAAGCGAATTGGCAACCGCCTGCTCGGTATCGTTATGGGCGTGAATGCCGACGTGGTCGCCTGGAATATGCTTGATGACCTCGCCGACGATGGTCTCGATTTCATGCGGCATCGTACCGCCATTGGTATCGCACAGAACCACCCAGCGGGCGCCGGAATCGTAGGCCGCCCTGGCGCAAGCGAGCGCGAACACCGGGTCCTCCTTGTAACCGTCGAAGAAGTGCTCGCAGTCGAGCATCACTTCGCGGCCGGCTTTGCGCGCGGCCGTCACGCTGTCGCGAATGGACGCGAGATTTTCTTCATTGGTGGTCTCGAGCGCGACGCGGACCTGATAAGCGGACGATTTTGCGACAAAGCAGATCGCGTCAGCTTTGGCCTCGAGCAGCGCCGTTAGGCCGGGATCGTTCGATGCCGAGCGGCCGGCGCGGCGCGTCATGCCGAATGCCGTAAAGCGGGCGTGCGCCAGCTTCGGCTTGTCGGCAAAAAATTCGGTATCGGTCGGATTGGCGCCGGGATACCCGCCTTCGACATAGTCGACACCAAGCTCATCGAGCATCCTGGCGATCAACTGCTTGTCCTGCAGCGTGAAGTCGACGCCGTTGGTCTGTGCGCCGTCGCGCAGCGTGGTGTCGAAAAGATAAAGCCGCTCCCGGGTCATCTGGCACCCCCAGCCGGCGCTTCGAGCGGCTTCTGCATGGTGGTGTTGGCGAGCCACTCGCCATTGAGCGAAACCGTGTTGCGCTGCTTGGCTTCATAGCCGCGCTTTGCAAAGAATTCCGCCGCGTTGTCGCTGGCATCCACCGTCAGGCTTTTAGCGCCGCGCGCCGCCGCGAGTTTTTCGAGCGCCTCGCTCAAGGCGGCCGCCACCCCCTGCCCGACCGCGCCGGGATGCACATAGAGCAGGTCGACATGGTCCTTGCCCTTCAGCGATGCGAAACCGACCGGCGACCCATCGAGCGTGGCAACAAGGGTGAGCTGAGAAGCCAGCCGTTGGCCGAACGCGGCCTCGTCTTCAGCCGCAGCGGCCCAGGCCTCCTGCTGCGCCTCGCTATAGTCGTCGCCGGTCAGCGCCTCGATGCTGGCGACGAAGATCGCCGCCAGGATCGGCGCATCGGCGGGCAGGAATGGACGCAGCGCAGGCGTACTCATCGCGCGATCTCCCAGGTGGTGCCTTCCTTGGAATCCTTGATCACGACGCCCATCGCAGCGAGTTCGTCGCGAATCCGGTCAGATTCCTTGAAGTCCTTGCGCGCGCGGGCGGCGGCGCGATCTGCTATGAGTGCTTCGACGGCTGCACCGTTGACCTCAACGGCCCTCGGATTGCTTTCAAGATATTCCGCTTTTGTCTTTCCAAGCAGCCCCAGCAACATGGCCGATGCCTTGAGCTGACTGGAGGCAGTACCACGGCCGGACGCGATAGCGTGAAGCCGCGTGATCGCGCCCGACGTATTGAGGTCATCAGCCAACTGCGCACGGACGCCCTCATCAATCTCCCCGGGAGGCAGACTGTCGTCGCCCACGATGTCGTACCAGGAGTCGACAACCTTCTTGCTTTCTTCAAGGCTTTTGATCGTCCAGTCGATCGGCGAGCGATAATGCGTCTTCAGCATGTTGAGGCGCAGCGCCTCGCCGGGCCAATCGTTGAGCAATTCGCGAATGGTGAAGAAATTGCCGAGACTCTTCGACATCTTCTCGCCTTCGACCTGCAGGAAGCCATTATGCATCCAGTAATTGGCCATCGTCGGCGTGCCGTGCGCGCAACGCGACTGCGCGATCTCGTTCTCATGATGCGGGAAGATCAGGTCGAGACCGCCGCCGTGAATGTCGAAGACGTTGCCGAGATAGGCCGCGCTCATCGCCGAACACTCGATGTGCCAGCCCGGACGGCCCCTGCCCCACGGGCTTTCCCAGCCGGGTTCGTGCTCGGATGATTGCTTCCACAGCACAAAGTCCGCCGGATTCCTCTTGTGCGCGTCGACCGCAACGCGGGCGCCGGCCAGTTGTTCGTCGAGCCTGCGACCGGATAGTGCGCCATAATCGGGCATCGACTGCGTATCGAACAGCACCTCGCCTGCGGCTTCATAGGCGTGCCCGCGCGCGATCAATTCCTTGATCAGCGTAACCATGTCGGCCTTGCCGTCGGCGCGCGGCAGCACGAACTCGGTCGCGCGCGGCTCGTAGGTTGGCGGCAAGCAGCCG
>NZ_DASSRP010000072.1:0-10538 GCF_035701725.1 Bradyrhizobium sp.
GCGTCCCCGGCTTCCGGCACTACAATCCGATCGGCTCGGTACACGGCAGCTATGCCGCGGCGCTGCTGGATTCCGCGATGGGGCTTGCGGTGCATTCGATGCTGCCGGCCGGCACCGGCTACACCACGCTGGAATTCAAGATCAGCTTCATCCGCGGCATGACCAAGGACACCGGCGTGGTGCGTACGGAAGGCCGCACGCTCAACGTCGGCCGCCGTGCGGCCACCGCGGAGGGGCGCATCACCGACGCCAATGGCCGGCTGCTGGCGCATGGACGACGACCTGTCTGGTGTTCGAAATTCCAGGGCCGCCAGCCAAGGGAATGTAGCGACAGCCCAGAGGAACGTCGCGCCCGCACCTTGATTGTTCCCCGCGTCCTGATCGCCAATATCAGCGGGAGCGCCATTTGCCTGATATCAAGAACCCAAAACCGTCGACGTTCATTTTCGAGGATGATGGCCTCGTCCCCAACAACACCCTGCCGTTCGTGATCTACAAGGGTGCGGTCGAACTCGACCACGCCTCGCCGGAGAAAACGTTCGAAGACCTGTTCAACGCCAACGGCTGGGGCCAGGATATCTGGCGCGACGGCATCTTCGACTACCTGCACTATCACGCCACGGTGCACGAAGTGCTTGGCATCGCGCGCGGCCACGCTCGCGTTCGCTTCGGCGGCCACGGCGGGAGAGAATTCGAGCTTGACCCCGGCGATGTCGCGATTCTTCCTGCGGGTACCGGCCACCAGTGCCTGCGTGCGAGCGAGGACTTTTCCGTGGTCGGCGCTTATCCGCCGGGCGCAAAAATGCAGGTGACGCGGCCGACGCCTGAAAATCACGCCGCCGCGCTCAAGAGCATTCCGCAAGTGAAGTTGCCGGACAGCGATCCGGTGACGGGCAAGAAGGGGCCGCTGACGGCGTTGTGGCAGCGCTAGCCGTCATTGCGAGGAGCGTTGGCGACGAAGCCCAGCATCTTTCGCATCGTCATTCCGCGGCGCGGGTGCAACGAGCGAACCCGGAATGACCAAAGACTGGATTGCTTCGCTGGCGCTCGCAATGACAAGATCAGGCCGCGTTGCTGCCTTCCTGGCGCGAGGCCTCGAACAGGAACCAGGTGCGCCGCTCGGTCTCGTCGATGAAGGTCTCGAGCAGGCCCGCGGTGCCGGAATCCTCGTGGTCGTCGCACAGCTTGTGGGCTTTCCGCATGGCGGCTGCGATGTGCTTGTTGTCCTCCATCAATTCGCGCAGCATCTCGCGCGGCGGCACATAGTCCTCATTGTTGTCCTTGATGGTCTGCAATTTCGAAATCTGGCTGATCGAGCGCAGCGTGGTGCCGCCCAGCTTGCGGGCCCGCTCGGCCAACTGATCGGTGCTGGCGAAGATCGCATCCGACTGCTCGTCGAGCATCAGGTGATAGTCGTGGAAATGACGGCCGCTGACGTGCCAATGGAAATTCTTCGTCTTCAGGTAAAGCGCAAAGGCGTCGGCCAGCAGCACGTTGAGCGCGGCTGAAATCTTGTCGGCCGCTGCCTTCGGCAGGTCGGTCGGGGTGTCGAGATCGGGGGAGGTTTTGCTGGCTTTGCTCACGATCGGCCTTCCTGTTAGGTACCGGACATTGGGCGATGGGGGCGATGGACATCGTTCACAGGACCATTTAACGCCTCATGAGCGACCCGGTTCCTCTGCCGGAACCTTGGTATTCTGCGGCGCCTGAAGGCAAGCTAATGGACGATTGGATCGACTACTACGATTCCACGCATACGATTTATGCAAGTAAGCGGCATCGCGACCTGCATTTTCAGCTGATTGCGCGCGATATCATCGGCTATATCGGCTCACCCGATGCCGTGGTGCTGGATTACGCCTGCGGCGAAGCCTTGTCGGCGGCCAAGGTTGCCGATGCCTGCGGCCTGCTCTATCTCGCCGAGCCCGCGCCGGGCGTGCGCGGCCGCCTGATCGCCCGCTTTGCGCCCAATACCAAGATCCGCGTCCGCTCGCTGGAAGACGTGCGCAAGATGCCCGAGCAATCGATCGACCTCGTGGTGATGAATTCGGTGATCCAATACATGACGCCGGATGAGTTCGAGGGCGCGCTGACGACCATCCGGCGGCTGCTGAAACCCAGCGGCCGGCTGGTGATCGGCGACGTGCTGCGCCCCGAGGTCGGCATGCCGCGCGATGTCATCGCGCTGCTGCGTTTTGCCGCCGCTTACGGATTTCTGCGCGACGCGCTGGTCGGCCTGGTATCGACCGCGCTGTCCGATTACCGGCAATTGCGCAGCCGCGTCGGTCTGCAGCGCTACAGTGAGGCCGACATGGTCGCCCGCCTGACGGCAAACGGCTTCACCGGCTCGCGCGTCGCCGTCAATATCGGCCACAATCCCTGGCGCATGACTTTTGTGGCGCGGCCTTCCTTGGCCACATGAGGGCGTGTGAGCGGCGGATCCGCCTTCGCCCTTCGGGCCGCGCCGAGGCAGCCTTCGCCTTGATATGGCCTGCCTAGCCGAAGCAGGCGCAGCCCTGCGAAGGCTGGTAGGGTTAACCGCGACAAGCAGTAGCCCCGCGCGCGCCGATCGGGAAAGATGGCCGCGGCCCGGTGGCGGAAAGCGTCGACGCAAGAGCAGTGCAATGCTCTTTATCCTGGTTCAAATCCAGGCCGGGCCTCCACGCTTCGCCCTTTCGGGCTACGCGTGGCGCAACCACGCCAGACCGGCAGGCAAAGCGGATCCGGCATAGCTTGAGCAAAGCGAAAGCGTAGCCGGGCTGATCCTACCAGCCTGCCCAGCCAGCCGGATCCGTCTAAAAGCTGCCCCACAGGGGCTTGCCCGGCCGTAGCTCGAAGAGCGAAGGGGGAAAATGCCGGTTGATGGCCGTTTATTGGGGGTTTCGCAGCCGCGGAATCTGGTCTAAAGACCGCTCCGCGCGCGGCGATCACGCGCTTCTGGCCAGGGGACGCGCGAAATGCGCGCCCTTTTTTTGTGCCCGTTTTCGGCCTTGCCCAACGAGTTTTGATGCCCAAAAGAACCGACATCTCCACCATCCTGATCATCGGCGCCGGTCCCATCGTGATCGGCCAGGCCTGCGAGTTCGACTATTCGGGCACGCAGGCGGTGAAGACGTTGAAGCAAGAGGGCTACCGCATCGTCCTGGTCAATTCCAATCCGGCGACGATCATGACCGACCCGGAGCTCGCGGACGCGACCTATATCGAGCCGATCACGCCCGAGATCGTCGCCAAGATCATCGAGAAGGAGCGCCACGTCGTCCCCGGCGGCTTCGCGCTGCTCCCGACCATGGGCGGCCAGACCGCGCTGAACTGCGCGCTGTCGCTGCGACGGCAGGGCACGCTCGCCAAATTCGATGTCGAAATGATCGGCGCGACGGCGGATGCGATCGACAAGGCCGAAGACCGCCAGCTGTTCCGCAACGCCATGGAAAAGATCGGCCTGCAGACGCCGAAGTCGCGGCTTGCCAATGCCTCTTCGCTGAAGAAATCCGACCGCGACAAGTATCTCGCCGACCGCGAAAAGCTCTCGGGCGAGGCGCTGGAGGCATTCGAGCGCCAATGGACGCTCGGCGAAAACGAGCGGCGCAAGCGCTATCAGCAGCAGGCGCTTGCCGAAGCGTTGATGGCGCTGTCGGAGATCGGCCTGCCGGCGATCATCCGCCCCTCCTTCACCATGGGCGGCACCGGCGGCGGCATCGCCTACAATAAGGAAGAGTTCATCGACATCATCGAGCGCGGCCTTGACGCCTCGCCGACCAACGAAGTGCTGATCGAAGAATCCGTTCTCGGCTGGAAAGAGTTCGAGATGGAGGTGGTGCGCGACAAGAAGGACAACTGCATCATCGTCTGCTCGATCGAGAACCTCGACCCGATGGGCGTTCATACCGGCGACTCGATCACGGTCGCGCCGGCGCTGACGCTCACCGACAAGGAATACCAGATCATGCGCGACGCATCGCTTGCGGTGCTGCGCGAGATCGGCGTCGAGACCGGCGGGTCCAACGTCCAGTTCGGCGTCAACCCGGTCGATGGCCGCATGGTGGTCATCGAAATGAATCCGCGCGTGTCGCGCTCCTCTGCGCTGGCCTCGAAGGCCACCGGATTCCCGATTGCCAAGGTCGCCGCCAAACTCGCCGTCGGCTACACGCTCGACGAAATCGCCAACGACATCACCGGCGGCGCAACGCCGGCTTCGTTCGAGCCGACCATCGACTACGTCGTCACGAAGATTCCGCGCTTTGCCTTCGAGAAATTTCCCGGCGCCTCCACCACGCTGACCACCTCGATGAAGTCGGTCGGCGAAGTGATGGCGATCGGCCGCACGTTCCAGGAGAGCCTGCAAAAGGCGCTGCGCGGGCTCGAGACCGGGCTGACCGGGCTCGACGAAATCGAGATCGAGGGTTTGGGACGCGACGACGACAAAAACGCGATCCGCGCCGCGCTCGGCACGCCGACGCCGAACCGTCTCTTGCAGGTGGCGCAGGCGATGCGGCTCGGCTGGAGCGACGAAGACATCTTCAATTCCTGCAAGATCGATCCGTGGTTCCTGGCGCAGATGCGCGCCATCGTCGATATGGAAGCGAAAGTCAGGCAGGACGGGCTGCCGCCGAACGCATTCGGCCTGAGGATGCTCAAGGCGATGGGCTTTTCGGATGCGCGGCTTGCCGTGCTTGCCAACATGAGCGAAGCCGAGGTGAAGGCGCGCCGCCATGAACTCGGTGTCCGCCCGGTGTTCAAGCGCATCGACACCTGTGCCGCGGAGTTCGCATCGCCAACCGCCTACATGTATTCGACCTACGAGGCCCCGTTCGCCGGCTCCGCTGTCGACGAAAGCGCGCCGTCGAACAAGAACAAGGTCATCATTCTCGGCGGCGGTCCGAACCGGATTGGCCAGGGCATCGAGTTCGACTATTGCTGCTGTCACGCCTGCTTCGCGCTGCATGACGCCGGCTATGAATCCATCATGATCAACTGCAATCCGGAAACGGTGTCGACCGACTACGACACCGCCGACCGGCTGTATTTCGAGCCGCTGACGGCCGAGGACGTGCTTGAGATCATCGCGACCGAACAGACCAACGGCCGCCTGCATGGCGTGATCGTGCAATTCGGCGGCCAGACGCCGCTCAAGCTCGCCCATGCGCTGGAGGAGGCCGACGTGCCGATCCTCGGCACCTCGCCAGATGCCATCGACCTCGCCGAAGACCGCGACCGTTTCAAGCGCGTGCTCGACAAATTGCGATTGAAGCAGCCGAAGAACGGCATCGCCTATTCGGTCGAACAGGCGCGTCTGGTTGCGGCCGATCTCGGCCTGCCGCTGGTGGTACGGCCGTCTTACGTACTCGGCGGCCGCGCGATGCAGATCATTCGCGAGGACAACCAGCTCAGCGATTACCTGCTCGACACGCTGCCCGAACTCGTCCCCGGCGACGTCAAGGCGCGTTATCCCAACGACAAGACCGGTCAGATCAACACCGTGCTCGGCACCAATCCGCTATTGTTCGACCGCTATCTGTCCGACGCGATCGAGGTGGACGTCGACTGTCTGTCCGACGGCAAAGACACCTTCATCGTCGGCATCATGGAGCACATCGAGGAAGCCGGCATTCACTCCGGCGACTCTGCCTGCTCGCTGCCGCCGCACTCGCTCGACGCCGCGACGATCTCAGAACTCGAGCGGCAAACCCGCGAACTCGCGCTGGGGCTCGACGTCGTCGGCCTGATGAACGTGCAATACGCCATCAAGGACGGCGATATCTATGTGCTCGAGGTCAATCCGCGCGCCTCGCGCACGGTGCCGTTCGTGGCAAAAGTGATTGGCATGCCGGTCGCCAAGATCGCCGCGCGACTGATGGCCGGCGAGAAGCTTGCCGACTTCAAACTGAAGAAGCCGAAGCCCGACCATGTCGGCGTCAAGGAATCGGTATTTCCGTTCGCGCGCTTCCCCGGGGTCGATACCGTGCTCGGACCGGAGATGCGCTCGACCGGCGAGGTCATGGGCATCGACCGCTGCTTCGAGATTGCGTTTGCCAAGAGCCAGCTCGGCGGCGGCACGCGCGTGCCGCGCAAGGGCACGGTGTTCGTCTCGGTGCGTGAGACCGACAAGACCCGCATCGTCGATGCGGTCCGCCTGCTATCCTCGCTCGGTTTCAAGGTGCTGGCGACATCGGGAACGCAGCGCTTTCTGAGCGACCAGGGCGTTCCGGCGGAGAAAGTTAACAAGGTGCTGGAAGGACGGCCGCATATCGTCGATGCCATCACCAATGGCGACATTCAGCTGGTTTTTAACACCACCGAGGGGCCGCAGGCATTGGCCGACAGCCGCTCGCTGCGGCGGGCTGCCCTCTTGCATAAAGTGCCGTATTACACCACTCTTTCCGGTGCCGTGGCGGCCGCCCAGGGCGTCCGCGCTTATTTGGGCGGGGACCTTGAGGTCCGCACCTTGCAGAGTTACTTTTCCGAAAGCTGATCATTGGCGGGCCACAAAGCCTTTGCAATGATCGGCAACAGAGCCTGTTGCTAGGAACTCTCCGCCCGAACCGAAGTTGAGTTGGCCTCCGTTGCGGGGCCGAGTTGGCCGGCTTTTGGATTGTTTCGGAAACAAAGGCCCGATCTGGAAAAAGGAGTGTCGCGCGTATCGTCCCTCAGCACGCCCGCGCGATCGAAGGACAGAAGAGATGATGGAAAAGGTTCCGATGACCGCAGGCGGCTATGCCGCGCTCGAGGAGGAATTGAAAAAGCGCCAGTCGGTGGAGCGTCCGCGCATCATCGAGCATATCGCAGAAGCCCGTTCGCATGGCGACCTGTCCGAAAATGCGGAATATCACGCCGCCAAAGAGGAGCAGTCGCACAACGAAGGCCGCATCGCCGAGCTCGAGGACAAGCTTGCGCGCGCCGACGTGATCGACATCTCGAAGCTTTCCGGCGACACGATCAAGTTCGGCGCCACCGTCACGCTGGTCGATGAAGACACCGAGAAAAAAGCAGTGTGGCAGATCGTCGGCGAAGTCGAAGCCGATGCCAAGAAGGGCAAGATATCCATCACTTCGCCCTTGGCGCGCGCGCTGATCGGCAAGAAGAAGGGCACCACCGTCGAGGTGATGGCCCCCGGCGGCGCGAAGGCCTACGAGATCACCAAGGTCGAGTGGCGCTGATCTTTCAGGCCCGCCGGCACCGAACGCACCGACAACCGGCCAGTACGGCGAATTTGAAGTTCCCATCAGTTTCGCCCCGAGTCCATCATAGGAACTTCAAATTCAAAGCCGTACTAGCATCAATAAGTTGCTAGAGCTCCTTTGATTCCGAAGTTCGTAGACCTGGGGCCGCGACATCATACGAACTTCGGAATCGGAGCTCTAGCGGAGTGGATTTGACATTCGCTACCTGCCCGGCCGCGAACTCTGAAAGCGAATGTCAAATCCTAAACTCCACTAGCAACTTGAACTTGCTAGTGGTCCTTCGATTCCAACATTCGCAAACGTGCCCGCTGCGAAGAGATGCGAATGTGAGAAATCGGACCACTAGCGCGCGGCTTTTCTCATGTCGGGCCGCGGAATATTGTTGAGAAGTGGGGGTTAGCTGTTGGGCCGCAGAAGGCATTCGCATGCCAAGATCATAAGCTCACGCGTTTCGAATTCTAAGGTGTCAAACAGGGGGTTATTGACATGGACCAGATGTTTTCGAGATTTCAGCCGGCTGCGCTCAGCCTGTTTCGCTTCATCACCGGGCTACTGCTGCTTCAATACGGCATCGCGAAGATCCTGAAATTTCCGGCCGGCACACAATTCGACAAGGTGGAGTTGTTCTCGCTGATCGGGGCCGCGGGCATGCTCGAGCTTGTACTTGGCACACTTCTGTTGATCGGCCTGTGGTCGCGGATCGCCGCCTTCATTCTGTCGGGCGAAATGGCCTTTGCCTATTTCATCGGACATTTCCCGCGTGGATTTTTCCCGCTGTTCAACAACGGTACGGCTGCGATTCTGTTCTGCTTCGCGTGCCTGTATCTCGCGACCGCGGGCGGCGGCCCCTATAGCGTGGATGCCATGCTGGGAAAGAAGAACTGACGGCGGAGCGTCATTCCGGGCTGGTGCGCCCAGCACCAGACCCGGAAGCTCGAGATTCTCTGGTGCGCAGTCGCGCACCATGGTTCGCTCATTGCATTCGCGGCCCGAATGCCAGCTAGTTTTTTGCCTTCACGTCCAGCGGCACGGCCGCCTCATATTTCGAATTATGCAGCACCAGCGAGGTCCGCACGTTTCGCACATGCGGCGCAGCGGTCAGATGCGTGACGAAGTCCTGGAACGTCGCCATGTCAGGCGCGACGCACTTCAGGACGAAATCGACTTCCCCCGACAGCATCCAGCATTCGCGCACCAGCGGCTCGGCGCGCACAAAGTCCTCGAACGCGCGCAGGTCGGCTTCCGCCTGGCTCGACAGATGGACGGAGGCAAAGACCGTGACGTCGAAGCCGAGTTTGCGCGGATCGAGCAGTCCGCGATAGCCCTGGATGTAACCCGCCTCCTCCAGCGTCCGGACCCGGCGCAGGCATGGCGGTGGCGAGATGCCGACGCGTTTGGCCAATTCGACATTGGTGATTCGACCGTCAGCCTGGATTTCGCTCAGGATTTTGAGGTCAATTTCGTCAAGATTCTTCGACACGCGGTCTGGGTTCCGGGCTGAGAGTGGGTTCAGGGTGCCAGCGGTCTGCATTTGCTGGCCGCGACTGGCAACTCTCTTAGCGCAGCTCGCCTGGGGCGCGCAATTTTATTTCGCGTGCGGTGCGCCATTTTTCTAACTCACGGGAAATTTTGCTGATTTGAATTGCAATTCTTGCATAGCTCGCCAGATACCCTAGACTTGGATTTGACACTTTCGGCGCCACCGCGGCGCCTCCCGAAGCGAAATCCGCTTAAGCAAGCATCAAATCCCCTCGAAAGGGACCTGTTCATGGCTGCCCCTATTCACGCGAAGGTCGTCATCATTGGGTCCGGCCCGGCCGGATACACTGCGGCGATCTACGCGGCCCGTGCAATGCTCGAGCCGGTGCTGATCCAGGGCATCCAGCCCGGCGGCCAGCTCACCATCACCACCGACGTCGAGAACTATCCGGGCTTTGCCGACGTCATCCAGGGTCCATGGCTGATGGAGCAGATGGAGAAGCAGGCCGCCCATGTCGGCACCAAGATCGTGACCGACTTCGTCAACAAGCTCGAACTTGGCGACCGCCCGTTCCGCCTGACTTGCGATTCCGGCGACGTCTATCTGGCGGAGACCGTCATTCTCGCGACAGGCGCGCAGGCGCGCTGGCTGGGGCTGCCGACGGAAGAGAAGTTCAAGGGTTTCGGTGTTTCAGCCTGCGCGACCTGCGATGGATTTTTCTATCGCGGCAAGCAGGTCGTCGTGGTCGGCGGCGGCAACACCGCGGTGGAGGAAGCGCTGTTCCTCACCAATTTCGCCTCGCAGGTCACGGTCGTGCATCGCCGCGATCACTTCCGCGCCGAGCGCATTCTGCAGGACCGCCTGTTCAAGCATCCCAAGATCAAGGTGGTGTGGGACAGCGCGATCGACGAGATCAAGGGCGACGAAAATCCGTCCAAGGTCACGCATGTGCGGCTGAAGAACGTCAAGACCGGCGCGCTCACCGAGCTACCCGCCGACGGCGTCTTCATCGCCATCGGCCATGCGCCGGCGACCGACCTCGTGGTCGGACAGATCAAGCTCAAACCCTCCGGCTATGTCGAGGTCGCGCCGAATTCGACGGCCACCTCGGTGCCTGGCCTGTTTGCCGCCGGCGACGTCGCCGACGAGACCTACCGTCAGGCGGTCACGGCCGCAGGCCTTGGCTGCATGGCGGCGCTTGAAGCCGAACGTTTTCTGGCGCTCCGTGCGAATGACCGCGCGGCCGCAGAATGAATATTCATCGAACTCGCGACGGATTTATGGATATGGACTGGGACAAGCTGAAAGTGTTTCACGCGGCGGCCGAGGCAGGGAGCTTCACGCATGCCGGCGAGCAACTCGGTCTGTCGCAATCGGCCGTTTCGCGTCAGGTCAGCGCGCTGGAGCAGGAATTGTCGGTGTCGCTGTTCCACCGCCACGCCCGCGGCCTGATCCTGACCGAGCAAGGCGATCTGCTGTTTCGCACCGCCCATGACGTGTTCATGCAGTTGCAGGCCGCCCGCGCCAAGCTCACCGACAGCCGCGAGCGACCGAGCGGCGACCTCAAGATCACGACGACGCCCGGCGTCGGCATCAACTGGCTGATCCCCCGGCTCGGCGAGTTCACCGCGCTCTATCCGGAAATCCGCATTTCGCTGATCGTCACCGACGAAGAACTCGACCTGTCGATGCGCGAAGCCGATGTGGCGATCCGCACCCGCAAGCCGACGCAGCCGGACCTGATCCAGCGCAAGCTGTTCGCGATGGGCTTTCACGCCTATTGCTCACCCGAATACGTCAAGCGCTTCGGCACGCCGCGCACGCTCGACGAACTCGACTCGCATCGCATCATCGTGCTCGGCGACAACAACGTTCCG
>NZ_DASSRP010000073.1:0-6743 GCF_035701725.1 Bradyrhizobium sp.
ACCACCTTGCGGGTGCCAAAGCTCTTTTCCACGCTATGCACAGCCAGGTATCCGGCCCTCGGCGCCGATCGGGGCGGCGCCGCGCCGCCCGGTCTGGGTGCGGCTTTCGCGGGCGAGGGACGCTGTGCCGGCGGCTTTTCAGCCCGCGGCAATTCGAGCGTGGGCGATGGCGCAGCGCGGGCGAGCGGCGGCGCATCGCGCACCGCGCTTGTCAGCATCTGGCCCATGCTGTCACCAAGAGCCGTGATGTCTTCGCGCGAGCGCGCAAAGCCCTTGCCGCGGTTTGCGGGGCGCCGCCGGAACATTCCGAGTAGATCCATCATCCCCGCTTTTGTCCGCGCTCTCGAAGGATTCCGTCCTTGCCGGCCAAGGCGACCGATTCGCCTTGTTCGGCATGAATGAACGGGTGTTCCCTAGCGCCCACTTTCCGAAGTCCGTATCAAACCCTCAACACCCACCTACCACGAACTTCGGAAAGTCTTGGGCACTAGCAAATCACGATTCCAGTGCCGCTTTCCATTTGAAGTTCCTGGATCGAATTTGCCGCTTGCAGTGCAGGAACCTTCAAATAGGCGGCACTGGTCCAGCCGGACCAATCTTGAGTTTCGTAAAGCGCGTGCGACCCCGGGAGGTAAATACAGTCTGCCACCGCCGGCTTCAACCTCGCCCCGGCCGCATTTTCACTAAAGCGCTGGCATCGCTCTGATTTATCTGGAATGCGTAGGCGGAGGCCCCGGCGGCGGCGTTCCCGGGGATGTCGGCCCGGGACTGTTCTGATTGGACGGCAGGAACAGGCCCTGGACCCGGCCGGATTCCGATTCGACGCGGCTGACACCCGTCGTCATATCGACCAGCAGCTTGTCGCCACGCAGCACGTTCTTGCCCTGGGTCAGCACCACGGGGCCACCGCCACCCAGCATGGTGATGAGGTTGGTCTTGGTGTCGAACACCGCGGTCTCGCCGGTCACCACCTGATCCTTCTGCGTCACGACCACATTGCCCTTGGCTTCGAGCCGCTTGATTGAGGAGGCGCCGCCGGGACCGGGTGTCGCCGACTGCATCGGCGCGGACTTCGCCGACGTCTTGCTGTTACTTGCCGGCGCCGCGTTTGCATCTTTCGATTCGTAGAACACGACCAGCGTCTTCGAGGTCATGGTGGTGTCGCCTTGCACCACCTTCACATTGCCTGAAAACGTCGCTTCCTTTTTCTTGTCGCGCATTTCGAGCGAGGCGGCCTCGATCTGAATCGGCTGATCGCGATTTTGCGAGAAACCCTGCATCGCGTTGGGCACGCCGGTCATGGTGCTTTGCGCCGAGGCCTGGCTCGCGGGCAACACCGCGACGGCGAACGCCACGCAGGCGGCGCGAACCAGGGTGCGGGGTCTGCTGATCTCCTTGAGCAACGGCGTCATCGGGTCACTTCGCGCTGGAGGATTTGACGCTCGGCCGCGCTTTCGCGGGCTTGGGCGGCGGAGCGGGCTCAGGCGCGGCATCGGCCGCCGGCGGCATCTTGTCAATGTTCATCACGACATGACCATCGAAGCGAACGACTTCGCCGCCACCCAGGACTTTCATCGTGTCGGCGGAAATTTTTCCGTCGGCCCATTTGACATCGACATGTTCGTCGGACGTCACCGTTCCCTTGCCCATATCGACGAAGGCCTGGCTGAGCCAGGCCTCATACCCGGCGGTGGTTTGCACGTAGATGTCCTTGTGCAGGTCGAGCGTTTGCTGCTTGTTGTCCATCATCCCGTTGACCGCCTCGAGCGTGACGGTCGATTGGTCCTCCATCAACACCTTTCCCCGTAACGTCTTCAGTTCGACGTGATCCGGATCGGTCACGTCCTGGGTCGCGGTCTTGGCCCACACCTCGTAGGGCCGCCGGTCCTGCGAATAGCCCGACAAATGCGGTGATTCCATCGTGATCTTGGTGCCGGAGATAACAAGGTTGCTCATGTCAACGGGCAACTTGGGCAGCAGCATGCGGAACGGATTGAACACCGAGACCAGAATGATGGCGGCGAGGGAAAGGATGACCGCGCCGGGTACCGCGATCCGCAAAATGCGGACGATTCGGCTGTGGCGCGCCGCGACTTTAAAGCGCGCCTCCATGCCGGCGTCGTAGGCGGGATTCTGGACCGAATTCAAAGGGGCTCCGATTCCGACGTTCGTCAGCAGCCGAACATTTCCGACTATTTTACCCGGATAACACGGGATGGCCCAGCCCGCCTGCGGCCCAGTACTTTCAGGACTGTGTTCGAAAAGGGGCGACCACCCGTCGACCCGGCAATCGCTTCACCGTGCCTGAGCGATACTGCAACAAGGCTCGGCCATTCACATACGAATGTTATCGGGCTTTCTGACGGCGCGGCGCCTTGATCACGCCCGCCACGCGTCAGGAGTGCGCGAAAATGTCCTCGGCTTCCCAGCCCTGCAGGTCGAGCCTGGCGCGCGTCGGCAGGAAGGTGAAGCAGGCCTGCGCCAGCTCCGTGCGCCCTTCGCGGGCCAGCATCACATCGAGCCGCTCGCGCAAGGCATGCAGGTGCAGAACGTCGGAGGCAGCATAGGCAAGTTGCGCTTCCGTCAAGGTCGCCGCGCCCCAATCGCTCGATTGCTGCTGCTTCGAGAGTTCGATGTTGAGCACCTCGCGGACCAGGTCCTTCAGGCCATGTCGATCGGTGTAGGTGCGCGAAAGCCTTGAAGCGATCTTGGTGCAATAAACCGGCGCCGGCATCACGCCGAAAGAGTGATAGAGCGCGGCGAGATCGAAGCGCGCGAAATGAAAGATTTTCGTGATTTTCGGATTGGCGAGCAGCGCTTTCAAGTTCGGCGCATCCGCCGCGCCTCGGCCGTGATCGCGCGGAATCTGCACGACGTCAGCGCTGCCGTCGCCATTCGACAATTGCACAACGCAAAGCCGGTCGCGGTGCGGATTGAGCCCCATGGTCTCGGTGTCGATGGCCACTGCGTCGGTATAGCGGGTTAGGTCGGGCAGGTCGCCGCGATGCTGGCGTACGGTCATAGGCAGGGGCCTCGGGATGCGGATAGCGGATATTTAGAATCGGACGGTTAGCCCCAACCTAACGCTCAACCTCCTCAGAGGCGAGCGGGCGGAAGCGCCCTTCGCGCGAATTACGCCGGAACGTGGTGGTCGAAGTGCCTGGCGAGGCGGATCAGGCGATCTCGCTATCCGGCCGCTTCGGCGGCTGCAGTTCGCTGCTATTGGCCCAGCGATCCAGGTTCTCGATGATTTTCTGGTGGCTCGGACGTCGCGGCTTTGGCGCGTTGGGCTCCTCGGACAGCGCACGTGGCAGCTTGATTTGGTCCGTCATGACGGCTCTCTCCCTGACCGGAAGCATGGCCCTCACCACACCTGAAATCAAGTACTAACTTATTGTTTCTATTATATTTTTTGCTAAATTAACGGAATTTGGGGAACCGCCTGCATCTTGATGCATTGAGTAAGTTACTCATTGATCTAATTGTGGGCAAAGACATGACTGATCTACGTGGCGAACGATTGCAGGTCATGCTCGCGCCGGAAGAGCTGGAAGCGATCGACGATTTCCGTTTCAAGCACCGGATGCCGACCCGGGCGGCGGCGGTGCGCGAGCTCTTGAAGCTCGGTTTGACGGTGCTGGGTACCGACGGCGGGGCCGGCATGAAATCCAGCAGTTACGGCGTGTTCAACCGGGGTCCCGAGGGCCACCGGCAAGGCGAAATCGAGCCGGACGGCGCTTCGTGACGTCCCGGGTCGCGCGGCGTGGTTACCGAATCCTTGCAAACTGGCAGCTTTTACCGGGCTTTTGAGCCATTCCGCTGACCGGTTGTGTACCGGTTTTGCAGGCACAAGGAGCGCTGGGCGATGCCGATGATATGGTGTCACCCTCACTCACGCGTCAACGGCAGCCCATGATCACGGTCCATTCCAAGCCTTCGATTGAACCTCACCGCAAGAGCGGATGGGAACTTGTTCTCTGGACAGGCGACGCTTTCGATTATTCGACCCCGTTCCGCGACATACTGACCGACATTGCGGCGGTGCTGAACCGGGATGCGCCGACGTCGGTCGAATTGCCGGGCTATGAAGCGATGGAGGACGATGTCCGGGGCGTGCTTCGGTTCGGCAATGAGTCGATCGGCATCTACTACGAGCACTCGCTCAGCTATCTCTCGCTGATGAGCGAAAGCCCGAAAACGCTGAACAAGATTTGCGACCGGCTCCAGCCGCTGGTGGCGCTGGCCGCCTAGGCCGAACGGCACCGCCGGCCGTGGGGGACGCTCGGCCTATTCCTCATCGATTTCGCGAGAGAGGGATGGTGCCCAGGAAAGGACTCGAACCTTCACGACTGTTAGGTCACTGGCACCTGAAGCCAGCGCGTCTACCAATTCCGCCACCTGGGCATGGGGCGGCTAGTTAAGGTTCGGCCGCGCGCTTGTCAAATTGCAGTTTGGCTCATTGAAATAGGCTGTACAGAAATTCGGTGATGGCGTATCCGCAAAAGCGCCGAATCTCAGCTCCTTCAGACCCAAAGGCACCCGAAAACATGGCATCAAACCTGGAAACCCTGGTCACGGTTTTTGGCGGGTCCGGCTTTCTCGGCCGCGCCGTGGTGCGGACGCTGTGCAAACGCGATTATCGCATCCGCGTGGCGGTGCGCCGGCCAGAGCTCGCCGGTCACCTGCAGCCGCTCGGCAGGGTCGGCCAAATCCATGCCGTCCAGGCCAACCTGCGCTATCCGGCCTCGGTCGAGGCCGCGATGCGCGGCGCCGAGGTCGCCGTCAACCTCGTCGGTATCCTCGCCCAATCCGGCGCGCAGACCTTTGAGGCCGTGCAGGCCGAGGGCGCCGGCACGGTAGCCAAGGCGGCGGCCGCCGCAGGCGCACGGATGGTGCACGTTTCGGCGATCGGCGCCGACGCCAATTCCACGTCACACTATGCCCGCACCAAAGCCGCTGGCGAGCAGGCCGTGCTGTCGACCATTCCCTCCGCCACCATCTTCCGCCCATCGGTCGTGTTCGGCCCCGAGGACGAGTTCACCAACCGGTTTGCAGCGCTGGCGCGGATATCGCCGGCTTTGCCGTTGATCGGCGGCGGCACCACCAAATTGCAGCCGGTCTATGTCGGCGACGTCGCCACCGCCGTTGCGGACGCCGTCGACGGCCAGACCAAGGCGGGTGCGACCTACGAGCTCGGCGGCCCGGAAGTGCTTTCCATGCGCGAGATCATCGAGACGATCCTGGAGATCACCGGCCGCAATCGCATGCTGGTGTCGCTGCCGTTTGGGCTGGCGAAATTGCAGGCGCTATTCCTGCAATTCGCGCCCGGCGCGTTCAAGCTGACGCCCGATCAGGTCGAGCTTCTGCGCAGCGACAATGTCGTGTCCGAAGCCGCGAAGTCGGCAGGCCTGACGCTGGAAGGGCTCGGCATCGCGCCGGATTCGCTGGAAGGCGTCGCGCCGCAATATCTCTGGCGTTTCCGCAAGGCCGGGCAGTTCACGCACAAGAGTGCGTAGGGCCTTTCTCAACGACCACATCGAACTCTTGGACGTCGTCATGGCCGGGCTCGTCCCACCCATCCACGTCTTTGCGCGTGGAGAAAACACCAGACGTGGATGCCCGACACAAGGCCGGGCATCACGGCGAACGGGAAATGCTTCGTCGCTACGAGGCCGTCACCTTCCCATCGCCAGCGCAATCAGGCCGAGCGTGCCGACCACGACGCGCCACCACGCAAACAGCACGAAGCCGCGGCGCGAGACGTAGCCGAGAAACGCCTTCACCACCACGATCGCGACGACGAACGAAACCACGAAACCGATCGCGACGGTGCTCAAGTGATCGGATGTCATCTCGGCGCGGTTCTTGTAGAAGTCGTAGGCGAACGCGCCGATCATGGTCGGTATGGCCAAAAAGAACGAGAATTCCGCCGCCGCGCGCTTGTCGGCGCCCAGCAGCATCGCCGCGACGATGCTGGCGCCAGAACGCGAAACGCCGGGAATCATCGCCAGGCACTGCGCAACACCGATCCACAAATAGGTAAGCAGCGGAAATTTCGTGGCGTCGTGTTCGTGCGGATCATGATCGATCTGATCGACCCAGAGCAGGATCGCGCCGCCCACGATCAGCGAGAAGCAGACGACCCAGGGATTGAACAGAACTGCCTTGATGTATTTGCCGGCGATCAAACCGACGATCACGGCGGGCAGAAACGCGATCAGGACGCCGATGACGAAGCGGCGGTCATCGGCATTGGAGAACATGCCAAGCGCGACCTTCCACAGTTTGGTGAAATAGAGCCCGACGATCGCAAGGATCGCGCCGAGTTGGATCAGCACGACGAAGCTGTCCCAGAACGCCCCCTCGCCCAATCCGAAGAAACGGTTCACGAGCAGCATGTGTCCGGTCGAGGAGACCGGCAGGAATTCCGTGATGCCTTCGACGATGCCGAGAATTACCGCCCGTAGCGAATCAGACAGCATGACCTAAGCGCCCCTTTTCAAGGTTGGTGATCGACGTCACAGCATACGGTTGAGACCGCAATGAACATTGCGGCCGAAAATGGCCCAAATCTTCTCGCTTATTCGGTTCGACGCCGCAACGGCAAAAACACGCGCGCAAAGGGTTGCCACGGTCGAAACCTTGGGTAGTTTGGCGACGCAACTCATCAGGACTTCATTCCCGGGACTTCATGTTCACGCTGTTTCATCACCCGTTCTGCCCGCATTCACGCTTCATTCGTC
>NZ_DASSRP010000074.1:0-14518 GCF_035701725.1 Bradyrhizobium sp.
ATCCGGTTTCCGCGCCGACTCAAAGGCGCTCTTTCAACAAAGGCCCGTCTTCCCATGGCAAAAATCAAGGTGACCAACCCCGTCGTCGAACTCGATGGCGACGAGATGACCCGGATCATCTGGCAGTACATCAAGGACAAGTTGATTCACCCGTTCCTCGATATCAACCTGATGTATTTCGACCTCGGGATGGAATACCGCGACAAGACCGACGATCAGGTCACGATCGATGCGGCCAACGCCATCAAGAAGGTCGGCGTCGGCGTCAAATGCGCCACCATCACCCCGGACGAGGCGCGGGTGAAGGAATTCGGCCTCAAGCAGATGTGGAAGTCGCCGAACGGCACCATCCGCAACATCCTCGGCGGCGTCATCTTCCGCGAGCCCATCATCTGCAAGAACGTGCCGCGGCTCGTACCCGGCTGGACCAAGCCGATCATCATCGGCCGCCACGCCTATGGCGACCAGTACCGCGCCACCGACATCAAGTTCCCCGGCAAGGGCACGCTGACGCTGAAGTTCGTCGGCGAAGACGGCACCGTGATCGAGAAGGAAGTATTCAAGACGCCGGGTCCGGGCGTTGCGATGGAAATGTACAATCTCGACGACTCCATCATCGATTTCGCGCGCGCTTCCTTCAACTACGGCCTGATGCGCAACTACCCGGTCTATCTCTCGACCAAGAACACCATCCTCAAGGTCTATGACGGCCGCTTCAAGGACATCTTCCAGGACATCTTCGACCGCGAATTCAAGAAGGAATTCGACGCCAAGGGCCTGACCTACGAGCACCGCCTGATCGACGACATGGTGGCCTCGGCGCTGAAGTGGTCGGGCGGCTATGTCTGGGCCTGCAAGAACTACGACGGCGACGTGCAGTCCGACACAGTGGCGCAGGGCTACGGCTCGCTCGGCCTGATGACCTCCGTGCTGCTCACTCCCGACGGCAAGACGGTGGAAGCCGAAGCCGCTCACGGCACGGTGACGCGCCACTACCGCGAGCACCAGAAGGGCAAGGAGACCTCGACCAACTCGATCGCCTCGATCTTCGCCTGGACCCGCGGCCTGGCGCACCGCGCCAAGCTCGACAACAACGCCGAACTCGCCAAGTTCGCTTCCACGCTGGAGAAGGTCTGCGTGGACACTGTCGAGGCCGGCTTCATGACCAAGGACCTTGCGCTCCTGGTCGGCGCCGACCAGCGCTGGCTTTCGACTACCGGCTTCCTCGACAAGGTTGCGGACAACCTCACCAAGGCGATGGCGTAGGGTTTGCCGTCGCATTCATCTACACACGGTCGTTCCGGGGCGATGCGAGAGCATCGAACCCGGAACCTCGGGATTCCGGGTCCGCTCGTTGCACTCGCGTCCCGGAATAACGCCAAACATCAATGCACGATCGGAGCATGACATGTCGGTTCTCCTACGCGCCGCCCTCGCCCTATTGCTCTCGGGTCCGGTCGTGAGCGCGAACGCACAAACCGCGCTTCCCGATGCCATTGCGGCGCCGGGCGAAACCGTCGTTCTCACCGTGCATGCCGAAGGCGCGCAGGTCTATGAGTGCAAGGCCGGCACTGACGGCAAGCTCACCTGGGTGTTTCGCGAGCCGATCGCCACGCTTCTGCTCGATGGCAAGACCATCGGCCGGCACTATGCCGGGCCGAACTGGGAGCACGTCGACGGTAGCGCTGTGACGGCCAAGGCCGCCGGCAACGCCCCGGGCGCGACCGCCGACGACATACCCTGGCTGAAGCTGCAAGTGACGGCCTCGCGCGGCAGCGGTGTCCTCTCCGGCGTCACCACCGTGCAGCGGATCAACACCAAGGGCGGCAAGCTTGACGGCGCTTGCGACAAGGCCGGCGCCTTCAAGTCGGTGCCCTACTCCGCGGACTACGTGTTCCTGAAGAAGGGCTGATCTCGGACATCGGCCTCATGGTTCGAGACGCGCGGTCGTACCGCGCTCCTCACCACGAGGGTTGGGGAATCTGGACCTCATCCTGAGGAGCTCGCGGGACGCGAGCGTCTCGAAGGATGAAGGCCCCCGCCATTACCTTTTCGCTTATCGGCCATATGTCTCGCCGGACTGCGCCGGCATCGCTGAGGCGCAAAATTAGGGCTCGAACCGGGCGCGGCTTTTCGCTAAGCCGCGCCTGAATTGTTTTTATGCAGCCCGGCCTTGAAGAGCCGGGCTTGTAGCCGACGGAGGAATCCATGCCCGCCTATCGTTCCCGCACCACCACCCACGGCCGCAACATGGCCGGCGCCCGCGGCCTGTGGCGCGCCACGGGAATGAAGAACGAGGACTTCGGCAAGCCGATCATCGCGATCGCCAATTCGTTCACCCAGTTCGTCCCCGGCCACGTGCACCTGAAGGACCTTGGGCAACTGGTGGCGCGCGAGATCGAGACGGCCGGCGGCGTGGCGAAAGAGTTCAACACCATCGCGGTCGATGACGGCATCGCCATGGGCCACGACGGCATGCTCTACAGCCTGCCCTCGCGTGAACTGATCGCCGACAGCGTCGAATACATGGTCAACGCGCATTGCGCCGACGCGCTGGTCTGCA
This sequence comes from Bradyrhizobium sp., assembly GCF_035701725.1. Taxonomy (GTDB): domain Bacteria; phylum Pseudomonadota; class Alphaproteobacteria; order Rhizobiales; family Xanthobacteraceae; genus Bradyrhizobium. The sequence continues at coordinate 2,564 of NZ_DASSRP010000074.1, forward strand.
TCTCCAATTGCGACAAGATCACGCCCGGCATGCTGATGGCAGCACTTCGGCTGAACATCCCGACCGTGTTCGTGTCCGGCGGACCGATGGAATCCGGCAAGGTCAACATCAAGGGCAAGGTCAGAGCGGTCGACCTGATCGACGCCATGGTGGCGGCCGCCGACGACAAGGTCAGCGATACCGAGGTCGAGGTGATCGAGCGTTCGGCCTGTCCGACCTGCGGCTCGTGCTCGGGCATGTTCACCGCCAATTCGATGAACTGCCTCACCGAGGCGCTGGGGCTGTCGCTGCCGGGCAACGGCTCGGTGCTGGCGACCCATGCCGACCGCAAAGGCCTCTTCGTCGAAGCCGGTCACCTGATCGTCGATCTGGCGCGGCGCTACTACGAACAGGACGACGCCAGCGTGCTGCCGCGCAATGTCGCGAATTTCAAGGCGTTCGAAAACGCCATGAGCCTCGATATCGCGATGGGCGGCTCGACCAACACGGTGCTGCATCTGCTCGCCGCCGCGCATGAAGGCGAAGTGCCCTTCACCATGAAGGATATCGATCGCCTGTCGCGCAAGGTGCCGGTGCTGTGCAAGGTCGCCCCTTCGGTCGCCGACGTGCACATGGAAGACGTGCATCGGGCCGGCGGCGTGATCGCGATCATGGGCGAACTTGAAAAAGCCGGCCTCATGCACACCGACCTGCCGAGCGTGCATTCGACATCGCTCAAGGCCGCGCTGGAGCGCTGGGACATCACCCGCACCAAGAGCGAGAGCGTCCGCAAGTTCTACATGGCAGCTCCCGGCGGCGTGCCTACGCAAGTCGCTTTCAGCCAGGACCGACGCTTCGAGGAGCTCGACCTCGATCGCGCCAGCGGTTGCATCCGCAGCGCCGAGCATGCCTACTCAAAGGACGGCGGCCTCGCCGTACTCACCGGCAATATCGCCGTCGACGGCTGCATCGTGAAGACCGCGGGCGTCGATGCCAGCATCCTGAAATTCGCAGGTTCGGCCCGCGTATTCGAAAGCCAGGACGCGGCAGTCGAAGCCATCCTGACGAACAAGATCAAGGAAGGCGACGTCGTCGTCATCATCTATGAAGGTCCGCGCGGCGGCCCCGGCATGCAGGAGATGCTCTATCCGACGAGCTATCTCAAATCGAAGGGCCTCGGCAAGACTTGCGCGCTCGTCACCGACGGGCGCTTCTCGGGTGGTTCTTCAGGTCTGTCGATCGGCCATGTCTCGCCGGAAGCGGCCGAAGGCGGCCTCATCGGCCTGGTGCAGGATGGCGACCGGATCGAGATCGACATCCCCGCCCGCTCGATCCATCTCGCGGTTGGCGAGGCCGAGCTGAAACGCCGCCGCGAGGCGATGCAGGCCAGGGGCAACAACGCGTGGAAGCCGGCCAAGCGCGCCCGCAAGGTTTCAACCGCGCTGAAAGCCTATGCGGCGCTGACCACCAGCGCCTCGCGCGGCGCCGTGCGCGTGGTGAAGGACTGAGCGTCCACCTCGTGTCCCGCACGCGGCGCAGCGGAACGTTGCGCTGCAGATGCGGGACCCACTCGGGCATCTGGACGGATCAGCAGCGCATCGTTTCACGCTGCGCAGCTTCCGGGAAACGCGATCCCCTCATGCCCCGTCATCGCCATTTCGATCGCGGCGAGCGCCGCGTTCGCCCTGGCGGGGATCGGCGCAGCCACGGCATTCGCTGACGTCAAGGCAACATGCCGGGGTCAACGAGCTTCATGCGGGGGTTGGATGCCAGCCAATTTTTGATGCACTGTTCCCGCGTGGCACCGGTCGCCACCACGCAGCGAACCTTCCGGCCTGCGCGTTGAGCCGTTACAACCTGAGAAATCCAGGGACGATCATCTGTCATTGGCCCCTCGACCGAAAAGGTGCCCGCGCTATCGTCCCTCAAGATGAGAAAGAATGGTTTTTGCGCCACGGAGTTGGTCCCCTGCGAAACTCCCTACCAGAACATTAGCAGCGAATCAGCGCGGCCGGATAGTTCCCGACCACCACATCGAGGGTGGATCGCCCGCCGAAATCCTCGGCATGTAGCGATGCCGCCAGACTTCTCGTGCAAGATCAATCAAGTACAGGGAACTTCATATCCCGGGAGATAGGAGAAGCGTGCGATCATAGCGCCCTCTCCCCTTGGGAGAAGGGCAGCTCCGCTGAAACAGACTCACTTGGGTGAGGGGTATGTTTCAACGAGGCTCTCGATGAACGCGAAAGGATAGATACCCCTCATCCGGCGCGGAGCCTGTCATCGGGCCGCGCTTTGCGCGGACCCGTTGGCCACCTTCTCCCGCAAGGGGCCACCTTCTCCCGCAAGGGGAGAAGGACTGAAGGTCACGCCCCCGCCATCGCCTTTTCGATCGCGGCGAGCGCCGCGTTTGCCTTGGCCCCGTCGGGACCGCCGGCCTGCGCCATGTCGGGCCGGCCGCCGCCACCCTTGCCGCCGAGCGCTTCGGAAGCCACCCGCACGAGATCAACGGCATTGTAACGCCCGGTGAGATCAGCGGTGACGCCGACGACGACGCCGGCCTTGCCGTCGGAGGTCAACCCGACGATGGCGACGACGCCCGAGCCGAGTTGTTTCTTGCCGTCGTCGGCAAGGCTCTTGAGATCCTTCATCTCGATGCCTTCGACCGCGCGCGCCATCAGTTTGACGTTACCGACTTCGCGCACGCCGGCGGCACCCGAGCCGTTCGAAGCGGGCGTGCCGCCACCCATCGCCAGCTTCTTGCGAACGTCCGACAAGTCCCGCTCGAGCTTCTTGCGTTCTTCCATCAGCGCGGCGATCCGCGCCGGCACATCTTCCGGTGTGATGCGCAATTCGGCGGCCGCATTCTTCGCAAGCTGCATCATGTCGTTGGCGTGCTTGCGCGCATAGTTGCCGGTCAAGGCCTCAATGCGGCGGACGCCCGATGCCACCGCGCTCTCGGATGTCACCGAGATCAGCCCAATGTCGCCGGTGCGCCGGACATGCGTGCCGCCGCACAATTCGACCGACCAGCCGAGCGCGTTCTGGCCATGTTCGCGGGCGCTCTTGCCCATCGAGACCACGCGGACCTCATCGCCATATTTCTCGCCGAACAGCGCACGCGCACCGGCCTCGCGCGCCTCGTCCACGCCCATCAGGCGCGTGGTGACTTCGTCATTCTCCAGCACCACCTGGTTGGCGATGTCCTCGACGCGCGCCAGTTCCTCCGGCGTGATCGGCTTTTGATGCACGAAGTCGAAGCGCAGGCGGTCCGGCGCGACCAGCGAGCCGCGCTGGGCGATGTGATCCCCCAGCACCTGGCGCAGCGCCTCATGAAGAATGTGCGTCGCGGAGTGATGCGCGCGGATCGACGAACGCCTGCCATGATCGACCTCGAGCTGCAGCGCCGTGCCGGCCTTCAGCGTGCCCTGCTCGACCGTGCCGAGATGGACGAAGAGATCGCCGGCCTTCTTTTGCGTATCGGTGACACGGAAGCGCACGCCCTCGCCGACCATCGCGCCGATGTCACCGACCTGACCGCCGGACTCGCCATAGAACGGTGTCTGGTTCAGAACGATTGCGCCGTTTTCGCCCGTCTTGAGCTGAGCAACCTCGGCACCATCCTTCACCAGCGCCCCGACCACGCCTTCCGCGGTTTCGGTCTCGTAGCCGAGGAATTCCGTCGCGCCGAGTTTCTCGCGCAGCGGAAACCACACCGCTTCGCTCGCGGTATCGCCGCTTCCGACCCATGAGGCGCGCGCTTTTTCGCGCTGGCGCTCCATCGCATCCTGGAACGAGGCCTGATCGACGCTGATCCCGCGCGATTTCAGCGCGTCCTGCGTCAGGTCGAGCGGGAAACCATAGGTGTCGTAGAGCGTGAAGGCGGTATCGCCGTCGAACATGTCGCCCTTCTTCAAGGCCGCGCTCTTTTCGTCGAGGATCGCAAGTCCGCGGTCGAGCGTCTTGCGAAAGCGCGTCTCTTCCAGCCGCAGCGTTTCCTCGATCAGCTTTTCGGCACGCACCAGTTCCGGATACGCCTGGCCCATTTCGCGCACCAGCGCCCAGACCAGGCGATGCATCAACGGCTCGCGGGCGCCCAGAAGCTGCGCATGCCGCATCGCGCGACGCATGATCCGGCGCAGCACATAGCCGCGGCCTTCGTTGGAGGGCAGCACGCCGTCCGAAATCAGGAACGACGAAGCGCGTAAGTGATCGGCGATGACGCGGTAGGAGGCGATGTTGTCCTTGCCAGGTCCATGTCCGAGCGCGGCGCTCGTTGCTTCGATCAGGTTGCGGAACATGTCGGTCTCGAACACGCTCTCGACCCCCTGAAGGATCGAGGCCATGCGCTCCAGGCCCATGCCGGTGTCGATCGAGGGACGCGGCAGGTCGACGCGCTGTTCCGGCGTCACCTGCTCGAACTGCATGAATACGAGATTCCAGAATTCGAGGAAGCGATCGCCGTCCTCTTCCGGGCTGCCGGGCGGACCACCCCAGATGTGTTCGCCGCGGTCGATGAAGATTTCCGAACACGGCCCGCACGGACCGGTGTCGCCCATCGCCCAGAAATTGTCGGAAGTGGCGATGCGGATGATGCGGTCGTCGGAAAATCCCGCGATCTTCTTCCAGAAGCCGGCCGCAGCGTCGTCGTTGTGATAGACGGTGACGAGCAGCTTGTCCTTTTTCAGGCCGAATTCCTTGGTGATCAGCGTCCAGGCGAGCTCGATCGCGCGCTCCTTGAAGTAGTCGCCGAACGAGAAGTTGCCGAGCATCTCGAAGAAGGTGAGGTGGCGCGCGGTGTAGCCGACATTGTCGAGGTCGTTGTGCTTGCCGCCGGCGCGCACGCATTTCTGCGAGGTGGTGGCGCGCTGATACGGCCGCTTCTCGACGCCGGTGAAGACGTTCTTGAACTGCACCATGCCCGCATTGGTGAACATCAAGGTCGGGTCGTTGCGCGGCACCAGCGGCGACGAGGCCACGATTTCGTGGCCGTTGTCGGCAAAAAACTTGAGGAAAGTCGACCTGATTTCGTTAACGCCGCTCATGGGGGTCCAATCAAACTGCTTAAAAGGCGCGCGGCCCTGCGGGTCGATGGCGCTCTGCGAAAGACGCTTTTAGACAAGGGCAAAAGCGCTGTCCAGAAACTTGCAGCGGCATCAGAGGGTTGCAGTTATTGCCTATGATTTGACGTTGATGACGGCGCGCTGCGGCATTGACGGGCTTGGCTGGAAAGGGGTTTTCGCATATCTATCCGGCACGTCACGTCGGGAGAGATCGGCTGATTGGCCGGCGCCGAAGGAGCAACCGCCCCGGAAACTCTCAGGCAAAAGGACCCTCGTGACATCGAGACATCTGGAAAGAGGCATTTGACGGGCTCTGCCCTGACGTGCCCGCCGACGGGATAATACTCTCAGGCACAGCGACAGATGGGGCTTTTTCGGAAGCGTTCGAGGGAATCGGCCCTCGGCGAATCCGCGAGGGCTCTGAACATGCTGGCTGCAGACGTTTCCGCCTCCCCGCCCCCGCTGAAGCAAACGCCGCTGCACGCGCTCCATGTCGCGCGCGGGGCCAAGATGGTGCCGTTCGCCGGCTACGACATGCCGGTGCAGTATGGAACCGGCGTGCTGAAGGAGCATCTGCATACGCGCGCGAGCTGCGGTCTGTTCGATGTTTCGCATATGGGCCAGATCGTGCTTCGGCCCAAATCAGGCCGGCTCGAGGACGCGATGCGCGCGCTGGAATGGCTGGTGCCGCAGGATATTCTGGCGCTGCCCACCGGCCGCCAACGCTATGCGCTGTTCACCAACGAGGCCGGCGGCATTCTCGACGATCTGATGGTCGCGAATTTCGGCGATCACCTGTTCCTGGTCGTCAATGCCGCCTGTAAGGCTGCGGACGAGGCGCATCTGAGGGAGCATCTGTCCGACGCTTGCACCGTCGAGCCGCTCGCAAACCGGGCACTGATCGCGCTTCAGGGGCCGAAAGCCGAATCGGTGCTCGCCAGGTTCGATGCCGAAATCCCGGCGATGAAATTCATGGACGCCGGCCCGCGGCGTCTGGCCGGTGGCCTCGACTGCTTCGTCTCCCGCTCCGGCTACACCGGCGAAGACGGTTTCGAGATCTCGGTGCCGGCGGAGGCCGCTGAAGGCTTCGCCGCGCAATTGCTCGCGGATGAAAACGTGCTGCCGATCGGGCTCGGCGCGCGCGATAGCCTGAGGCTCGAGGCCGGGCTTAGCCTTTACGGCCACGACCTCGATCCCAAAACGACGCCGGTCGAAGGTGCGCTGGAATGGGCGATCCAAAAGAGCCGCCGCAAGGGTGGCGCGCGTCCCGGCGGCTTTCCGGGCGCGGATGCGATTTTGGCCCAGCTCGAACATGGCGCGGTGCGCCGCCGCGTCGGCCTCAAGGCCGAAGGCCGCGCGCCGGTGCGGGAGGGCGCAGCCCTGTACGCCGACGAAACCTCCCATCAGTGGATCGGCAAGGTCACCTCAGGCGGCTTTGGCCCGAGCCTCAATGCGCCGGTTGCGATGGGATACGTGCCGCCCTCGCATGCGGCTAACGGCACCATCCTGTTCGCCGAGGTACGCGGGCAGCGATTGCGGCTACGCGTGGCGCCGATGCCCTTTGTTCCGAATACCTATAAACGCTGAGGGATCTACATGACGACGACGACGCTTTACACCGCCGACCACGAGTGGCTCCGCATCGAAGGCGACGTCGCCACGATCGGCGTCACCGATTACGCCCAGTCCCAGCTCGGCGACGTCGTGTTCGTCGAACTGCCCAAGGTCGGCCGCACCTTAAAGAAGGCCGAGGCCGCCGCGGTCGTGGAATCGGTCAAGGCCGCTTCCGACGTTTACGCGCCGATCTCGGGCGAGGTGCTGGAGATCAACAACGAGCTCGCCGGCGAGCCTGCGCTGGTCAATTCCGATGCCGCCGGCAAGGCGTGGTTCTTCAAACTGAAGATTGCCGATCGAACCGAACTTGGCGGCCTGATGGATGAGGCCGCCTACCAGAAACACATCGCCTGAGAGCTGCGATGGAAAAGACCGTCATGCCCCGCGCAGGCGGGGCATCCAGTAGCCCGAGGCAGTGGCGATTGAACCGAGAAGCCTCGGCGTACCGGATCGTCCGCTTTCGCAGACGATGACACCTGAATTTGAATATTGCAGGGAGGCACACATGACCGCGCCCATCAAACCGCTGACCGAGCCCGCCACGAGCTTCGTGCGCCGCCACATCGGCCCCTCGCCGCGCGACGTCGCCGACATGCTCAAGACCGTGAGCGCCACCAGCCTCTCGGCGCTGATGGCCGAGACGCTGCCGGCCTCGATCCGGCAGCAGACGCTACTCGATCTCGGCCGGCCCTTGAGCGAGACCGAGGCGCTGGCGCATATGCGCGATCTCGCTTCAAGAAATCAGGTCTTCACCTCGCTGATCGGCCAAGGCTATTCCGGAACGCTGCTGCCGGCGGTGATCCAGCGCAACATTCTGGAAAATCCGGCCTGGTACACGGCCTACACGCCGTATCAGCCGGAGATCAGTCAGGGCCGGCTGGAAGCGCTGTTCAACTTCCAGACCATGATCTGCGACCTCACCGGGCTCGACGTCGCCAACGCCTCGCTGCTCGACGAGGCCACCGCCGCCGCCGAAGCCATGGCGCTTAGCCAACGCGCATCGCAAGGCAAGACCAAATCGTTCTTTGTCGATGCCGACGTGCATCCGCAGACGCTCGCGGTGCTGCGCACCCGTGCCGAGCCGCTGGGCTGGACGCTCATCGTCGGCGATCCCCTGATCGAACTGGAGGGTGCCGACGTGTTCGGCGGCCTGTTGCAATATCCCTCCTCCTCCGGCGCGGTTCGTGATTTGCGTCCCGCGATTTCGGCGCTCCACGCCAAGGGCGCGCTCGCGATCGTCGCCGCCGACCTGCTGGCGCTGACGCTGTTGGCATCACCGGGCGAACTCGGCGCCGACATCGCGATCGGCTCGGCGCAACGTTTTGGCGTGCCGATGGGCTATGGCGGCCCGCATGCGGCCTATATGGCGGTGCGCGATGCGCTCAAGCGATCGCTGCCCGGACGGCTGGTCGGACTGTCGGTCGACTCCCGCGGACAACCCGCCTACCGCCTCGCGCTGCAAACCCGCGAGCAGCACATCCGCCGCGAAAAAGCGACGTCCAACATCTGCACCGCGCAGGTGCTGCTCGCGATCATCGCCTCGATGTATGCGGTCTATCACGGCCCCGAAGGCCTGACGCAGATCGCGCGCACCATTCATCGCCGTGCCGCGGTGCTGGCGGCGGGATTGCGCCAGCTCGGCTTTGCTCCTCAGTCGGAAGCGTTCTTCGACACCGTGTCGGTGGATGTCAGCTCCAAGAGAAACGAGATCGTGGCGCGCGCGCTGGCTGAAAAGATCAACCTGCGGCTCGGTGACGGCGTGCTCGGCATCGCGCTGGATGAGACGACGACCACAGAGACCGTCGAAGCCGTATGGCGCGCGTTCGGCGGCAAGCTCGATTATGCCGAGATCGAAAAGATCGCCATTGAGGCCCTGCCCGCCGGCCTGAAGCGCACGAGCGCCTTCCTCACCCATCCGGTGTTTCATGCGCACCGCTCGGAGACCGAACTCTTGCGCTACATGCGCAAGCTCTCGGACCGCGACCTCGCGCTCGACCGCGCGATGATCCCGCTCGGCTCCTGCACCATGAAGCTGAATGCAACAACCGAGATGATGCCGCTGACCTGGGCGGAGTTCGGCGCGCTGCATCCGTTTGCGCCGCGCCAACAGGCGGAAGGCTACCACGCCCTGTTTGCGCGGCTCGAAAAATGGCTGTGCGACATCACCGGCTATGACGCGATCTCGCTGCAGCCGAACTCGGGCGCGCAAGGCGAATATGCCGGGCTGCTGGCGATCCGCGGCTATCACGCCTCACGGGGCGAAGCGCATCGCAATATCTGCCTGATCCCATCTTCCGCCCACGGCACCAACCCGGCCTCGGCGCATATGGCCGGCATGGACGTCGTGGTGGTGGCCTGCGACGCCCGCGGCGACGTCGATGTCACTGATTTGCGCGCCAAGGCCGGGCAGTACGCCAACAACCTTGCCGCCGTGATGATCACCTATCCGTCGACCCACGGCGTGTTCGAGGAACATATTCGCGAGATCTGCGAGATCGTGCATGGCCATGGCGGACAGGTCTATCTCGACGGCGCCAACCTGAATGCGCAGGTCGGTCTCGCCCGGCCCGGCGACTACGGCGCCGATGTCAGCCATCTCAATCTGCACAAGACCTTCTGTATCCCGCATGGCGGCGGCGGCCCCGGCATGGGACCGATCGGCGTCAAGGCGCATCTGAAACCCTTCCTGCCGGGTCATCCTGTGACCGGCGACAGCGCCAGCGGACCGGTATCGGCCGCGCCCTATGGTTCGGCGTCGATCCTCACTATCTCCTACATCTACATCCTGATGATGGGCGGCGACGGTCTCGCGCGTGCGACGGAAGTGGCGATCCTGAATGCCAATTACATCGCCGCGCGGCTGCAAGCGCATTTCCCAGTGCTGTATCGCAACGCCAAGGGCCGCGTCGCCCATGAGTGCATCATCGATCCGAGGCCCTTGAAGAATTCGACCGGTGTCACGGTCGACGACATCGCCAAGCGGCTGATCGATTACGGCTTCCACGCCCCGACCATGAGTTTTCCGGTGCCGGGCACGCTGATGATCGAGCCGACGGAATCCGAATCGAAAGCCGAGCTTGACCGCTTTTGCGAGGCGATGATCGCGATCAGACAGGAAATCGCCGAGATCGAGGCCGGCCGCTTCAAAGTCGAGGCCTCGCCGCTGCGCCACGCGCCGCATACGGTGCACGATATCGCCGATGACGCGTGGGCCCGCACCTATGGCCGCAGCGAAGGCTGCTTCCCCGCCGGCACTTCACACACGGACAAGTACTGGTGTCCGGTCGGGCGCATCGACAACGTCTATGGCGACCGCAACCTCGTCTGCTCCTGCCCGCCGGTCTCCGATTACGCGCAAGCCGCGGAGTGAGGCTTCCGTGTCCCGGACGCGATGCGGCGCATAGCGCTGCGTCGCAGATCCGGGACCCAAGATACCTTCGCTAATCAACCAATGGCCCCCGGATCAGCGCACCACTCCGTGATGCGCTGCGTCCGGGCAACGAGCGCGTGTCAGGTGTTCAACGCCGCGGATAAATCTCGCCACTCTGCGTTGAACTTCTCAATCAACGCGACCTTCCAGGCCCTACGCCCACGCTTCAATGCATGTTCGCGGGCGCGAGCCTGCAGAACGGAGTCGAAAGCTTCGAAATGGACCAGAACATTGACATCGTATTTGCGCGTGAACCCTGGAACGAGCTTGGCCGTGTGTTCTGACATCCGGCGCGCAAGATCGTTCGTCACACCGACATACAGCGTCCCGTTTCGCTTGCTCGCAAGAATATAGACGAAACACGTGGCGTCCATGTCCGTTGCATCTCAAACGCCGTCTACTCGAAATCACAAAACAAAACGGGCTCAGAAAACGTCGGCAACTCAACGTTCTCTGCGCCCGCTTTGCTTCGAAGTCTTAAGCCACCGGCGATAGCGCGCCGGCGAAAACCCTTACTCCTCCGCCGGCTCTTCACCGTCGGCATCGCTCTCGGGCGTGCCGGCCAAAATTTGCTCGGAGATCAGGCCGGAGTTCTGGCGGATCGCGGCTTCGATCTTGCCGGTCATGTCGGGATTGGCCTTCAAAAACGCCTTGGCGTTTTCGCGACCCTGGCCCAGACGCTGGCTGTCATAGGAGAACCAGGCGCCGGATTTTTCCACGATGCCGGCCTTGACGCCGAGATCGAGGATTTCACCCATCTTGGAGACGCCCTCGCCATACATAATGTCGAATTCGACCTGCTTGAACGGCGGTGCCAGCTTGTTCTTCACCACCTTCACCCGCGTCGTATTGCCGACGACCTCGTCGCGCTCCTTGATGGCGCCGATGCGGCGGATGTCGAGGCGGACGGAGGCGTAGAATTTCAGCGCGTTGCCGCCGGTGGTGGTTTCAGGCGAGCCATACATCACCCCGATCTTCATCCGGATCTGGTTGATGAAGATCACCATGGTATTGGACATGTTGATCGAGGCCGTGAGCTTGCGCAGCGCCTGGCTCATCAAGCGCGCCTGCAAGCCCGGCAGTGAATCGCCCATCTCGCCTTCGAGTTCGGCCTTCGGCACCAATGCTGCGACCGAGTCGATCACCAGCACGTCGATCGCGCCGGAGCGCACCAAGGTGTCGGCGATTTCCAGCGCCTGCTCGCCGGTGTCGGGCTGCGAGATCAGAAGCTCGTCGATGTTGACGCCAAGCTTGCGCGCATAAACGGGGTCGAGCGCGTGTTCGGCGTCGATGAAGGCGCAGATGCCGCCCTTCTTCTGCCCTTCCGCCACCGTGTGCAGCGCCAGCGTGGTCTTGCCGGAGGATTCAGGCCCGTAGATCTCGACAATCCGCCCTTTCGGCAGGCCGCCGACGCCGAGCGCAATATCTAGTCCCAGCGAGCCCGACGACACCGTCTCGACATCCATCGAGCGGTCGTTCTTGCCCAGCTTCATCACCGACCCCTTGCCGAACTGGCGCTCGATCTGGGACAGCGCGGCGGACAGGGCCTTACTCTTATCCATGGACGATCCTTCGACGATACGCAGGGCGGTAACGGACATTTCGGTGCTCCTTATGGCGAGGATTCGCGAGCGGGACAAACGGTTGCGGTCTGAATCAGTGTGGAAGCAAATGTACACCATTTGTTCCTTGTTCGCAATATGTTCTTTTTGGGCTTGTCGGTACTGTCCGTATTTGACCCCCGGTGTCCTAGTTTAAAGTTATTCGTGTCCTAATTTCAGTTAGGACCCCCCGCTGCTTGTGCTAGGTTCGTCTCTATTGAGCTGCTGCCGGTTTGATGGACACCGAGATAGGGTGTTTCATGAAGCC
>NZ_DASSRP010000075.1:0-22562 GCF_035701725.1 Bradyrhizobium sp.
CAACCTGCGGTGACTAACTCGTACGCTTTTTCTTTTGCGTGCGAGGCTGCGGGCGAGCCAAACGCCCGGCATTCCCTGCGCCCTCTGGTTTTGGAGGGACGTTGTTTTTGAGAACTCGGGCGAATCAAGCCGCGAGAACGGACAGTCGTGCCCAACTCGATACTCGTCATTCCGGAATCCATTACGCCACACGAGTGCTTGGAGAAATCAATTCTCAGGTGCGCAATTGCGCACCATAGCTCGCGCGTGCGCGCGTCCCGGAATGACGAAGAGGAGATGACAATTTGGATCTTTCACGCCACCCCGCGACGACGTCGCACGCGAGATCGGTACGGATGCGCGGCGAGCGGAGACGGAACAGCAGGAGGCGCCGCACCGTCAACCGCCCGGTAACCTGTTTTGTTTACGCTTTGCCAACCATGAGCCTCCGCAGTTCGCGGAGGGCGAGTACATGCAGGCGGTTCTGATGTTGCGTTTGAAAGTTCTGGCCTCGGCCGTTCCCCTCGTTGCGGCGCTGCTGTTTGCGCGCGGCGGGCTGTTGCCGGCCTCGCACCCCTGCATCGCGATCTCGGATACATCAGTTGCAATCGCCGACCTGCCGTGGCGCGCCGATCTTCATGTCGCTTTCTCCGAAGACCCGAAAGCGGCGACGGTGCGCGTGCAGATCACCGAGGACGCCGAGGCCGCGGATTTTGCCTTTGTCGACGGGGCCGACGCCGCCGAAGCCAACGCCTGCGAGACCAACGCTGCAGCGCAAGCCGTCTCGATCTCGGACGGCGCCGCGGGCGGCACGCCCGTCATCTATCTGTCGAACGATGGTCCGGCCGACTATCGGATCTTCGTGCGGTCGCGGACGTTCTCGATGCGCGAGGCCGCCGCGCTCGTGGTCGGTGCCGACATCACCCGCCAGGCGCTGGTGCCGCACATCGACGTTCCGCTCAAGGTGGCGGCGCGTTCGTCGTATTAGCGCCCACTCAGGCGCGCCGCTCGCTTGCGAGGCGCGCCGGCAGGCTCGGTTTTGGCGTTTTAATTCGCCGTTAACCATGCTCTCAGCGTGGCCGGAACGAGCTGGCATCCTCAAGCACTTCGCAAGGTGGTGCGCGGCATCTTCGTTGCCAAACACGCGAAGCAAGAATTCCCTGGGTGATCGGTGATGGGGCGGACGGGCCGGATCAAGCTGCACTTGCGACGCTTTTCGCGTCGCCATCCCCGGATATCAGCTGCGGTTCGCTCCTTTATCATCTTCTCGGCAGCGTTCGGCGGCGCCTACGGCTTCGTCTCCGGCAGCCGGTCCGACAAGTACGATCCCAACAATTTCGCGATCGGCGCCAGCTTTCTGTTTGCGATCGCCTGCCTCGCGCTCGCCACCGTCAGCATGCGCCTGCGTTTCCTGCGCAAGAAGATGCGCAAGCTCGCGCTGCATAACGAGGCGATGGCCGACCGCAACTGGGAGCTCCAGGAAGCCGAGGAGCGTGTGCGCAGCCTGTTCGAATCCCAGGGCGACCTGATCGTGCTGCGCGACGGCGACGACCGGATCACGTTCGCCAACGACGCTTTTTGCGAGATGGCCCGCAAGACTCGCGACGAACTGATCGGCAGCCGCTTTCAGTTCACGGTGCTGGAGCAGGGCGACAGCGCCATCGAACCCAACGGCACGCGGATTCACGATCAAAGGATCGAGACTGCTTTAGGTCCGCGATGGATCGCCTGGCGCGAGGCGCTGGTTCGTTTCGATGCGGGTGCGCCGGCCGAGATGCAGTGCGTCGGCCGCGACGTGACCGATCGTACCGAGACCGAGCGCGCGCTGGCGGAAGCCCGCGATCAGGCCGACGCCGCCAACCGCGCCAAGTCGCGTTTCCTGGCGATGGCGAGCCACGAAATCCGCACCCCGCTCAACGGCATCATCGGCATGAGCACGCTGCTGCTCGACACCGCGCTCACGCCCGAGCAGATGACCTATGCGAAGGCGGTGAAAACCTCCGGCGATGCGCTGCTGACGCTGATCGAGGAACTGCTGGACTATTCCAAGATCGAGGCCGGCAAGATCGATCTGGAATCGCGCCCTTTCGCGCTCGCGACCTTGATCGAGGATATCACCGAACTGCTGGCGCCACGCGCGCAGGCGCGCAAGCTCGAGATCGCCGCCTATGTCGACGACCGCCTGCCGGCGCAGGTGATCGGCGATGCGGCACGCCTGAGGCAGGTGCTGCTCAACCTCGCCGGCAATGCGATCAAGTTCACGGCGTCCGGCGGCGTGGCGCTGATCGTCGAGCCCGGCATCTGGCCGAACGAAATTTCCTTCCTGGTGCGCGACACCGGCATCGGCATCGCGCCCGAGGCGCAGGCGCGCATCTTCCGCGAATTCGAACAGGCCGACGACGGCATCGCCCGAAGCTATGGCGGCACCGGTCTTGGCCTCAGCATTTCGGAGCGCATCGTCAAGCGCATGGGCGGGCGCATCACGCTTGAAAGCACGCTTGGCGAGGGCTCGACCTTCGAGGTCAGCGTGCCGTTGGCGGTAAGCGACGACCCGCAGCCACCTTTCGCCGCGCCCGATCTGACCGGCCGCTCGGTGATGCTGGTAGCGCCGCAGAGCATCGAAGCCTCGCTGATTGCACGGCGGCTCGAGCGCTGGGGCGGGCAGACCTGCCTGGTTTCCGATCCCGACGTGGCGCAGGCCTTGCTGCCGGAACGGAGCTGGCACGCCGTCCTGCTCGACCACGCGATGGGTATCGAGAAGGTCGAGCAGCTCGCCACCGCGGGGCGCGGTTTCGCCTCGCAGCGGATCGTGATGTTCACGCCGGCTTCGCGGCAGGAATTGCAGTTCTCGGCCGCCTCGGCTCTGACCGGCTACCTGGTCAAGCCGCTGCGCGCCGCCTCGCTCGCCGCTCGCCTTGCCGGCGCGCCTGATATCCCGGCGCCGCGCCTTGGCGATGAGGCCCTGACCGAACCGAAACAGGCCGCGGAAATCAGGCCGGCCGCCGCTCTTGGACTTTCGGTGCTGGTCGCCGAAGACAACGAGATCAACGCGCTTTTGATGCGCTCGCTGCTGACCCGGCTTGGACATCAGGTCCTGATCACGACCAATGGCGAGGAGGCGCTGGAATCCTGGCTTGCGGCGAAATCGGCCGAAACGCCCTACGATCTGGTGCTGATGGACATTCAGATGCCGGGTCTCGACGGCATCGAGGCCACCAAGCGCATGCGCGCCAGCGAAGCCGCCGCCTCGGGGCGCCGGACACCGATCCTGGCCCTCACCGCCAACACGCTGGCCGAAGACCGCCATGCCTGCTTTGCGGCCGGCATGGACGGATTCCTGGTCAAGCCGCTTGATCGCGACAAGTTGGCGGAGGCTTTGGCGGGGCTCGGCACTTCACCGCAGGTCGTGGCCTGACGCACGGCAACATTGCCGCCAGGATTGATGCGCCATAGCAGTCATTGCGAGCGCAAGCGAAGCAATCCAGAGCTTCGCCCAAAGCCGACTCGATTGCTTCGTCGCTCCAGCGCAAAATTGCTCCGCAATTTTGTCGCGGGCTCCTCGCAATGACGACCTTCCCAAGGCAAAGCAGCCCTGCCCTCGCCTGCCTTGACAGCGGCGGCCGATTCCACTGAGCATCGACCTCAATCAAGAAGGTGTCAGGGAGGCATTCGATGCGCGGCAGGCTTTTGCGTTTTTCATGTCTGGTGATGTCGGTACTGTTGGGCGGCATTTCTTTCTCGCCCCAGGCAAGCGCCAAGGAGCCGAAGCTCGAATCGTCCGACGTCATGATCCCGTCGGGAGATACGGGAATCGAGCTGTTCGTGCGCAACAAGCACCTTGCCGGGCGCGAAAGTTCACCCGACAAGATCCTGATCTTCGTGCATGGCGCGACCTATCCGGCGGAGACCGCTTTCGATTTGCCGATCGAAGGCGTGTCGATGATGGACTTGATCGCGATGCGCGGCTACGACGTCTACCTCGTCGACGTCCGCGGCTATGGCCGCTCGACGCGGCCGGTGGAAATGAGCCAGCCGCCGGAAGCCAATAAACCGATCGTGTCGACAAAGGTCGCCGCGCATGATCTCGGCGCCGCGGTCGATTACATCCTCAAGAAGCGCAAGGTGACGAGATCAACGTGATGGGCTGGTCGTGGGGCACCTCGATCGCGGGCTCCTACACGGCCGAACACAACGACAAGGTGGCGAAGCTCGTGCTCTACGCGCCGCAATGGATTCGCAACGAACCGGCCGCGCCGCCGACGACGCCGCTCGGTGCCTATCGTCTGGTTTCGAAGGATTCCGCCAAGGCGCGCTGGCTGAAGGGTGTTGCGGAAGACAAGCAGGCTGATCTTATTCCGCCCGGCGTGTTCGAGGCCTGGGCGGCCGCGACCTGGGCCACCGATCCCGAGGCGTCAAAGCACAATCCGCCGATGCTGCGTGCCCCTAACGGGGTGATGGAGGACAGCGCCAGCACCTATGGCGCCGGCAAGGCACTCTACGATCCCGGCAAGATCACGGTGCCGACGCTCCTGCTGCACGCGGAGTGGGATGCGGACCTGCCGTCCTATCAGGCACAGGGCTATTTCACGCAGCTCAAGAACACGCCGTACAAGCGGCTGATCGAGCTTTCCGAAGGCACGCACACCGTGATGCTGGAGAAGAACCGCATGCAGTTCTTTCACGAGCTGATGGGATTTCTCGACGAGGAGCGGCCGCTGGCGCTGAAATAGCAAGCATGATGCGGAAAAGCGGGAACCGGTTTTCCCTCGCGACAAACGCTTGAGCGTTTGCGCGGAGATCATGCTTCAAAACAGGGTCAGAGGCGCCGTAGCGCGACCGTCTCGACGACGTGGTCGGCGCCTTTCTTGAGAATCAAGGTCGCGCGCGGCCGCGTGGGCAGGATGTTGTCCTCGAGATTGGCGAGGTTGGTCCGTTCCCAGATCGCGATCGCAGTGGCGGTGGCTTCGTCGTCCGACAGCAGCGCGTAGCGGTGGAAATACGATCGCGGATCATGGAACGCGGTGTCGCGAAGCGTCAGGAAGCGGCGGACGTACCAGTCGCGCAGCACCGGCTCCTCGGCGTCGATATAGACCGAGAAGTCGAAGAAGTCGGAGACGACGGGCACCGCCTTGCCATCGCGCGGCAGGCGGCCGGTCTGCAGCACGTTCACGCCCTCGACGATCAGGATGTCGGGCCGGTCGACCTCGTTCCATTCGTTGGGAATGATGTCGTAGGTCAGATGCGAATAGACCGGGGCGCGCACCTTGGCTCGCCCCGACTTGATGTCGCTGAGGAACGACGACAACCGCGGCAGGTCGTAGCTTTCAGGAAAGCCCTTCTTCTGCATCAGGCCTTGCCGCTCGAGCACGGCATTCGGATAAAGAAAGCCGTCCGTCGTGACCATGTCAACCTTCGGCCGCGGTGACCAGCGCGCCAGCAGCGCTTGCAGCACGCGCGCGGTGGTGGACTTGCCGACCGCGACCGAACCAGCGACCCCGATGATGTAGGGCACCTTGCGGTCGCGAATGCCGAGGAATTGACGCTGCGCATAATACAGCCGTTGCGTGGCGTCGACATAGATCGAGAGCAGCCGGGACAGCGGCAGATAGATCTCTTCGACCTCCTTAAGGTCGAGGCGGTCGTGCATCGAACGCAGCTTGTCGAACTCGCCGGGCTCAAGCGTCATCGGCGTGTCATCGCGCAAATGCGCCCACTGCTCCCGGGTAAAGATCCGGTAGGGATTATATTGCTGATCCGGTGCCCTGATATCCATTGGCGGCGCCTGTTTGTTAATCGCGCTTACGCGTTGTCAGTCGCGCTTACGCGCAGCTTTCTCCTCGAGGCCGGACATGCCGGTCCGCTTTTCCAGCGCCGCCTCGACTTCCTCGAGCCTGACGCCACGCGACTTCCACAACACCAGCAAATGAAACAGCACATCAGCGCTTTCAGCAATCAGGTGGTCACGGTCGTCGCCGAGCGCGGCGATCACGGCTTCCACCGCCTCTTCGCCGAACTTCTTCGCGCAATGCTCCGATCCCTTGTCCAAGAGCTTGCGGGTATAGGACGCCTCGCCACCCGATGCCGCGCGGGCATCGATGATCTTTTCAAGGTCAGGAAGCGAAAACCGCTGCATCACGTCAAACTCAACTTAGAAACACACAGACACCGTCACGGGTCGCAATCGCCGCTGAAATGTAGCACTTCTGTTATAAAGAGTCGTTAGGGATCGAGCCGCATGGCGAGGCCGGCGCGGGCCATATGATCCTTCGCCTCGCGAATGGTAAATTCGCCAAAATGGAAGATCGAGGCGGCCAGCACCGCGTTCGCGTGCCCCTCGCGGATACCGTCGACCAGATGATCGAGATTGCCGACCCCGCCGGAGGCGATCACCGGTACCGAAACGCTGTCGGCGATGGCCCGGGTCAGAGCCAAGTCAAAGCCCTGCTTGGTGCCGTCGCGGTCCATCGAGGTCAGAAGGATTTCGCCGGCGCCGAGCGAAACGACTTCCTGGGCATATTCGATGGCGTCGATGCCGGTTTCCTTGCGGCCGCCATGGGTAAAGATCTCCCAGCGGTCCGAACCGCCGCGTTTGACCCGCTTGGCGTCGATCGCGACCACGATGCACTGATCGCCGAATTTTTCGGCAGCCTCTTTGACGAATTCGCGGCGGCTGACCGCCGCGGAATTGATCGAGGCTTTGTCCGCGCCGGACCGCAGCAGCGTGTTGATATCGTCGATCGTCCGCACGCCGCCGCCGACGGTAAGCGGCATGAAACAGGCTTCCGCCGTGCGCCGGACCACGTCGAGCATGATGCCGCGGTTTTCGTGGGTCGCGGTGATGTCGAGAAAGCAAAGCTCGTCGGCGCCGGCAGCGTCATAGGCAATCGCGGCTTCGACGGGATCGCCGGCGTCGCGCAGGTCGACGAAATTGACGCCCTTGACGACTCGTCCGTCTTTCACATCGAGGCAAGGGATGACGCGGACCTTGAACATCGGATTCTCCTACGTCTTTGTCCTGCGCATGATCTTTTCGGAAAACCGGTTTCCACTTTTCCGGATCATGCGATCGCCCGCGCGCTACGGATCAGCGCCAGCGCGGCGGCAGGATCGAGCCGGCCGTCATAGAGCGCGCGGCCAACGATGGCGCCGGCGAGCTTCCGGGCCGCAGGATCGAGCAACGCCCTCACATCATCGATCGAGGCAAAGCCGCCGGAAGCAATCACGGGAATGGAGATGCGCTCGGCGAGCGCGATGGTGGCTTCGAGGTTGAGGCCCTTCAACAGGCCGTCGCGGGCGATATCGGTGAAAATAATTGCCGCCACGCCGGCATCCTCGAATCGTTGCGCGATATCGAGCGCTGTTACTTCGGATGTCTCCGCCCAGCCCTCGACCGCAACCCTGCCGTCACGCGCATCGAGACCGACCGCGACGCGGCCGGGAAACTTCTTCGCGGCGTTCTTCACCAATTCCGGATCGCGCACCGCGGCGGTGCCGATAATCACCCGCGTAATGCCTTTTTCAAGCCAGGCTTCGACCGTGCGCAAATCGCGGATGCCGCCGCCGAGCTGTACCGGCATCCTGACCTTGGCGAGCATTGCCTCGACTGCATGCGCGTTGACCGGCTTGCCGGCAAAGGCGCCATCGAGATCGACGACATGGAGATATTCGAATCCCTGGGCCGCAAAGCTCGCCGCCTGCGCCGCCGGATCAAGATTAAAGACAGTGGCGCGCGCCATGTCGCCCTGCTCCAGGCGCACGCATTGCCCATTCTTCAAATCGATCGCGGGAAAAAGAATCACGGCTTCCACTTCAAGAAGTTCGAGATCAAGGCGAGTCCGAAACGCTGGCTCTTTTCGGGGTGAAATTGCGTGCCGATCGCGGTGTCGCGGCCGACGATCGCCGTCAACGGCCCGCCGTAATCGGCGCGCGCCAGCACATCGTCCTCGTTAGCGGCATTGAGGTGATAGGAGTGCACGAAATAAGCGTGGCGGCCTTTCGGCCCCAACGGCAGACGTTCGAGCACGGGATGCTCGCGCAGCACGTCGAGCGTATTCCAGCCCATGTGGGGAATTTTCAGACTCTCGTCACGCGGTGAAATTTTTTCGACATCGCCGGCAATCCAGTTGAAGCCGTCCGTCGTGACGTATTCCTTGCCGCGCGTCGCCATCAACTGCATGCCGACGCAGATGCCGAAGAACGGCCGCGCCTTGTGCCTCACGGCCTCGTTGAGCGCCTCGACCATGCCGTTCACGGCATCGAGACCACGGCGGCAATCGGCAAAGGCGCCGACGCCGGGCAGCACGATT
This sequence comes from Bradyrhizobium sp., assembly GCF_035701725.1. Lineage (GTDB taxonomy): Bacteria > Pseudomonadota > Alphaproteobacteria > Rhizobiales > Xanthobacteraceae > Bradyrhizobium. Next base: position 8,286 of record NZ_DASSRP010000075.1, read on the forward strand.
CGATCGGCGCGATAGACCGCCTCGGGGTCTCGTGTGACGAGGATCTTCTCGCCGGTTTCCATGCTGCGGCTGGCGCGCTCGAACGCCTTCGCCGCCGAGTGCAGGTTGCCGGAGCCGTAGTCGACGATGGCGACAGTCATCGCGATGCTCCCGGTTCCGGAAACAGACCGATAATCTCGTCGCGTGGCGATGACGGAGGCCGCGAAAATGCCTGTCCCGGGATATCACGCGTCGGTGGCGGCGCGCCGCGATCGATCGACGGCTGATCGTTGGCGCTCACGCGCTGCCGCGCGGTCCAGCGATCAAAAAAGCGGCGCTCGGCTGCTTCCTCGTCATCGGCGACCACGATCTCGAGCTGCCGCCAGTTGCGGCGCGAGAGCGTCCATCGCCGCAGGCTTGCGGCCTCAAATCCCAACAGCAATGCGAGCAGCGCATCGACCAGGAACACGACGCCCGCCGCGACGCCGAGCTTGACCATCGCAATGTCGAGCACCGTCATCAGCACGATCCAGCCCAGCAGCGCGAGCCACAGGCGATGCCAGGCCAGCCACACCACGCCGAAAAGCGCGGCCCAAACGTGAAAACCATCGCGCACGAACGCAAAGCGGTCGGTGGCGCGGAAATCCACGGCATACGCGACGGGCGCATGAACGGTATAGACCGGCATTTCTACTCTCCGCTCAACAAGCGGGATCAGCCGCCGAGCTGACCCTTGGTCGATGGCACCTCGCCTGCCGCGCGCGGATCGATCGCAATCGCGGTCCGCAGCGCGCGCGCCAGGCCCTTGAAACAGGACTCGGCGATATGATGGCTATTCTCGCCATATAGGGTCTCGACGTGCAAAGTCACGCCGGCATTCATCGCAAAGGCGTTGAACCACTCGCGCACCAGTTCAGTGTCGAACTGTCCGACCTTGTCGCGCGGAAACTCCGCCTTGAACACCAGCACCGGCCGGCCCGAAATATCGATCACGACGCGCGACAACGTCTCGTCCATCGGCATGTGGATGCTGGCATAGCGGGTGATGCCGGCCATGGTTCCCAGCGCCTGCTTCACCGCCTGCCCGAGCGCAATGCCGACATCTTCCGTGGTGTGGTGATGATCGACATGAAGATCGCCGTTGGCCTTCACCGTGATGTCAATGCGGGAATGCCGCGCGAGCAGATCAAGCATATGGTCGAAGAAGCCGATCCCGGTCGCAACGTTGGATACGCCGGTGCCGTCGAGGTTGACGGTCACCTCGATATCGGTCTCTTTCGTCTTGCGCTTGATGGTGGCGCTGCGCATGAAGTCGTTCCTTGAAGCAAGCCATTGGCCGAAAACGCGGTTCTTTTATCAGGCTCCCCTCGACCCCGCTACAGCCGGATGGCCTTTGGGCAGCCCAACTTCAACCTATGGTGACCGAAATCGGGGCTTGGCGCGGGTGACCAGGAGGCCGCCGGCCGGAAGCCTTGTGTTGTAACCGCGCCGCCCTGCCCCTAAATCTGGCGAAGTTGAAAGGATCCTCCATGCATTCATCTGCTCCGGAAACGCCGGTTTGGCACGGCACCACCATTTTAACCGTCCGCAAGGGCGGCAAGGTTGTGGTCGGTGGCGACGGCCAGGTCTCGGTCGGCCAGACCGTCATCAAGTCCAATGCCAAAAAGGTCCGCAAACTCGGCAAGGGCGACGTGATCGGCGGCTTTGCCGGCGCCACTGCCGATGCTTTCACGCTGTTCGAGCGGCTCGAAAGCAAGCTCGAGCAGTATCCCGGGCAGTTGACCCGCGCCGCGGTCGAACTTGCCAAGGACTGGCGAACCGACCGTTATCTACGGCGGCTCGAGGCGATGATGATCGTCGCCGACAAGGACGTTTCGCTGGTTTTGACCGGCACGGGCGACGTTCTCGAACCGGAACAGGGCGTGATGGCGATCGGCTCGGGCGGCAACTATGCATTGGCCGCCGCCCGCGCCCTGATCGACACCGACAAGGATGCCGAGACCATCGTGCGCCGTTCGCTCGATATCGCGGCCGATATTTGCGTCTACACCAACCGCAACGTCACGATCGAGACGCTGCAGGGCGGTTAGGGAATGACCGCCTACGCGTTCCGCCCGATGTCAGTGAGCGATCTTGCGACGGTCAAGCGCTGGCTGGAAACGCCGCATGTCAGCGAGTGGTGGCACGATCCGGCCGAACAGTTCGAACTCGTGAGCGGCGACCTCGACCATCCCGACATGGCGCAGTTCATCGTCGCGGCCGACGGGCGTCAGTTCGCTTACTTGCAATGCTATAATTTGAGCGCCTGGAATACCGGCTTTGGCCCGCAGCCGGCGGGCACGCGCGGGCTTGATCAATTCATCGGCGAGGCGGACATGCTCGGCCGCGGACACGGCTCGGGCTTTGTTCGTGCCTTCGCCGATCGATTGCTGGAATCCGACACGCCGCGCGTCGTGACTGATCCCGATCCCGCCAACGCCAGGGCGATCCGCGCCTACGAAAAAGCGGGATTCTGCCGCGACCGCCTCGTCGATACGCCGGATGGACCGGCGCTGTTGATGGTGCGGCGTCGCTGACGGCACTTGTATCCGGGCGCGTTTTAGACCTAGCTGGAACCCATGACCGCGACCCCTCACGACGCACCTGTTCCGCTTTCCACCCGAAGCTGGGTGCTGATCGCAGCTATCCTGCTTGTCGTGCAGGCCTCGCTTCTGTTCGCGATGGGCCGCGTGCCGATCTGCACCTGCGGTTACGTCAAGCTTTGGCATGGGGTGGTGCAAAGCTCCGAGAATTCCCAGCACATCGCCGACTGGTATTCGTTCTCGCACGTCATCCACGGCTTCCTGTTCTATGCCGCAACCTGGATGCTGTTTTCGAAGTCGCCCTGGCCGGCGCGGCTGACCTTGGCCATGGTGATCGAAATCGGCTGGGAGCTGGTCGAGAATTCGAACTGGATCATCGAGCGATACCGCAGCGCCACCGTCTCGCTCGACTATTTCGGTGACAGCATCGTCAATTCGGTCTCCGACACGCTATTCATGGTGGCCGGCTTCCTGCTGGCGAGGAACCTTCCGGTATGGGTGATCGTCTTGCTTGCGATCGCCTTCGAAATCCTGGTCGGTCTTCACATTCGCGACAATCTGACGCTCAATATCATCATGCTGATCCACCCCTTCGAGGCGATCCGGCAATGGCAAGCCGGCCCTCCGATTATCTGAAACAAAAACGGCTTGCTCCCGCGAGACTCCAATCCTAGCTAGAAGCCATGACCGACTTTTCTCCCCGTGAAATCGTATCCGAGCTCGACCGCTTCATCGTCGGACAGGCCGACGCCAAACGCGCGGTTTCCATCGCCTTGCGCAACCGCTGGCGGCGCCAGCAGCTTGCCGAGGGCCTGCGCGAGGAAGTGTTGCCGAAAAACATCCTGATGATCGGCCCCACCGGCGTCGGCAAGACCGAGATCGCGCGGCGGCTGGCAAAGCTCGCCAGTGCGCCGTTCCTCAAGGTCGAGGCCACGAAATTCACCGAGGTCGGCTATGTCGGCCGCGACGTCGAGCAGATCGTCCGCGATCTCGTCGAGGTCGCGATCGCGCAGACCCGCGAGAGAAAGCGCAAGGATGTTCAGGCGCGGGCGCAGCTCGCCGCCGAAGAGCGCGTGCTCGATGCCCTGGTCGGCGCCAATGCGAGCGCGGCCACCCGCGACTCCTTTCGAAAGAAGCTTCGCGCCGGCGAACTCAACGACAAGGAAATCGAGGTTGAGACCCAGACCTCCGGCGGGATGCCGATGTTCGAAATCCCGGGCATGCCTGGCGCGCAGATGGGCGCGATCTCGATCGGCGACATCTTCGGCAAACTGGGCGGTCGCACCAAGACGCGGCGGCTGACGGTTGCCGGTTCGCACGAAATCCTCGTCAACGAGGAGGCCGACAAGCTGCTCGACACCGACCAGCTCGTGCTCGAGGCGATCGCGGCGGTCGAGAACAACGGCATCGTTTTCCTCGATGAGATCGACAAGATCTGCGTGCGCGACGGCCGTGTCGGCGGCGAAGTGTCCCGCGAGGGGGTGCAGCGCGATCTGCTGCCGCTGATCGAAGGCACCACGGTGTCGACCAAGCACGGTGCAGTGAAGACCGACCACATCCTTTTTATCGCCTCCGGCGCGTTCCACATCGCCAAGCCTTCGGACCTGCTGCCGGAATTGCAGGGCCGGCTGCCGATCCGCGTTGAGCTCGAAGCCTTGACCCGCGATGACATGCGCCGGATTCTCACCGAGCCGGAAGCGTCGCTGATCAAACAGTATGTCGCACTGATGCAGACCGAAGGCGTCACGCTCGACATTACCGACGGCGCGATCGATGCGCTCGCCGATATCGCGGTTGCCGTCAATTCCACGGTCGAGAATATCGGCGCGCGGCGCCTGCAAACCGTCATGGAACGCGTGCTGGATGAGATTTCCTTTGCCGCACCGGATCGGCACGGAGAAACCATCCGCATCGACGCAGACTACGTCCAAAAGCACGTCGGCGACCTCGCCAAGAATGCCGATCTGAGCCGGTTCATTCTATAGCCACCCAGTTCTAGTCGTCGTCCCCGCGAAAGCGGGGACCCATAACCCCGGGCTCCCGTTACAACGAAAGCGGCTCTCGTCTTGGCTCAATACCAACATCAGTGGTTATGGGTCCCGGCTCGCGCTCGCGATGGCTCGCTTGGCCGGGACGACGGAAAGTGGCGAGCGTGAATCCGGGTGCGTGGCAAAATCCCTGGCGCGTGATGCTCGCCGTCAACGTCGCCGTGATCACCGGGGTGTTCATTCACAAGATCACGCTGCCGCCTTACGTTCCCTACATCCATCTGCTGGTCGATTATCATTTCGGGTTCGTCAAGCGCGCGCTGATCGGCGAGATCGTATCGCTGTTCACGCAGAAGGTCCCGGTCTGGCTGGTGTTCGCGCTAGGCGGCGCGGTCTGGCTTTTGACCGCCGCACTCTTTGTGAAGCTGTTCCGGCGCACTTTCGGCTTTAATGAAGCGCACCTGCCGCTGTTCGTTTTCACCGCGGGCTCGCCATTCTTCCTCAAGAACTTCATGCACACGCTCGGGCACTTCGATATTTACGGCTGCCTGTTCGCGATCGTCCTGCTGCTGATCCCGGCGCAATCGGTTGGCTTCGTGCTGCTCGCAGCGCTTCTTTCCGTGATCCTGATCCTGATCCACCACATCCATCTTTTGATGTATGTGCCGACGATCGCCGTGATCGTGGTGATCAGGCATTATCTGACGGGCGGCATCAAGACCAGCAACCTTGCGATCGGCGCGATCGCGATACTTTCGCTTGGCGCGCTCTTTGTCGCCTTGCAGTTCTGGGGAACGATGCCGGTTCCGGAAGCCGATTTCGTCGCCTATCTCAAGACCCGAATGGCCGACCCCACCCGCACCGACCTCCTCGGCTTCAGCTTCATCTGGTATCAGCCGCTGGCTAAGGAAATCAGCGATACCTGGGCGCGCCTGCCCTCGAACCTGCTCGGCGTGCCCGTCTACGCGGCGCTGATCTGGCTGCATTCACCACTGTGGGGATATTTTGCCAATTCCATCCGGGCGCTGTCGGATGAACGGCATCGCCGCATCGTCGTCGCCGGAATCATCGGCGTCACGGTTGCGGCTCTCATCATGTTTGGGATCGTGTTCGATTACGCGCGATGGACTTCAAACTGGGCAGTCTGCCTCTTTCTCATCCTGCATGCCGTGAAGACGCTGCCTTGCTCCAAGAAAGTCGAGCCGATATCGAGCCGCGATCGCAAGACAAACGCGTTCGGCTGGATCGTGAGCTTGATCCCGCGCGTCGGCGTGATTCGGCCGTTCTAGAAAGTTAAACGCGCGATCGCCGGATCCGCACGTAGAGCGCGCCCGCGCCGCCGTGGCCGATATGAGCCTCTTCGAAGCCGACCACCAGCGTTCGAAATTCCGGCTGGCTCAGCCATTGCGGCACTTGCCGGCGAAGCACGCCGCGCTCGGATTCCGCGCCGAGCTTGCCCTTGCCAGTGATGACAAGCACGAAGGTCAGGCCATCGCCATGCGCACGGTGCAAAAATCCGGACAGGGCGCGATGCGCCCGCGCCTGCGTCATACCGTGAAGGTCGAGACGCGCCTCGATCTCCTTCTTTCCCTTTGATAGCTGCGCACGCTCACGGCGACCGATCGGCACCAGCGGCGGCGCGAGCGGCTTTTTGGGCGGAACAGCGGCGACGGGAATTGCTGACTGGGTGCGGGGCGCTCTGACGGAAACGAGCGTTTCCGCTTCTGCACGAACGGCAAGGGGAGCAGCCAGGCGGTGCTTCTTTCGAAGCGGTTTGATCTGTTTGGCGACGCTTTCCCAGAGCGCGTGCTCTTCCTCGCTTAGAGACCGCTTGCGGCGCGGCGGATCAGGGATGACGGGCGGTCGCTTCATATCTGTTTTTGTTAGCGATGACGGTGACGGCGGCTTGGACGCTCAGGCTCTATCACCGGCCGCGCCTCGGGCAGCGGTATTTTTTCGGTTGCCTGCGCGAGGGGGACCTGCGCCGGTTTGGCCGGCTCATTCGCCGGCTGCTGTGGCTTGTCCGTCGAAGTTTCAGTGGGCGGAAACAGCTTGGCGATTTTTTCTGACGGCCGCGGATCGGGCAGCGGCATCTTGCGGCCGCGGGCGACGGGGTCGAGGCTCTTCGGCACCAGCATGACAAAGCGCATGTTGTGGCGAAAACGCCCCGAAATGCGACCCGCTTCGCTGCCGGCGCCATAATAGATATCGGCACGCGCCGGACCGGTGATCGCCGAGCCCGTGTCCTGGGCGACCATCAGGCGCCGAAACGGCGTTTTCGATTGTGCCGATGCGATCGGCAGTTCGCCCTCGATGAAAAACAACGTGCCATAGACGTGAAGCGAATTGTCGACCGCGATCGAGCGTCCCGGCGTCAGCGGCACGCCTTGCGCGCCCACCGCCTCATCCTTGTCGGAGAGCGGTACCTCGCGAAAGAACACGTAAGCGCGGTTTTGCCGTCGCAACTCCTTCGCACCGTCGGGATTCTGCTCCATCCACTCCCTGATCTTCTGCATCGACATCTGTTCTCTTGGAATGATGCCGCGCTCGATCAGGACACGGCCGACGGCCGTGTACGGATAGCCGTTATGCGCATCGTAATTGATGCGGATGGTCGAGCCGTCCTGAAGCTTGATCCGCGCCGATCCCTGGATTTGCGCGAACAATAGATCTGTCGGGTCTTTCAACCAGCAGATCTCGAGGCCGCGGCCGGCGATCGCGCCGTCTTCGATTTCGCCGCGATCATAGTAAGGCACGAGTTTGCGGCGACCGATCTTGCGAAACACCTGGCCTTTGTTGGGAAGACCGGGCGAGTCCTGCTTGAACCCGCGCACGAACAGATTGGACGGACGCCGATACACCGGCACGTTGTAAACATCGGTCTGGGTGCGCGATCCCTCGAGAATCGGCTCGTAATAGCCGGTCACAAAGCCGGCGTCCTCGCCGAGCCGCGAGATCTGAAGAGGCCGGAAATTTTCCTCGAAGAAAGCGCGGGCTTTCGCATCCTCCGTGATATCGCGCGCCTTGGCCGTGCGGCAGGGCTCGCGCAGGGAAGCGCCGAGCGCCTTGGAATCCTCCGGCGGATTTTTCTGTAGCGCGATCGAGGCGCAACTGACGCGAAACGCCTTGTAGGCTTGCACGTGATCGTCCGAGGCCCAACCGGCGATGTCCGCCCAACCCAACGGGGTATATTGAGCGCCGTTGACCTCGAGCGGCCATTCGCGCGCTGGATAGGGAAGGACGCGCGGCGCCGGCGCTTCAGGATGGATGTTGCGCGAGTTGAGGGCGGGACGTGCCTTGCGGGCAGCGGTTGCCGCAAGCGGGAGGACCGATAGCGCCAAGCCCATCACACCAAGGGTCGCGGCAATGCGCCGCATCCGATGCGTGGGATCAGTGAGCGCTACCCGTTCCAACCAGCTTCCAGTTCGGATCTCGCGAGGTCGGGTCGCGGGCGAAGGTCCAGACATCGGTGATATCGGCAACCTTGTCCGGATTGCCGTCGACAATGGCGCCGGTCTTGTCGCGGGTGACCGAGATCATCTGCGAGACAAAGCGGACCGTGAGCTGCGCGTTGCGCTCGCGCGCTTCGGCGCCGACGATCTCGGCCTTGTCGATCGAAACGAAGCGAGTCTCGGTCTTGCGCTCCTGACGCTCGCGTTCCTTGATGGCGGCATCGAAGCTGTCATAGACCTCGCTCGACAGCAGATCTTTCAACGCCCGCCGGTCGCCATTGGCAAAGGCCAGCACGATCATCTCGTAGGCACTCCGCGCGCCGCTGACGAAATGACGCGGATCGAACGAGGAATCCTGGGCGGCAATCCCGTCAAGACCCTGGGCCAGCGGCGTTCCGGGCTCGGCAAATCCCTTCCAGCGATCGCTCGGCGGCACAACGTCGGTGCTCGGCGCCAGCGGCGTTTGATCGATCACGGTTCCAGGGATCGGAACGACATTGCTGTCTGGTGCACCCTGCACGACATTGCGCGCGGCGCGATCATAGGGCGGCCGTTCGTTTCCGGTGCGCTGCCCGAGGACATTGCGCAGGCGCAGAAAGATGAACACGGCCAACGCCAGAAAGATGATCGTATAAATGTCCACGTCGAATTCGCTTTCCGATTCCAAGCGCCGGCGGCTGGCTCGGCGGTAGAGCCCGTATGGGCCATATTACATCATCGATCGGCGAGCCGTATGTAAGCACGAAACCTTGGCCGGCCAATGGCATCCGCCACCGAGAAATCCGGGGTGATTGCTTAACGGCCAGCCCTTCAATTTTCGCCGGTTTGTCTCAAGACGAATTGTATCGCGTTCAGGCCTGAGGGGGAACCCTCAAGTGACCAGAAATGTCGCATCTTCAATCGTTTAGGCGTCCCGCCCGTTCCCGGCCTTCACACAATTGAACAAATTCGGCCGCTTCCGCGTACCGCCTTCATGCTCGTCCTTGTGGAAAGAGGCGGGCCTATGATAGCCACTCGCCCCGACAACGCTTTTTTCGCTTCCGTTTTTCGGCGAATCCGGACGCGCCAAACGGCTCCGCATCGCCAAACCGCTCCAGGAGACTTCGCATGACCAACGGCAATGGCACGCCCCCCGAGGCGGCTCCTCCTCCGCAGCTGAACGTGTTGGCGCAGTACACCAAGGATCTGTCGTTCGAAAACCCGAATGCACCGGCTTCACTGGCGCCGCAACAGCAGCAGCCCGCGATCAACATCCAGATCAACGTCAACGCCAATAACGTCGGCCAGGACGATTATGAGGTCGCACTGTCGGTCGAAGGCAAGGCCGAAGGCGGCGGCAAGGTGATGTTCTCTTTCGAGCTGGTCTATGCCGGCGTGTTCCGCATTCTCAACGTGCCGAAGGAAAACCTGCATCCGCTGGTCATGATCGAATGCCCGCGCCTGCTGTTTCCGTTCGCCCGCGAAATCATCGCCACCGCTGTACGCGATGGCGGCTTCCCGCCCTTGATGCTCGATCCCGTCGATTTCGTCGGCCTGTACCGCCAGAACATGGAACGACAGGCGGCCGAGATGCAGGCTTCGCAGGTCAAGCCAAGCTAGCTTCGCTCCAAGCTGGATTTAATCAGAGCGAGGCCGGGAAGAAGTCGTTCCAGATCGGCTTGTCGCCCAGCGTCGCGACGAAAGCGCGGTGGGCTTCACGGTCGGCCTCGCTAACCCGCGCGGCGAGCGGAATTTCGCGCTGGCGCCGCGGCATGTCGCCAACGCCGGCCACGCGGATTTCACGGGTTTCGGATGCCAGAATGAGCTGCGACTGCCGCGCTCCGATCAGGTCGATATAGACCTCGGCGAGAAGCTCGGCATCGAGCAGCGCGCCGTGCTTGGTACGCCTGGAGTTATCGATCTGATAACGCGAGCAGAGATCATCGAGGCGATTCGACACGCCCGGATGTTTGCGCCGCGCCAGCAGCAACGTGTCGACCAGCCGCTCCCGCGGGATTGGCGGCCGCTTGATGCGATCGAGTTCGGCATTGAGGAAGCTGATGTCGAACGAGGCGTTGTGGATGACGAGCGGCGCGTCGCCGATGAAGGCCAGGAACTCGTCGACCTCTTCTTCGAACAATGCCTTGGTCGCTAGAAACTCGCTTGAGAGCCCGTGCACGGCGAAGGCTTCCGCCGGCATGTCGCGCTGGGGATTAAAATAACGATGAAAGGTCTGCCCGGTCGGCATCCGGTTGAAGATCTCGACGCAGCCGACTTCGACCAGGCGATCGCCGCGCAACGGATCAAGGCCGGTGGTTTCGGTATCGAGAACGATTTCGCGCATTGAATAAAGGGACCGCCGATCAGACAAACACGAGCGGACGAATCAGGTTCGTCGCGGCGTCATTTTAGCAGCCTCGGCCAAAATGTCGCGAATGCGGGCGCGAACAGGATCGAGACCATGCGAGGTATCCACGAGGAAATGCGCGCGCTTGCGCTTTTCCGCATCCGGCATCTGCCGCGCCAGGATAGCGCCGAGCTTTTCTTCGGTCATGTTCGGACGCGCCAAGATCCGCTCGCGTTGAAGTTCCGGGCTCGTCGTCACCACCACCACGGCATCGACGCGCTTCTCGCCCCCGGTTTCGAACAATAGCGGCACGTCGACCACCGCAACCGGCGCGCCGGCGTTTTCGGCGTCTTGCAGAAATTTTTGCCGCGATGCGCCCAGCATCGGATGAACGATCTCTTCCAGCCGTTTCATGGCGGCGGGGTCGTGCACCACGCGGGCCGAGAGCTTGTTGCGGTCGACCCTGCCACCTTCGGTCGTACCGGGAAACGCCGCCTCGATCGCAGCAACCGCCTCGCCTTCATAGAGGCGATGCACCGCGGCATCCGCGTCGTAGACCGGCACGCCCGCCTCGACGAACAGCGACGCTGTGGTCGACTTTCCCATTCCGATCGAACCCGTCAGTCCAAGGACGATCATCTTAAATAGCCAATAAGTGTTGAGCGCGCAGAAATGCGCACAGAGGCAGCAGCGGCAGGCCGAGGATTGTGAAGTGGTCGCCTTCGACCTGCTCGAACAAGTGCACGCCAAGACCTTCAAGCTGATAGGCACCGACGCTGGAAGTGACCGCAGGTCCGGCCGCGTTCAGATAGTTCTCGATGTCGGCATCACGAAGTGGCCGCATGCTCATGCGGGCGATCGAAACCTGCTCGAACAGCAGTTTCCCATCACGCACCACCGCCACCGCGGCATGAAGTTCATGGCGATGGCCCGCCAGCACACGCAGTTGATCGGCAGCTTGCGCCCTGCCCGTCGGCTTGTTGAAAATGCGCGTGCCCAGCGCCAGCGTCTGATCCGCGCCGATCACAAGCTGCGTCGGATGGCGCATCGAAACCGACTTGGCCTTTTCGCGCGCCAGGAGCTTTGCAATTTCACCAGGTGCCGACAGGCCGGAGGATACCTGGATGGCTCGCTCGTCGATGTCGGCCGGGTCGCTCTCGAATGCAATCCCGGCATTGGTCAACAGCATCTGCCGCGCCTTGCTTTGCGAGGCCAGCACCAATGGCTCCTTGCCCAGCCAGATCGTCATTCGGACAGCCGGTGCCGCTGCCGGTCAGCGAAAAGCTTCAGCACCGCGGCGGCGGTTTCCTCGATCGATCGGCGGGTGACGTCGAGCTGAGCCCAGTTGAACTTGGCGCTCAGCCGCCGCGCATAGGCAACCTCATCGGCCACCGCCTGGCGATCGATATACGTGTCGTTGTCACGATCGCCCATACTCAGCAACCGGTTCTGCCTCACCTGAATCAACCGCTCCGGCGTCGCATGCAGGCTGACGACCAGCGGCTTGGTGAGTGTTTCCAGCTGATGTGGAATCGGAATCCCCGGCACCAGCGGCACGTTGGCGGTGCGGATGCCGCGGTTGGCCAGGTAGATCGAGGTCGGCGTTTTCGAGGTGCGGGAGACGCCGACGAGAATAACGTCGGCCTCCTCGAGACCTTCGGTATGCTGACCGTCGTCATGCATCATCGTGTAGTTCAGGGCATCGATCCGTTTGAAATACTCGGCGTTGAGGACATGCTGGGCCCCTACCCGGCCCGAGGTCGGCGCGCCGAGATAGGCCTGGAACAACTGCATCACCGGTCCGATGATCGACAGGCTCGGAATGTTGATTTCCAGGCATTTGGATTGAAGCTTGGAGACCAGATCCTTCTCCAGCAGCGTGAACAGCACGATTCCCGGCGCTTCCTCGATCTCGCTCAAGACGCGGTCGAGCTGCTTCTGGCTGCGAACCAGCGGATAGACATGCTCGACAGGGGTCACGTTGGCGTATTGCGCGGCGACGGCGCGCGCCACGGTGATCAGCGTCTCGCCGGTCGAATCGGAGACCAGATGCAGGTGGAAATAGTTGCTGGAAGTAGGCACGAAAAACTCTGTGTGATCTGTGAATCCTTGTGGAGGCTGCGCAAGAGATCGCCGGCAGCGTTCCCCGCTCGGGGATATCCGGCTTTTTTCTTCACAACGCTCCCGGCAAGGATAACTCCAATTCGCTCGACTGACGTTAGTGGGGTTTTGTGGATTTGTCTCTTTATAACCTGCAGGCACCGTTGGCCAAACGACTGAAACAGCAACCGATATGGCGATCAGGCCGAGGGAGGCCGGAATTGTCGATAGATGTGCGCAACTCCTGAAAAACGTTCGGATGCTTTTGTGCGAGTCCAATCCACGGCCACTCAGACTCAAACCTTAAGATTCTAAAATTATTAGTTTAGATAAGAGCCCTTGCGGATATCTCTCGTGGACGTCACGAAGGATGTCTTCGCCGCAAGATGATGGGCCTCTCATGGCAGAGTTCGTCATCTTTCGTGCGATCCCTTGGAGAGTAAGCCGTGTATGAGTGGATCAAGGCGCTGCACGTGATCGCGGTCATCTCCTGGATGGCCGGCATGCTCTATTTGCCGCGGCTGTTCGTCTATCATTGCGAGGCGGAACCGGGTTCGAAGCAGTCCGAGACGTTCAAGGTGATGGAACGGCGGCTGCTGAAGGCGATCATCAATCCGGCGATGATTGTGACGTGGTTGGCCGGACTTTATCTCGTGTGGGCCGGCCATTGGTTGTTCGTGAGCTGGTGGATTTACGGCAAACTGGTCTTGGTGCTGACGCTATCCGGCGTCCACGGCTTTTTTTCCCGTTGGGTGAAGGATTTCGCCGCCGACCGGAATCAGAGGTCACAGAAATTTTATCGTGCAATCAACGAGGTACCGACCGTTCTGATGATCGGGATCGTCATCCTGGTAGTGGTCAAGCCATTTTAGGCGAGGTCACCCGCGGCATCCTGCCTCGACGCCATCTTGCGGAAACTCCGTCGATTTTCTATATTGCTGACATTCCCACCCTACGCAGGCGGATGTGAACGCGTTCCGGTTTCCTCATTTGGACCGGCCGCCGCATCAGGTTTGAAGCCTCCTCGGCGCTTTCCTTGCTCAGACCTGCGGACCTTCTGACTTGGGTTCGCATTTCCAAAAAGCCTCCTTGCACCCCCTCCTCTCGTAAGTACCCCACAGGACCATCCCAATGCGGGAAATCAAACTCCAAGACCTCAAAGCCCAGACTCCGGCGGAGCTCGTTGCATTCGCCGAGGAGAAAGGGGTCGAAAACGCCAGCACGATGCGCAAGCAGGAGCTGATGTTTGCCATTCTCAAGCAACTCGCGATCCAGGAAATCGACATCATCGGCGAAGGCGTCGTCGAGGTTCTCTCCGACGGCTTCGGCTTCCTGCGCTCGCCGGACGCCAACTACCTGCCCGGCCCCGATGATATCTATGTCTCGCCGTCGCAGATTCGCCGTTTCGGCCTTCGTACCGGCGATACCATCGAAGGCCATATCCGCAGCCCGAAGGAAGGCGAACGCTATTTCGCGCTCCTCAAGGTCAACACGCTCAATTTCGAAGACCCGGAAAAATCCAAGCACAAGGTCAACTTCGACAACCTGACCCCGCTTTATCCCGATGAGCGGCTGAAGATGGAATACGAAGACCCGACCAAGAAGGACCTGTCGGCCCGCGTCATCGACATCGTCGCGCCGATCGGCAAGGGCCAGCGCGCGCTGATCGTCTCGCCACCGCGCACCGGCAAGACCGTGCTGCTGCAGAACATCGCGCACTCCATCACCCACAATCATCCGGAATGCTACCTGATCGTGCTGCTGATCGACGAGCGGCCGGAGGAAGTCACCGACATGCAGCGCTCGGTGAAGGGCGAGGTGGTGTCGTCGACCTTCGACGAGCCGGCCAC
>NZ_DASSRP010000076.1:0-10711 GCF_035701725.1 Bradyrhizobium sp.
CCATCATCGATCTTGAAGACGACGTCGCCGGCATGCACCACCGAATTATCGCGCGGCATGATCGCCGCAATGTGCCCGGACACCCGCGCCCCGAGCACGGTGTTGTTGGTGCGCACATAGGCATCATCGGTCGAGACGTGAAAGCGGCCGACCAGGAACCAGTGCACGCCGTAAGCGGTCGCCGCCAGCGCCAGCAGCGCCACCGCGCCAAAGAACACGGCCTTCTTTCGGGCCCCGGCCTTGGCTGCCGCCGGTGCTGCGATGGCCTTGCGAACCGCGGGCTTTGCGACCGCGGGCCGGTCCGTCACCTCATGGGCACGGCGAGCGGAATCGCCGGAAAGCTCCGCGCGGATGGATTCGGCTATCTCGGCAGACGTCTTTTCCACAGAAGCCCTCTGCGCCGCCTCGCTCCCGGCAACTTCCTCCTCGCGCAAAATGCGCGCGGCCTGGTCTCTCGCTGCGGCCATCGCCGGCCCTTTCCAAATGTAATGCTGACAAAGGCCAGACGGGGGCCTTAGCCGGATCCGTTAAAAGTATTTTGACCGAACGGTTCGGTCAATATATATCTTACCCCCGGTAAGCTACTGGGAATACCCTTCGGAGTTGTTTCGATCTCCCCCTTTCGACTGAGAAGCTAAACCAATGGTTGCAGATAACCCGACTCCGCTCCACCTGGTCGGTGAAGCTGATTCCTCCAAGCGCCGGCAAATCATCGACGGCGCCCGCAAGGTCTTCATGGATTTGGGCTTTGACGGCGCCAGCATGGGCGAGATCGCGCGCGCCGCCGGCGTCTCCAAGGGCACGCTCTATGTCTACTTCGCCGACAAGAGCCGCTTGTTCGAGGCGATCGTCGAGCAGGAAACCCTCGAGCAGGGCAAGCTCAGCTTCAACTTCGATCCGAAACGGGACGTCACCACGACGCTGATGGCGTTCGGCCAAGCTTACATCCAGTTGCTGTGCCGGCCGGGCGGCGGCTCGGCGATCCGCACCGTGATGGCGATCGCCGAACGGATGCCGGACGTCGGGCGGACCTTCTACAACAACGTCATCGCGGTCACGATCGGACGGCTGACCGCCTATCTCGAAGCGCGGGTCGGCCTCGGCGATCTCGTGATCGACGACATCCCGCTGGCGGCGACGCAATTCACGCAGATGTGCCAGGCCTCGCTGTTCCAGCCGTTCATCTTTCAGGCCGCGCCGGCGCCTTCGCCCGAGCGCATCAAGGAGGTGGTCGCAAGCGCGACGCGGATGTTCCTGTCGGCCTATGGGAAGAAGTGAGGGCGGCAAGTCCATTGCATCATTTATCCGCCCGTCATCACCGGGCTTGACCCGGCCATAACGAAAGAACTGAACCGCGACGCACGTTCACGTCCACCGCATCCTGCACCCAACGTTGCGACGACCGCGAAACGTCCCTCCTATCGAGGCGGGACGAGCGCGGCGATCGGTTACGCGGCGCGCACGTTGCCGAGGAATCTATCGACTTCCGCTTTCAGCCTGGTGCTTTCGTTGGAGAGTGACTGGGCCGCAGACAATACCTGCGAGGATGCCGAATCGGTTTCGGTCGCACCCCGCTGCACGTTGACGATATTGGCGCTGACCTCCGCGGTACCGGATGATGCCTGCTGAATATTGCGGGCGATCTCCTGAGTTGCGGCACCCTGCTCCTCGACCGCAGCGGCGATGGTGGAGGAGATTTCGGACAACCGCTCGATCGTCTTGGAGATGTCCTTGATTGCGGTCACCGACTCTTCGGTCGCGGCCTGAATACTGGAAATCTGCTGGCTGATTTCTCCGGTTGCTTTCGCGGTCTGCTCGGCAAGCGCCTTGACTTCGGAAGCGACGACGGCAAACCCCCGGCCGGCGTCGCCTGCGCGCGCGGCTTCGATGGTGGCGTTCAAAGCCAGCAGGTTGGTCTGACCGGCAATCGTGCTGATCAATTCGACGACGTCGCCGATCCGTGAGGCGGCTCTGGACAGTTCATTGACGCGTTCGTCGGTCACGCGGGCCTGCTCGACCGCTCCACTGGCGATCCGGTCGGCTTCCTGTACCTGCCTGCTGATCTCGTTCACCGACGAGGTCAGTTCCTCGGTCGCCGACGCAACCGATTGCACGTTGGTCGAGGCTTCCTCAGAGGCCGCAGCCACGGTCGTCGCCAGTTCCTGGGACCGGTTCGCAGTCGAGGATAGCGAGGTCGCCGAGCTCTCGAGCTGGTGCGAGGCGGACGAGACGGTGTCAATGATGTTGCCGACTGCGCCCTCGAACTCAGCGGCCAGGCTCGCCATGTCGGACTTGCGGCGCGCCGCCGATTTCCGCTCAACGGCCTCAACTTCGTTGGAATTGAACCGAACGATGGCCTGCACATTCTGCATGTTGCGCAAGGCTTCGCCCAGTTCGTCGTCGCGCTCGACGACAATGCGGTTGTCGAGTTTTCCCAGCGTGATGTTGAGCATGGTATCGTTGAGCACGGCAAGCGGCCGCATGATCGTGCGAATGATGTGCATGCCGATAAAGCCGCCGGCCGGCAGACCAACCGCAAGCAGGCAAAAGATCAAGATGACCGTGACAATGTAGCGGCTTGCGGCGTTGTCGTACTCGAGCTTGGCTTCCTTGATCTGGATAGCCACGAGCTTGTCCAGATCCTGCTTGGCTGCGGCGAAGAGTTCGCCGGCCTTCCCCGCCAGGGACCGATTGGCTTCGTCGAACTTGTTGTCGGCAATCAGGGCGAGCGCAGGCTTCACGGCACCGTCCAAATAGGTGGCTCGTTTTGCCGCAAAACTGTCGGCAGTTGCCTTCTCTTCGGCCGTCAGAGAGGTCGCCATGTAGTCAGCCCAGACCTTCGATATCCGCTCGCTATTGCCCCGAACCTTGCCGGCAATGTCGCCAACCGGCTGGCCCGTACGCCCCTTCTCGACTGCCTCGTATTGAATGACCGTGTTCTGCAGCATGCGGTCGCTGATCTCGAACAGCTGGGCCAACGGCAAAGCGCGGTCCTGGTAGATGGATTCCATCCCCTTGTTGCTTTGCCGCATCGCCCAGATGCCTGTCATTGCCGCAACCAGCGTGAACACGGACAACAGGCAGACCAGAGTGACCAGCCGCGCCTTCACCGTTCCGGTGAAGAAGGACAGACGGTCGAAGATGGAGCGGCGCCGAATCATTCCGCCACTGATGCGGTAGTCCTGCGCCTTGTTGTCACGCAGCAGCGCGTAGACCTTGTCGGCCTCCGCGCGCTGATCGGCGGGGAGCTTGGTACGAATCGAGGTATAGCCGGTTATCTGGCCGTTCTCACGCAGCGGAGAGGCTGTCGCCAACACCCAATAGAAGTCGCCGTTCTTGCGCCGGTTCTTGACCGCGCCCGCCCAGGGCTTGCCGGCCTTCAGCGTATCCCAGAGATTCTCGAACGCCTCCGGCGGCATGTCGGGATGGCGAATGATGTTGTGAGGCTGCCCGATCAGTTCGGCCTCGGTGAAGCCCGCTGCCTCGAGAAAATCGCCGTTGACGTAGGTCAGCTTGCCCTTGAGGTCGGTCCGGGAAACGATCAGCGTCTCATCGGTAATTGGATATTCGACGTCGGTAACGGGAAGGTTCTTGCGCATGAAAGTGGCCTCAAGGAGCGCTAGGCGCGTGAAAGATTTTCAAATGCAACCGCCCGAACGGTCGCGACACCTCTCAGTTTCTTTTCCGAACCGATTCGGGCAAAGCAGCAGCGTTACTGTGTTATGAAAAGGTAGGATGGAAATGATTTCGAACTGGAGAATTTGACTATCCAAATTTGGCAACTCGACTTGGAATAAAAATTTGGCGGGTTTGATCTGAATCAATGCCCGCAGTTCTACGGAGGTTCTTGCTGTGTATTTGCACAACGTGACCGTTCACCCGCCTTCGTTGATGTAGAACGCCGAGACGTTTACCGGCGGCATAACGGTGAGGATCCCGCAAGATCCGCTCGTGGTGCAGAAATTCCGGTCAGTTGCGGCCGCACTTCCTTGTCAATGTCTGAGGAAATGGCCATGACAGCGCGTTGGCTGACGCCATCGCCAATCTTGAGCACCGAGCACTTTAGAGATCCCGACAGCTATCGTGCCTACGACGTGCTCGGCGGCGGCACGTCGACCCCACTACGGCAAACCGGATTTTCGCTCTCGCGCGCCATTCTGTCGCTTCAGGACGGCATCTTCGTCCTGCAGCGCTCCTTCGCTCGGCGCCACGAGGTAAACTTGGGGCCCGGCCAGGGAGCGGGCCTGCTGGTTCCGATTGCATCCGAGTGCAACATCAACGGCACGAACATCGATAATTCGACAATCGTCTTGCTGCGAGGCAAGACCCCGGCCAGGGTGATTGAGCAGCATCCGAACACTTATCTTATGCTTCGCTTCCATTCCGACATGCGCCATCGCGGTTGGCCGAACGATGACGCAGCGCTGCAATACGTCCATTTGAACGATGAGGGCATGCAGCGCCTGCGTGCGATCATCCTGGAAACATTTTGCGCGGCCTCGATAGCCGGCGACGGAATTCGACAATTCGAGGCACTCAGCCGCCCGATTCGGGAAACATTCATTGCTGCTCTCGACGAAGCTCTGATCACGACTTCCGCGCTGCTGACCCGTCCGGGAGCATACGGCAAATACCGCAAGATCATCGAGGAGCTGGACGAGCACCTCGACCTGAGCGGCAGCGGACCGACCTACAGCGACGAATTGGCTCGAGCCTTCGGCGTCTCCGTGCGAACTCTCCAAACTGCGATGCAAATGGTTCACGGGATGAGCCTGCATCGATATCTGCGTCTCAAGCGCATGTGGGCCGTGCGCAAGCAGCTTGCGACCGGACACACAGGGCTTACGGTCAAGGCCGCCGCAGCCGCCGAGGGCTTCTGGCATATGGGGCAGTTCTCAAGGGCTTACGAATCGTTCTTCGGCGAACTGCCCTCCGAGACGCTGGCGCGGGCGCAACATCGCTGAGATCGCGGTTCTATCCGCCAGATCGCTGACCGGCCTCGACAGCCAGCCGGCAAACCCGTGGAACCTCAGCGCAACTTTTGCGCGGCGATGCTGATCAAATAAAGCGGGCCATCCGCATCCCTGACCTCGACCATCCATTTGCCGTTCGGCTCGAGCGTGTCCTCGATATCGCGCGCCAGCCGCTTGGCCGACAGCCAAGCCTGATGCTCATCGCGAAGTTCTTCTCCAACGTTATCTTCGTGGGGCCTGCCGTTCGAAATGCGAAAGAAATAGCGTGACATGCTGGAAGCTGGGTTGTGCATCGGAAACCGATGCGCTGCATAGGTTGTCCACTTGGGATGCAATTAACCTGCTTTAATTTCGTTCCGATCCTGCCGAAATCGCGCCGACCTAACATTTGTTGTGTTACGGCAGAGCAGACGCGGGACTCTCGCACGGCAAAATGTGTGAGCGCGGCCCAGCGCTTAACCTTTGTTAGGAACACCGCATTTCGGTTGTGCTTTCTGGCACCCGCGCGCGCAATCGCGCGGGGGACCCTTGAAGTGACCAGCGACACAATCATGGCGCCGCTTTTCCTGCGCCTTCAAACAACCGCCGGCGCCAGACCCGAAGACCTCACCGCCCTCAAGGCGCTGCCCCTTACGCTTCGTCACTACCGCTTGAACCAGCCGATCCTGCGCGATGGCGACCGCCCGAGCGAATGCAGCCTGGTCGTCGACGGATTTTGCGTTCGTTCCAAGACCATCGCCGACGGGCGGCGGCAGATTCTCTCGATTCATATTCCCGGCGATCTGCCCGACCTGCAAAGCCTCCATCTCGCGACCATGGATCACGATCTGGTTGCGCTTTCGGATTGTACGCTGGCGATCATCGCCCATACGGCGCTGAAGGATCTGATCCGCAGCCAGCCGACGATCGGCAATATCTTCTGGCGCGACACGCTGGTGGACGCCGCCGTCTTCCGCGAATGGATCGTCAATGTCGGACAGCGCGCGGCCCACAACCGCCTGGCACACCTGATCGTCGAGCTTCGCGAGCGGCTTCGACTGATCGGCTATGTCGTGGACAACACGTTCGCGATGCCCCTGACCCAGGAGCAACTGGGCGAGGCGATGGGCGTGACCAGCGTTCACACCAACCGCATCATTCGCCAGCTCCGGGTCGACGGCGTGCTCGAATTCCAGCGCGGCACGGTGACCATTCTCGACGAGGACAAGCTCCAGGAGCTTGTGCAGTTCGACGGCCGCTACCTGCACGGCTCGCCATCGGCCTGAGGGCAGGCCGGGCCTTTTCCGGCCGCGTTGAGGGCCCAGGCGGCGGCGGTTGATCGCAAATTGCAACCAACCGCGCCGATGTTTGTTCTTTCCTGCAACAGAAGGACATCAGGCATGAAGCTTAAAACGATTGGCTTAGCGAGCGCATTCACCTTGACAACCTGCCTCGCATTCGCCCAGCCCGCCCCGATCGGCAGTTCCGCCACCGCCGGCAACGGCGCGGTGATCAACCGCGGGCCGGTCACGACGGTCGGCGAGGACCTCGATTTTCGAACCAATCGCGCTTACGCCCCGCGATGGGCGGCGCGCCATCGCTACGCGAGGTATCGCCACCGTCACCTCGCTGAACACAGGCGTTAGCGCCAGGCCCGTCCAACGCCTGTTCGCGGCCGCGTTGGCGCGCGCCGATTGAAGACCGAGGGTGCGGCGTCACCGCCGCGCCTTTGCGAAGACGTTTCCAAAGGAGACCGACGCGATGAAGATCATCACCATGGCCCTGGCGCTCGGCGTTCTCGCGCTCTGCACCGTCGACAGCGCAGCGGACGCCAAAACCAGGCGAGTATGGATCTACACCCCGCGCGGATCATGCGGGCCTCCCGACTACACGATCGTGCCGCGCTATTGCTATGACCCGAGGGACGATCGGGTCGATACCAGTCCCTATGCAAAACCGGTCGCGCCCGTGTACGGGCTGCAATACGGCGGACCAAGCGGCTGGTGACGAGACCGCGGCGGCGAACGCCTCCGCCTCGCGAAAGCAAAGGGCGAGGCCCGGCTACGGCTCTTGGCTCATGTCGGACACGGCATGTGTCAGACATGGCATTTGCGGCATCCCTCCACTATGCTGGCCGGCAGCAGGGGGAGCCACATGCAGAGATTTTCAATCAGCCTGACCTGGTCGATTTGCCTGGTCGGTTTTCACGCCATGATCGCAGCGCCGGTTTGCGCGAAAGAATTCAAGGTACTCTCGGAGCAGACCACCACGGGCTTCGGCCATGTCGAATCGGTGGCCTACGATCCCAAGGCCAAGGTGCTCTACACCTCCGACTTCGGCCCCGACCTCAAGCCCGGCGACAAGGACGGCAAGGGCAAGATCACCAAGGTCTCGCTCGATGGAAAGATCATCGAGGACGGCTTCCTGCCCGCCAAGGGCCAGACCCTCAACAAGCCGAAGGGCATCTGGATCAAGGACGGCCGGCTGTGGGTCACCGACATCGATTCGGTTTGGGAATTCGATCTCAAGACCCGGAAAGGCCGAAAGCTCGATCTGCCGGGCATCGTTTTCGCCAACGATGTCGCGGTGATCGGTGAAGCGCTTTTTGTCAGCGACAACCGCTCCGATCAACTGGTGCGCGTCGAGCCCGCCGACTTCATGGAAAGGTTTGCCGCGCCCAAGATCACGGTGCTGTTCAAGGACAAATCGATCTTTCCAAACGGGGTCTATCCCGGCAAGAGCGGCACCCTGCTGATGGTCGGCTTCAAAGGCAAGGATGAGCCGCGCGGCATCTATTCGATGGCACCCAACAAGGACCCCGAGCTATTGTCCGACAATATCGGCATGCTCGACGGGCTCTACATGACGAGCGATGGCGATGTGCTCGCAACCGACTGGATGACCGGGTCGCTATTCCAGTGGAACAAGACCACGGGCGTGAAAAAGCTGGCGACCGATTTCAAGGGGCCGGCCGACTTCTGCGCCTTCCCGAATGACAAGGGCCTGATGGTGGTGGTGCCCGACCTGGTCAAGGGCGAACTGCGCTTCGTGCAACTCGGGAAATAGGCAAGCTGCGTCGCAGCCATTTGATCGCCGCGCTTCGCAAAAAATCCAATTCAGTTCGCGACTCGTGACAATCGTTACCTCTGTCTGCGTTGCAGCGTATGCCACGGCGGGCATCGGCTATGTTGCACGCTATGATCTCGGCTTTTCACGCTATCAAATTCGCGGCGCGGCAAGTAGCGATCGCACTCGCGACCGCGACGTCAATCGCTCTTCTAAATAGCTTCGGCAAAAATCGACGCGGACCCGATTGAGCAGTCAAGCGCCGAGCTTCCGCGAATGATCGCAAGCCGGGTCGGCTTCACGGCCAGGCCGCCGCCTTCGGCAGCCGCAGCGGACCGGGATCTTCAGACTTCTGTTCGACCAGAAGACCGTCCTCGATCTTGATGATGCGATCGGCGAACGGAACGATGCGGGGATCGTGCGTCACCACCAGAACCGCGCGGTCGCGCTGGTGCGCGGCGTCGGCGAGGATCTGCATGATGGTGCGGCCGTTGTCGCTGTCGAGCGCCGAGGTCGGCTCGTCGGCGAGAATGACGGAGGGATTGGCGACGAAGGCTCGCGCGATCGCCACCCTCTGCTGCTCACCGCCGCTCAAATGCTCAGGCCGCGATTTAGCCTTCTGCTCGAGCCCGACCAGGGCGAGCGCCTCGCGCGCCTTTCGCGCGGCCTCCCGGCCATGGTGACCGCGAATGTCGAGCGCAAGCTGGACATTCTGCCGGGCGTTCAGGGTCGGAAACAGATGATAGGACTGGAACACGAAGCCGATATGGTCGCGCCGGATTCTGGCAAGCGCTTCCTTGTCGGAATCGGCGGTCGGCGTACCACAGACCGTCACCGTGCCCGAGCTCGGCGTCAGCATGCAGCCGAGGATCAACAGCAGCGTGGTCTTGCCGCTGCCGGACGGCCCCATCAGCAGCGTCAGTTCGCCCTTGCGCAAGTCAAGATCGATGCCGCGCAACGCCTGCACCTGACCAGCGCCCTTGCCCAGCGTCTTCTTGACGTCCCTGGCTTCGATCAGAACGTCATTCATCGCATGAACACCGAGGCAGGATCGATACGCACGACACGGACGATGGCGATCAGTCCGGAGGCGATGCACATGATGATTGTCAGCACCAGAAGCGCCGACATCAGCCATGGCGTGATCACGATCGGAAGCGCACTCTTCTCGGTCAACCTGACCACGGCAAGGCCGATGCCGGCGGCAATGATGAAGCCGATCACCGCATTGAGCAGCGCCTGATAGATGATAACGCCATAGATGTAGTTGTTGGACGAGCCCATGGCGCGCAGCGTGGCAAACTCGGCCAGGTGATCCTTGGTCGAGGCATAGAGCGTCTGCGCCACGATCACGGTGCCGACGATCGCCCCGAGCAATGCGCCGGCAAACAGCGCCGCACCGGCCCCGGTGCCGAACAGCCAGAACGAGCGGCTGCGCTTTCGGAATTCGTCCGAGGTCAGCACCTCGGCGTCGCCGATGCGGTCACGGATCGCCTGGATCGCCTTGCTGCGATCCGCGTCCGGCTTGAGGCGAACCATCAGATCGCTGGCGCGGCTTGGCAGCGTACCGGTATAGAACCGCGCATCCTTCTGATCGACGAACACGTAGGGCGTGGTGGTGAAGGAGCGGATGCCGTCGGTCAGCGCCACCACCTTGACCTTGTGCCCGCGGATTTCGGCTGATGCATTCAAGCCCTTGATTCCGAGCCGGTCGAAATAGCTGCGGTCCACCGCGACCGTGCTCCACTTCGAGAGCTCGCGGGCATCGCCCTCGACCACGTTCCAGGGCAATAGCGCATCCGCTTTCACGTCGGCCCCGACGATGAACACCGGCGTGACCTCGCCGGATTCGGCGCGCCAGTCCGAAAAGCCGATCACCAGTGGCGTGACGGAAGCAACGCCATCCACCGACGTGATCTTGTCGCGCAGCTTGATATCGAGAACCGAAGGGTCCTCGAAACATTTCGCGCCCTTCGGCACCACCCAGAGGTCGGCGTTGCCGTGGTCGATCATCGTGGTGACCATCTGTCCGAAGCCGAAGAAAAGGCCCATCTGGACCATCACCAGCACGACCGAGAACACGATGCCGACGAGCGTCGCGACAAAACGCAGCCGGTCATGGAAAAGATTGCGCCACGCAAGCGTCAAGACGAGGCTCATCTGGAGCTCCGATTCCGAAGGTCGCGCTTCATCGCTTGCGACCTCTGATGCGAACTTTGGAATCAAGAGAGCTCGAGCAAATTCGCCGCACTATCTGTCCTCATCCCCTATGATGACGGCAACGGCGGCCTCCTGCGCAACTGCCCGAGAGCGTTGCGTAGGCGCGCGGACCGGCTTGCGGCCTGCCGCCTCCATCACCATCCCAAAGCCTGCACTTGTCGCCCAGCTCAGCATCATCGCACTCGAAAACACGATCATCATCTTGGCCGGTGCGTTCAGCATAAGGTCGACCAGCGCATATTGCAGCCAGAGTACGATCACATAGTGCACGAGATAAATGCCATAAGCATGATGCGACAATTGGTCGAGCACGCGGTCGGGCGCGCGCAGGAAACGCAGCGCGATGCCGAGATAGGCCAGAACGCCGGTGACGCAGGCAAAGGGGAAGGCGAAGGCGGCCGCCAGTCTGGATGACAGCGGACTGGCTTGCCAGTCCGGCAAGGTCAGCGACGTCAGCCCTCCCCAGGCCAAAA
>NZ_DASSRP010000077.1:0-6821 GCF_035701725.1 Bradyrhizobium sp.
GCGGTGGTTTCGAACTCCGCCGCCTTGCCCGCCAGATCCTTGTTTCCATAGGTTTCCGGGAACGTGACCTTCAGCGTGCGGGTTTCACCCGTCGCAATCCCGATGAGCTGATCCTCGAAGCCGGGAATGAAGCTGTTCGAGCCGATGACCACGGGGATGTTCTCGGCGGAGCCGCCTTCGAACGCGACGCCGTCCACCGTTCCCTTGAAAGAAACCGTGACGCGGTCCCCGCTGGCCGCCTTGGCGCCCTCGCCTTTCGCAGCATAGGCGCGGTTCTGATCGGCGATGCGCTTGACCGCATCCTCGACCTCGGTGTCGGTCACTTCAGCGACCGGCTTTTCGACCTTGAAGCTCTTGAAGTCGGCAAGCGTGATCGCCGGCACCACTTCGATCGCGACGGTGTAGGTGAGATCGGACTTGCCCGCGAGCAGTTCCTCGACCTCTTTCTCTTCCGTCGGCATCGTGATCTTGGGCTCGGTGGCGAGGCGGAAACCGCGCTCGGTGAAGAGCTGCGAATTGGTGTCGCGGATGGTCTGGTCGATGGCTTCCGCCATCACCGAGCGGCCATAGACCTTCTTCAGATGCGCGACCGGCACCTTGCCGGGACGGAAACCGTTCAGGCGGACCTTGTCTTTCAGTTCGACCAGGCGCGCATCGGCCTTGGCGTCCAAATCAGCCGCGGGGACACTGATCTGAAACTCGTGCTTCAATCCTTCGGCGACCGTTTCCTTGACCTGCATGGCTTTAAATCTTCTCAAATTGAGGTCCGGCACCCGACCGGACGGCTAGTTGTCGATCGCGCAGGGCCGTAATGCCTTGCGCTATTGGTTTCGGCAGTCTCCAAAACCCTCTGAAATTCTTGCCTTATTCCAGCGACCCGGGTGTCGGTGTCGCAAAGGCGCCGGACGACCGGCGGCCCACAGGCAACAGGCTGACGCTCCTAGCCCAATGAGGGAACGAGATCAACAGTTCCGCAAAAGGGAATGCGGCCAAAACCGTCAGGTCGGGTTTGCCGGGAGTGCGGCCGTTTCCCACATCGCGCGCCCTTGCCGGGTGAATGTCAGATCCGCACGCGACTAGACCGCCCGCACGGTCTGGAGGAACCGGCCCATCTCCGATTTCAGGCGCTGGCTTTCGCTGGTGAGTGCGCGGGCCGAGGACAGCACCTGCGAGGACGCGGCCCCGGTTTCACTGGCGCCGCGCTGAACATCGACAATGCTGGTGGAGACGCGCTGCGTGCCGGAGGCAGCGTCAAGCACACTGCGTGAGATTTCCTGCGTCGCGGCGCCCTGCTCTTTGACAGAGGCGGCGATCGCCGCCGAAATCTCCGACAGCCGTTCGATGGTGGAACTGATCTGTCCGATCGCGCCAACGGACTGCTTGGTGGCGGCCTGAATGTCGGCAATCTGCTGTCCGATCTCGCCGGTCGCTTTCGAGGTCTGCTCGGCGAGCGCCTTGACCTCGGAGGCCACCACCGCAAAACCCCGGCCCGCTTCGCCGGCACGGGCCGCCTCGATGGTGGCATTGAGCGCGAGCAGATTGGTCTGTCCGGCAATGTTGTTGATCAACTCGACCACGTCGCCGATCCGGCTTGCAGCCTTTGAGAGTCCGCCGACATGTTCGGTCGTCGACTGCGCCTGGCTGACGGCTTCGCCCGCGATCCGCGCGGTCTCCTGAACCTGCCGGCCGATCTCGTCGATCGACGAGGACAGCTCTTCCGTGGCTGCCGAAACCGACTGCACGTTGGTGGAGGCTTCCGCGGACGACGCCGCCACCGTCGTTGAAAGTTCCTGCGCGCGTTCGGCGGTCGAGGCCAGCGTGCCTGCCGAGGTCTCGAGCTCCTTCGAAGCCGAAGACACCGCCTCGACGATCTGGCCGACCGCGCTCTCGAAATCGTCGGCGAGCTTGAGGGTGTCAGACTTGCGCCGCTCGGCCGCGCGCATCTCCGCATTGGCTTGATCCGCCTTGAGGCGGTCGGCCTGGATCATCCGCTCTTTCAGGATTTGGATGGCGGAAGCCACCTTGCCGATCTCGTCGCTGCGCTCCTGACCCGAAACTTCGGCAGCGGTATTGCCTTGCGCCAGATCGCCGAGGCTGCCGACAACGCCAAGCAGCGGCCGCGAAATCGTCCGGTTCACCGCGAGCAGGAAAATCGCAGCGCCGGCGAGCGCGGAAAACGCCAGCAGCAGGCTCACCGTCCAAGCCGTTTGCCGGGCGCCATCGGAGGCACGGCTCGCGTTCTGATCGGCCACCGCGATAAATCGCTCCTTGGCCTTGCCCAGGAGTTCGGTCGGCGCGCGATCGATGCCTGCGACCGCCGTATCACCGGCGGCACTTTCAAAGCCGCTGTCCTTGAAAGCCTGCAGCCCGCGCCGGTAGGCCTCACCCATCTGCGTGTGCGCGGCAACGAACTGGCCGATCAGCTGCCCGGCTTGCGTATCGGCGACGCTTGCCCGCATTCGTTCCGCCATGCGGCGGACATCGCTTTCGCGTTGCTGAAACGCGTTCCAGTGCTTGTCGAGCGCTTCGGGTTTCTTGCCGCGAAGCAGAGTGTCCTTCCACTCCTGAACCTGTTTCTTGAAATTGGTCTCGACGGTCAGGACGTCCACCGCGTTGCTCTGGCTCGCTTTGACGTCCTGCTCAAAAAGCTGAACGCTCGCGGCATACTGCCAAAACCCGTAAGCGGAGGCGGCGAGCAGAACGGCCGTGCACCCGCCGAACAGGAAAAGAATACGGCCGCGAATATCGAGCGAAAAGCGTTGTCCCCGGGGCATGCCTGAAAATCCATTATGCAGAATCGAGATCGCTAGAAATTGAGCAAGTATGTCCCGGCATACTTTCCTATTTCTTAAGCAGGAATCGCCGCTTAGCGGCGAAATTGCAGCCCTGAAGTTGCATGACAAGACGCCTCGTCGTGCGGTAGCCGAATATCACAAGGAGAAAATGGATCTCGCAAAAAAGGGCCGGCTACGCGTCCGACTTCGCTTGAGCTGCGCCGGACAGGCTTCGCGCCGATGGACCGAGCCACGCGTAGCCCGTTAGGGCGAAGCGTGGTGCGGGCGGAGGGACTCGAACCCCCACAACTTTCGTCACTGGAACCTAAATCCAGCGCGTCTACCAATTCCGCCACGCCCGCAAGAACGCATCACCTCGAAAGGCGCCATCGCCTTACCACTGCTTCGTCAAAAAAACATCCGCTCGGGAACGGGTCCAACCCGCCACACTGGACATATCATCCGGAAAATGGTCCGCATCGAGGGCCATGCCAAGATATATGTCGGATCATATTTTTCGGCCAAACCGCCGCGTCGTGGTGGCGGGATTGGCGACCGCTGCGCTGTTGCGGGGAAATGGTGTGGCCAGCGCGCAATCAGCGGCGCTTGCGCTTCGCTGCAAGGCCGATCACCTCGAACTGAAAGAGGGACGGCCAGCGACAGCGATCTGGTCGCTTGGCGATCAACCGCTCCGATTGAAGCGCGGCGACCGTCCCGAGATCTCGCTGACCAACGACCTTTCCGTTCCGGTCTCGCTCAACTTCTGGGGTATCGATGGTGCTGCCGCGGCCGAGCCGCTGCTGGCGCGCCCTCCCTTGAAACCCTCGGCCACCGACCGCATCGCGCTTTCGTTACGCCACGCCGGGACCTATTTCTGCGACCTCGCGCTGCTCGGCGACGGCGCGGCGCAGCCGGCGCGAACCCTGCCGCTGATCGTCAGCGAGAGCGAGCCGGTCGTGGCCGACCGCGACGAGCTTGTTCTGATCGAAGGCTGGCGGCTCAAGCCGGACGGCGCGGCGATCGCACCCGCGCGCGATGCCACCGGCACGACGGCCGTCTACACCGTCAACGGGCAGCGAGGGTGCGAGATTGCGGTGCGCGGGCGCGAGCGCCTCAGGCTGCGCTTCATCAACGGGTTGCAGCGTCAGGTGATCGCGCTGAAGATCGAGCACCACAATGTCACGGTGATGGCGCTCGATGGCCAGCCTGCCGAGCCGTTCCTGGCCCGCAAAGGCGCCTTTGCGCTCGCACCCGGCGGACGCGCCGACGTGTTTGTCGATATTGCGCCGGGCGCGGGTAATACGCCGATCCTCATGCATGACGGCGAAGCGGCTCAGACGATCGCGCAATTGATCAGGTCGGATCAGCCGCCGGCGCGCGGCGAGATGCTGCCCGCGCCAACCGCCCTGCCCTCGAACGGTCTGCCCGCGAAGCTCGATCTGAAAAGCGCGCTGCGCGTCGATCTTGCTTTCGGCGGCGATCAGAAAGATTGGCTGGCGCCAGCGTCATTTGCTGCAGCAACCGCAGCCCCCGCGTTCCGCGTCAAGGCCGCCCGCGCTGTGGTGCTGTCGTTGACCAACCGTGCGCAGACGACGTCGACCTTTCATCTTCACGGCCATCACTTCCGTCATCTCGACCGGCTCGACGACGGCTGGAAACCGTTCTGGCTCGACACCATCGCCATCGATGCCGGGCAGACACAGCGCATCGCCTTCGCCGCCGAACATGCCGGGCGCTGGCTGTGCGAGACGGTCGAGGCGCGCTGGAGCGCACCGCGGCTGGTGCGCTGGTACAGCGTCGAGTAATTTCAGTATTCGATGTCGAACGCGTCATAGAGCCGCCGCGCCACCGCGGGCAGCGTCTCGGGCAGATCCTCGGCGATCAATCCCGGTCCGGCCTCGCGCGCCGCCTCGCCATGCATCCACACCGCGATCGAAGCGGCCTCGAACGCCGGCACGTTTTGCCCGAGCAGCCCCGCGATCATGCCCGACAGCACGTCGCCGGCACCGGCGGTCGCGAGCCACGGCGGCGCGTTGCAGGCGATCATGGCGCGGCCGTCCGGCGAAGCGACCGTGGTGTCCGGTCCTTTGAGCAGAACCACCGCGCCCGAACGTTCGGCGGCATCGCGCACCCGTTCGAGTTTCGAGCGGCCGGGATGCTTGTTGCTGAGGTCGCTGAACAGGCGCGGAAACTCGCCCTCGTGCGGCGTCAGCA
Organism: Bradyrhizobium sp.; assembly: GCF_035701725.1. Lineage (GTDB taxonomy): Bacteria > Pseudomonadota > Alphaproteobacteria > Rhizobiales > Xanthobacteraceae > Bradyrhizobium. The sequence continues at coordinate 4,989 of NZ_DASSRP010000077.1, forward strand.
CCACCTGCGGGTCCTGCGCGCGCTTGATCGCCTCGAACAATTGCTCAGGGCTGCCTGCAAAACTCGTCAGCGCATCGGCGTCGAGCACGAGCGAGCGTTTGGCGGACAGCGCGGTCAGCACGAAATCCCGTGTCCGTTCGCCGACGCCGGCCCCCGGCCCGATCACATAGGTGTTGAGGCGCTTTTCGTTGAGCAGTTCGGCGAACTCGACCACCGTGTCGATCGGGCGGACCATCACCGCCGTCAGCGCCGCGGCGTTGACGACGAGCGCATCGCGCGGCGAGGCCAGCGTCACCAGGCCCGCGCCGGCGCGCAGCGCGCCACGCGCTGACAGACGCGCCGCGCCGGTCGCCGCAACCCCGCCCGAGACCACCACGACGTGACCGCGATCATATTTGTGCCCCTCGATGGTCGGGATGGGATATGCGTCCCGCCATGAGGATGGATCATTCTCGAAGGTCTTGGGCGCGATCTCGGTCAACACCGCCGCATCGATGCCGATATCGGCGACGCGCACGCGACCGCAGTGCAGGCGTCCCGGCAACAACAGATGCGCCGGCTTGCGGCGGAAGAACGTGACGGTCTCAACTGCGCGAACCGCCGTGCCCATGACGGCGCCCGTCGTGCCGTTGATGCCGCTCGGCAGATCAACGGCGAGGACCGGCGCCCCGTTGGCGTTGATCGCCTCGATCATGTCGAACGGTTCGCCCTTGACCGGGCGGTCGAGGCCGGCGCCGAACAGCGCATCGATGATGAGCGCCGGCTTGCCGATCGCCTGCGGATTGAACGGCAACACCGGATATTTCCAACCGCGCGCGGCAGAGGCCGCATCGCCCTGCAGCTGATCGCGTTCGCATAACAGGATGACGGAAACGTCGCGTCCACGCGCGGCGAGCTCGGCCGCGGCGACAAAACCATCGCCGCCATTATTGCCGGGGCCGGCGACCACCAGGATGGGCCCCTCCTCGACCAGGTCCATTGCCGCGGCGGCGACAGCCTGGCCCGCGCTGAGCATCAGGGCAAAGCCCGGCGTTCCGGCTGCGATCGCGAGCCGGTCGGCACGCTCCATCTCAGCGGTGGTCAGAACTTCCATGCCCAATACCCCGACACAAGCGCCTCTTCCGAAGGCAGTTTTGCGTTTCATCTGCATTCGAGCGCGGCCGAATGCGCACCGTTTGACCTATTTGCCTATTCTTGCATCTGCCCTATGATTGGACGAATCTCGCTGCCGGATGCTCGGCGCCCAGTAAAGGGCTGACAAAATTCAGGAATTCAACATCCTAACGATCTGGCATAGACCCTGCTTTCGTGGGGTCAGATGGGGAGGCCAATTCACGCCCGCATTCGGCCGTAGGGTCTACTCATTCCGCAATCCGCGACAACACCCTTTGACAATAACCTTGAACGTCCTTGAGACCTTGAAAGTGCCGGGAGGCAGCAACCTGTGAAGAAAATCGAAGCCATCATCAAGCCGTTCAAGCTGGACGAGGTTAAGGAAGCGCTTCAGGAAGTCGGACTTCAGGGCATCACGGTCACCGAGGCCAAGGGATTCGGGCGTCAGAAAGGCCACGCGGAGCTTTACCGGGGTGCGGAATACATCGTCGACTTCCTGCCCAAGGTGAAGATCGAAATCGTGATTTCCGACGAACTCGTCGAGCGCGCGATCGATGCGATCCGGCGCGCCGCGCAGACCGGGCGGATCGGCGACGGCAAGATTTTCGTTTCCAATATCGAGGAGGCCATCCGGATCCGGACCGGCGAGTCCGGGCTCGACGCGATTTAGTGCGTCAAGGTTCCGGTCCGGGCAAGTCGCCCGATCGGGGCTGCCCCCTG
>NZ_DASSRP010000078.1:0-15381 GCF_035701725.1 Bradyrhizobium sp.
CCCTTGCGGCACCCCAGATGACCTGAAGGTGGATTCACCCTCCGATCACTGACCAATATGGGCATAAATCGGGGCGGTTCAAGCGCCCCAAATGCCCCGTCCGAGCCTTGCCTAAAAGCCTTTCCGAAGCATTACCAAGGCGGTGGCCCCGCTAGCGGCGGCGCTGGGCCGCGATCACGCCGGCCGTCTTCAAGGCTTCTATTTCGGAGTTCGAGTAGCCGAACTCGGCGAGCACCTCAGCCGTGTGCTGGCCGAATTTCGGCGGCAGGTGGCGCAAGCTCGGCTTGCTCCGTCCCATGCGGACCGGCGAAGCCACACCTTTGTACCAGTCCTTCTCGATGACATCGCCGCGGTGGGCGGCATGGGCGCTGGTCAGTGCCTTGTCGATCGACTGCACCGGACCTGCCGGCAGGCCCGCGGCGAGCAGACGATCGCACAGCGGCTCGGCCTCGTACTGGCTGAACACGGCGGCAAGCTCCTCGCGCAGCGCTTCGCGGTTGGCAACGCGATCGCGGTTGCGGACAAAGCGCGGATCGGAGGCGAGATCCTCCTTGCCGATCTCCTTGCAGAGCTTGCGGAAGGTGCCGTCATTGCCGACGCCGATGAAGATGTTGTCGGTGCGGGTCGGAAAGATCGCATAGGGCACGAGATTCGGATGTTCGTTGCCGGTGAGCGCCGGCGGCCTGCCGTGCATGAAATAGTTCGCGTTGTGCGGATGCATGACCGCAAGTCCGGTCTCGAACAGCGTGGTTTCGAGAAACTGGCCCTGGCCTGAGCGCTCTCGCTCCGACAGCGCCATCAGGATTCCGATCGCCGCGTAAAGGCCGGTCGTGATGTCGACGACGGGAACGCCGATCCGCATCGGCCCGGACTGCGGCGAGCCGGTGGCCATGATCATCCCGGTCATCGCCTGGATGATCGCGTCATAACCGGGATTGCCGCCGCGCGGGCCGTCGCCGCCGAAGCCGGAAATGCGGCAGTGAACGAGCCTGGGGAATTTCGCGCGCAGGACATCGTTGCCAATGCCCCATCTGTCGAGCGTGCCGGGCTTGAAGTTTTCGATCAGGACGTCAGCGCCCTCCAGCAGCTTCATCAGCACGGCGCGGCCGCCTTCGGAAGCAAGATCGAGCCCGATCGAACGCTTGTTGCGGTTGATGCCGACGAAATACGCCGCGTCGTCGTCGTGAAAGGGAGGTCCCCAGTCGCGCACCTCGTCGCCCGCAGGCGGCTCGACCTTGATCACGTTGGCGCCGTGATCGGCGAGAATCTGGGTGCAGAAGGGGCCGCCGAGCACGCGCGTGAGATCGATCACGCGCAGGCCCGCCATCGCGCCCGAATTGGCTTCAATCATCGAAAACCTTCGCTCGAGTTCTTCAAATGAAGATTTCAGAGCTAGCGGTCTTCGTGACCGGCATCAACGGCTTTTCGAGGCAGACCGCCCCTTCCGAAAACGAGGCGGCCCGTCGCAAAGGATAGGGCCGCCTTCATGTGATCAGACCACGGTCAGGCGCACGTCGATATTGTTGCGCGTCGCGTTGGAGTAGGGGCACACCTGATGGGCTTTCGCAACCAGCGCCTCGGCGTCCGGCTTCGCCAATCCCGGCAGCGAGACTTCAAGCGCGATATCGAGGCCGAACCCGCCTTCGGAGCGCGGGCCGATGCCGACCGTCGAGGTCACCGACGCATCCGCCGGCACCTTCGGGCCGCCTTGCGAGGCGACGAATTTCATCGCGCCGATGAAGCAGGCGGCATAACCGGCGGCAAAGAGCTGTTCGGGATTATTGCCGGCGCCGCCGCCGCCACCGAGTTCCTTCGGCGTGGTGAGCTTGACGTCGAGCGCGCCGTCAAGGGTTGCGGCGTGGCCGTCGCGGCCGCCGGTGGCCTTGGCTTGCGTCTTGTAGAGCACGTTCACGGACATTGGGGGTCTCTCCTCGGGTTTCGTCGTAGTCGACGCGATATGTATTGCAAACAATTCAATCGTACACAATATAAAAAGCCTAGCTTCACATTTAATTGTTCGCAATTGAATCCGGGGCGAAGTCGGCCCAAAATGACTGGAAATCACGCCATGGTGCTGAAATGGCCCGAAAGCCCCCATCCGCTGACTCGTTGCTCCAGCTCGACAACCAGATCTGCTTTGCCGTCTATTCGGCGAGCCACGCGTTCAACCGGGTCTACAAACCGCTGCTCGACCGCCTCGGCCTGACCTACCCGCAATATCTCGTGATGCTGGTGCTGTGGGAGCGCGACGGCGTTGCGGTCAAGGAGATCGGCGAGCGGCTTTATCTGGACTCCGGCACGCTCACCCCGCTGCTCAAGCGGCTGGAACAAGCGGGACTGATCAAGCGCGCCCGATCGACCGAGGACGAGCGGCAGGTGTTGATCGGTCTGACCGCGCAAGGCCAAACGCTCAAAGACAAGGCCCGCGCCGTGCCGCCATCCATCCTGGCCGCCTCGCAGTGCTCGGTCGCGGAACTTACAGCGATCAGGGACGAGATCGCGGCGTTACGCGACCGGCTCAATGCCATGGCGGGGGTGAACGGACGCTAAAAATGTCTTTTTGCAAACGACCGGCCGGAACCAGATTTCAGATATTGTTCGAACGCCACCGCGCAAATCATCCGTGATTCCGACGTAAAAATGCTCGGAGTACAGACTTTCGAGAATGTAGACGTATTTCACGGCCCGCCTTCGCCTTTCAGGCTTACGGCGTGGCAGCCTTCGCTCACTTCGCTACGAGAAACTTCCCGGGCCTGCCCAGCTGTAGCTCGCGAAGCGAGCGAAGGCTGGTGGAGCCAGGCGGGATCGAACCGCCGACCTCTTGCATGCCATGCAAGCGCTCTCCCAGCTGAGCTATGGCCCCGTTTAGAATCGCACGCCTTGGGGGACGCGCGTCACATGACCCTGATCACAGATCAGGGCCGATCTCAAGTCTCCTCGTCGCCGCTGACATCGCCAATGATGTCGGTAACGTCCTCATCGCCTTCTTCTTCGTCGGCGATAAAGGTCGAATCGTCGTCATCATCGCCCTCGATCGTCTCATCGATCTCGATGTCGTCTTCGGACTCAGGGACCTGCGCCTTGACCTTACCGGTATTCTCCTCGGCATCGGCCTCCTCGAGCGAGACCAACTCTTCGGTCTCCACGGGCTCGACCGCCGCCTCGGTTGCCGCGGCCGCGCTTGCGCGCGCATCGCTGCGGGTAGCCCGGGCCGGAGCCACGGGCGCAATCGGCACCACCTCACCGGTATAGGGTGATATCACCGGGCTCTTGTTGAGGTCGTAAAACTTCTTACCCGTCGTGGGGCAAATGCGTTTGGTTCCGAGATCGGATTTGGCCACGTTTGCAATCCTGGGAATCTTTAAAGCGGTGCTTCACTTGGCTAGTTGGCACGCCGCTGTCAATAGTGCTTTGCAGGAGATAAAGCCGCTCGCGAACCCCATTCCGCGGCTGACCGCCGAACCGACGCCGCCAAAGGACACAATCTTGACCCATTCGGATCGCCCCGCCGACCAAAAAACCCCTCTCGAGGCCCGCAGCAGCGGTCCTCTGACCGGACGGGTCCGCGTTCCCGGCGACAAGTCGATCTCGCATCGGGCCCTGATCCTGGGCGCGCTTGCGGTCGGGGAAACCCGCATTTCGGGTCTCCTGGAGGGCGAGGACGTCCTCAATACCGCCAAATCGATGCGTGCCCTGGGCGCCAAGGTCGAGCGGACCGGAAATTTTGCGTGGTCCGTGAAGGGCGTGGGGGTCGCTGGCTTTGCCCAGCCGGAGGCGACCCTCGATTTCGGCAATTCCGGCACGGGCTGCCGCCTGGTGATGGGAGCCGTTGCCGGCTGTCCGATCTCAGCCGTGTTCGATGGCGATGCCTCGTTGCGGTCGAGGCCAATGCGGCGGGTGCTCGATCCCCTCGAATTGATGGGCGCCAAGGTGACCGCCGGCGGCGAGGGCGGCCGGCTGCCGTTGACCCTGACCGGCGCGCGCGATCCGCTGCCGATCCTGTACCGGACCCCGGTCGCCTCGGCCCAGATCAAATCCGCGGTGCTGCTTGCCGGGCTCGCCGCACCCGGCGTGACGACGGTGATCGAAAACGAAGCCAGCCGCGACCACACCGAGTTGATGCTCAGGCATTTCGGCGCGGAAATCGTCTCGACGGCGGAGGGCAAGCATGGCCGCAAGATTGCGCTGTCAGGCCAGCCGGAACTGCGCGGTTCGAAAGTGGTCGTGCCTGCCGATCCGTCCTCGGCGGCGTTTCCGATCGTCGCGGCGCTGATCGTCGAAGGCTCGGATCTGATTTTTTCCGACGTTATGACCAATCCGCTGCGCACGGGCCTTTTCACCACGCTGCGCGAAATGGGCGGCTCGATCGAGGAAAACGATGTGCGCGGCGATGCCGGCGAGCCGATGGCGCAGTTGCGCGTGCGCGGCTCGAAACTGCGGGGTGTTGAAGTGCCGCCGGAACGCGCGCCCTCGATGATCGACGAATATCTGGTGCTGGCGGTCGCGGCGAGCTTTGCCGAAGGCACCACGATCATGCGGGGCCTCTCCGAGTTGCGGGTCAAGGAATCCGATCGGCTCAAAGCCACCGCCGACATGCTCCACGTCAATGGGGTCAAGGTCGAGATATCGGGCGATGACCTGATCGTCGAAGGCCGCGGCCATGTGCCGGGCGGCGGCATGGTCGCAACCCACATGGACCACCGCATCGCGATGTCGGCGCTGGTGATGGGGCTTGCGGCCGACACGCCGGTCAAGGTCGATGATACCGCCTTTATCGCCACCAGCTTTCCGGACTTTATCCCGATGATGCGTGGGCTCGGGGCCGACTTCTCATGATTATCGCCATCGACGGTCCGGCGGCCTCGGGCAAGGGCACCCTCGCCAAGCGTCTCGCGGCCCATTACGGCTATCATCATCTCGATACCGGCGTGATCTACCGCGCGGTTGCATATGCCCTGATCAACGCCGGCAAGGACCTGAGGGATGAGGTGGCCGCCGCCGCCGCGGCCCGCAATCTCGATCCCCGGACGTTCGACAATCCCGCCTTCAAATCGCACGAGGTCGGGTCAGCGGCCTCGATCGTCTCGGCGATCCCTCAGGTCCGCGCAGCCCTGATTGAGTTCCAGCGCCAGTTCGCGGCGAAGCCGCCCGGCGCGGTGCTCGACGGCCGCGATATCGGCACGGTGATATGTCCTGATGCCGAGGTGAAAATTTTCGTGGTCGCGGATCCCAAGATTCGGGCCCATCGGCGGACACTGGAGGCGCTCGCCCGCGGCGAGGCTGCCGAGGAGACGGTCATCCTGGCCGATATTCTGGCCCGCGACGAACGCGACCAGAACCGGGCCGTTGCGCCTTTAAAACCGGCCAAAGATGCTTACTTGCTCGATAACTCCCATTTGGATATAGAAGGCGGCGTCCGGGCCGCCATCGACATTGTCGAGGCCGTCCGAGCGGGCCGGCGTTGAGGTTTGAGCCTTGCGCCGTCATTGGAGGAAAGCCCGCTCCGTAGGTTTTGAAGTCGATAGCTCGAACAGAATTTTCGAGATCATTCGTCCCCGGACATAACTCAACGCATCGAACGTGGAAGGCCAACAGCCGGCCCGCTATCGCAATTGATTTGCGAGGCGGTCGTCAGAGTTTGCGGAAACCCTGACCCTTCGTGTCCGACGCGCCCATTCACTGCGACTTGCCGGCAATCTTCCGCATTTGGAGAACAAATGGCTTCGACTGCTACTTCTTATAATCCGAGCCGCGACGATTTCGCCGCGATGCTCGATGAATCCTTCGCCGGCGGCAACCTTCAGGAATCGTCCGTCATCAAGGGCAAGGTTGTTGCGATCGAGAAGGACATGGCCGTCATCGACGTCGGCCTGAAGACCGAAGGCCGTGTGGCGCTGCGTGAATTCGCCGGGCCCGGCCGTGAAAGCGACCTCAAGGTCGGCGACGAGGTCGAGGTGTTCCTCGACCGTATCGAGAATGCGCTCGGCGAGGCCGTGCTGTCGCGCGACAAGGCGCGCCGCGAAGAAAGCTGGGGCAAGCTGGAGAAGGCGTTCCAGAACAACGAAAAGGTCAACGGCGTCATCTTCAACCAGGTCAAGGGCGGTTTCACCGTCGACCTCGACGGCGCAGTAGCCTTCCTGCCGCGCTCGCAGGTCGACATTCGTCCGATCCGCGACGTCGCGCCGCTGATGAATAACTCGCAGCCTTTCCAGATCCTCAAGATGGATCGCCGCCGCGGCAACATCGTGGTGTCGCGCCGCACGGTTCTGGAAGAGACCCGCGCCGAGCAGCGCCAGGAACTGGTGCAGAACCTCGAAGAGGGGCAGGTGATCGACGGCGTCGTCAAGAACATCACCGATTACGGTGCGTTCGTTGACCTCGGCGGCATCGACGGCCTGCTGCACGTCACCGATATCGCCTGGCGCCGCGTCAACCATCCGACCGAGGTGTTGACCATCGGCCAGACGGTGAAGGTCAAGATCATCAAGATCAACCACGAGACCCACCGTATCTCGCTCGGCATGAAGCAGCTGCTGGACGATCCGTGGCAGGGCATCGAGGCGAAGTATCCGCTCAATGCGCGCTTCACCGGCCGCGTCACCAACATCACCGATTACGGTGCGTTCGTCGAACTCGAGCCGGGCATCGAAGGCCTGATCCACGTCTCCGAGATGTCGTGGACCAAGAAGAACATGCATCCCGGCAAGATCGTCTCCACCTCGCAGGAAGTCGAGGTGCAGGTGCTCGAGGTCGATTCGGTCAAGCGCCGGATTTCGCTCGGTCTCAAGCAGACCATGCGCAACCCCTGGGAACTGTTCGTGGAGAAATTCCCGGTCGGTTCGACCGTCGAGGGCGAAGTCAAGAACAAGACCGAGTTCGGTCTGTTCCTCGGCCTCGAAGGCGATGTCGATGGCATGGTCCATCTCTCCGACCTCGACTGGAAGCTGCCAGGCGAGCAGGTGATCGACAACTTCAAGAAGGGCGACATGGTCAAGGCCGTGGTGCTCGACGTCGATGTCGAAAAGGAGCGTATCTCGCTCGGCGTCAAGCAGCTCGAAGGCGATCCCTTCGCCGAGCCGGGCGACGTCAAGAAGGGTGCCGTTGTCACCTGTGAAGTGCTCGACGTGAAGGAAGGCGGCATCGACGTGAAGATCGTCGGCACCGACTTCACCACCTTCATCAAGCGCTCCGAACTCGCCCGCGACCGCAACGATCAGCGCGCCGAACGCTTCGCCGTCGGCGAGAAGGTCGATGCGCGGGTGATCCAGTTCGACAAGAAGGCCCGCAAGGTGCAGGTCTCGATCAAGGCGCTCGAAGTCGCCGAAGAAAAGGAAGCCATCGCGCAATATGGCTCCTCGGATTCGGGTGCGACGCTCGGCGACATCCTCGGCACCGCGCTCAAGCAGCGGACCGACAAGTAAGCGTCGGGCCTGTTGCCTGACAACGAAAGGCCCCGGTTTCGACCGGGGCCTTTTGCTTTTTCGTGTCATTGCGAGGAGCGGAAGCGACGAAGCAATCCAGAACGGCCCGGAGGCTCGATTGCTTCGCAGAGCCTGTCATCGGACGCGCATTCGCGCGTTGGCCCGCATGACAGGGATGGGACTGCCAGAATCCCGCCGCGCGTCTTGTTTTCTTCAAATTGCGCGGGAATTGATGTAATCAGGGCACGGGATTTTAGGGATATGGCGCGAATACCGCCCCGCCCGCGTCACCGCATGCTTCCGGGAGAATTTTCGATGTCGCTTGATTCCGATGTGATCGTTGATCGCCGCCGGATTCGCCGCAAGCTGACGTTCTGGCGCGTGGTCGCAGCGCTCGTTGCCATTGCGGCAATCATTGCGGTTGCGACCCTTGCTGCGCCCGGCAAAGGCAGCTTGACCTCGGCAGGGTCGATCGCCCGCATCAACATCGAAGGCTTGATTCGCAGCAACCAGGAACGGGTCGAAGCGCTGGAACGGCTGGAGAAGTCGCAAACGGCCGCCGTCATCGTGCACATCAATTCGCCGGGCGGCACCACCGCCGGCTCCGAGCAGCTCTATGATGCGCTCGTGCGGCTGAAGGCCAAGAAGCCGCTGGTCGTCGTGGTCGAGGGCCTGGCGGCATCGGGCGGCTATATCACCGCGATTGCGGCCGACCACATCATCGCCCAGCAGAGTTCGCTGGTCGGCTCGATCGGCGTGCTGTTCCAGTTTCCGAACTTCGCTGAACTGTTGAAGACGGTCGGCGTGAAGGTCGAGGAAGTGAAATCCTCGCCGCTGAAAGCCGCTCCAAATGGCTACGAGCCGACCAGTCCGGAAGCGCGTGAGGCGCTCAATTCGCTGGTGAAGGATTCCTATGCCTGGTTCCGCGGCCTCGTGAAGGAGCGGCGCGGCATGGATGACGCCCTGCTCGAAAAAGTATCCGATGGGCGCGTCTTCACCGGCCGCCAGGCTGTCGAACTGAAGCTGATCGATCAGTTGGGCGATGAGAAAACCGCGGTGGCGTGGCTGGTCGCGCAAAAAGGCGTCAAGGCCGACCTGCCGGTCCGCGACTACAAGCTGAGCCCGCGCTTCGGCGATCTGACATTCCTGCGGACCGCGGCCGCCGTCACCTTCGATGCGCTCGGTTTGAGCGCGATCGCGCGGCAAATCGAGCAGACCGGCATGGCGCAGGCCGCCGACCGCCTCGGTCTTGAAGGCATGCTCGCGCTCTGGCAGCCGGCGGGGGTGAATTGAGCCGTTCGTGGCGGGCGAACGTCAAATCCGCTCCATTTGATCGAATTTCCGCACTGCAGTTGCGGGGGTGTTGCCGCTGTCACAATACCGCATCAGGCCGTTTGTCACGTGATTTCGCTGGCGCCAAAATTGATTTAGCGTCTTGACAGTTCAACGCATTTTCACGGAAATGCAGGTCCTGATGTTCCCAGGTCCACGTCTCGATGATCAAATCCGAACTCGTCCAGCGTATCGCCGAGCACAACCCGCACCTCTACCAGCGGGATGTCGAGAACATTGTAAACGCGATTCTCGATGAAATCGTCGCAGCCTTGGCGCGTGGCGACCGGGTCGAGTTGCGCGGTTTTGGCGCCTTCTCGGTCAAGCACCGCCCGGCGCGCGCGGGTCGCAATCCGCGTACCGGGGAGCATGTCCCGGTCGATCAGAAGAGCGTGCCGTTCTTCAAGACCGGCAAGGAAATGCGCGAACGGCTGAACCGCGAAAGCGGGGGAACCGACGCCGCCGGCTAGTGCGGCGGCTCCAAAGCCCGCATCGTCCTGATTCAACGGTCTGCTTGATTCAACGAGCGAGAGGGCCATGCGCAAGTTTTTCAATGCGGTCATCTTGATCCCGCTCGGCGTGATCTTCGTCGTCTTTGCGGTTGCCAACCGTCATATGGTCACGGTGTCCCTCGACCCGTTTAATTCGAACGATCCCGCGCTCGGATTTACGCTGCCGCTCTTCGCAGTCATCATTGCGGTGGCCATTCTAGGGGTTGTTGCGGGCGGCTCGGCCACCTGGCTCAGCCAGCGGCGCTGGCGCCGCGCGGCGCGGCACCACGAGGCAGACGCCCGCGAAATGCGCGCGCAACTGGCCGATTTGCGAGCCAGCGTCGCGGCCTCCGGGCGGCGGGATCTGAGCCCGCCGGCTGTGACCGCCTCGGGCGGATATCAGCGAGACAAGCAGGGCGCGACGTTGTAGAACCCGCGCCAAATGCCTCTGTTGAGAGCTTTCAGCTCCCCTAACCATTGCCTTTGAACCCATGTCTTTGATCGTGAAAATTTGCGGCCTGTCCACGCGCGAGACGCTCGACGTCGCGCTCGATGCCGGCGCGGACATGGTGGGGTTCGTGTTCTTCTCCCCGTCACCGCGGCATGTCGATTTGGCCGCGATCAGCAAGCTGGCTGACGCTGCGCGGGGCCGGGCGGAAATTGTCGTTCTGACCGTCAATGCCGAACACAAGATTCTCGACCAGATCGCAAAGCAGGTACGGCCGGATTGGCTTCAACTTCACGGCAGCGAGCCTGCTGATGCCGTCAGGGCGATCAAGCAGGCTTCTGGCATCCGGGTGATGAAAGCCTTGCCCATTGCGGCCCGGAGCGATCTGGACCGAATTCCCGATTATGCTGACGTCGCCGACCGCATCCTGTTCGATGCCCGCCCGCCCAAGGAAGCGACGCGGCCGGGCGGCCTGGGCGCCGTGTTCGACTGGCACCTTTTGGAGAACCTTGACCTTGCTCTGCCGTTCATGGTTTCGGGAGGTCTTCACGCCGGCAATGTCGCGGAAGCCGTCCGCGTGACACGGGCCGGTGGCGTCGATGTCTCCTCCGGTGTGGAACGCGCATCCGGCATCAAGGACCCCGATATGATCCGCGCCTTCATTCGTGCGGCGCGCGCAACCGAAGAACTGATGGCTCGATGACCAAGCCCCTTCCCAATTCCTACCGCAGCGGTCCCGACGAGCGCGGCCACTTCGGCATTTTCGGCGGCCGCTTCGTTGCCGAAACGCTGATGCCGCTGATTCTCGATCTGGAGAAAGCCTACGCCGAGGCCAAGGCCGATCCTTCCTTCCACGCCGAAATGAGCGGCCATCTGAAGCACTATGTCGGCCGGCCCTCGCCGCTTTATTTCGCCGAGCGGCTTACCGAGCATCTCGGCGGCGCGAAAATCTACTTCAAGCGCGAGGAGCTCAATCACACCGGCTCCCACAAAGTGAACAACGTGCTCGGCCAGATCATGGTGGCGCGCCGTATGGGCAAGAAGCGCATCATCGCCGAGACCGGTGCCGGCCAGCATGGCGTGGCCACGGCGACGCTGTGCGCGCGATTCGGTCTTGAATGCATCGTCTATATGGGCGCCGTCGACGTCGAGCGGCAGCAGCCCAATGTGATCCGCATGGAAATGCTGGGCGCCAAGGTGATCCCGGTGCAATCGGGCACGAAGACGCTGAAGGACGCGATGAACGAGGCGCTGCGCGACTGGGTCACCAACGTGCACAACACCTTCTATTGCATCGGGACGGTCGCCGGCCCGCACCCCTATCCGATGATGGTGCGCGACTTCCAGTCGGTGATCGGCGAGGAGACCAAGAAGCAGATGCAGGAAGCCGAAGGCCGCCTGCCGGATTCGCTTGTCGCCTGCATCGGCGGAGGCTCCAATGCGATGGGCCTGTTCCATCCGTTCCTCGACGATCCCTCTGTCGAGATCTTCGGTGTCGAGGCGGCCGGCCATGGCCTGACGCAATTGCATGCGGCCTCGATCGCGGGCGGCAGGCCGGGGGTCCTGCACGGCAACCGCACGTATCTCTTGATGGACGACGACGGCCAGATCCAGGATGCCCATTCGATCTCGGCTGGTCTTGATTATCCCGGCATCGGACCCGAACATTCCTGGCTGCACGAGGTCGGCCGGGTCAAATATCTGTCGGCGACCGATGACGAGGCGCTGGCCGCGTTTCAGCTGTTGTCGCGGCTCGAAGGCATCATTCCGGCGCTGGAGCCCGCGCATGCCATCGCCAAGGTGATGGAGCTCGCGCCGGCGCGGCCGAGGGATCATCTGATGGTGGTCAATCTCTCGGGGCGCGGCGACAAGGACGTGCCGCAGGTCGGCGAGATCCTGCGGGGGAAGAACAAGTGACCGCCCGTATCGATGCGCGCTTTGCGCAACTGAAGAAAGAAAATCGTTCGGCCTTCGTCACATTCCTGATGGCGGGCGATCCCGATCCCGAGACCTCGCTCGAGGTCATCAAGGCGCTGCCAAAAGCCGGCGCCGATGTCATCGAGATCGGCATGCCCTTCACCGATCCGATGGCCGATGGTCCCTCGATCCAGGCGGCGGGCTTGCGCGCGCTTCATGCCGGCATGACCTTGAAGAAGACGCTGGCGCTAGTGCGCGAATTCCGCAAAGGCGACAACGCCACACCCCTGGTGCTGATGGGTTATTACAATCCGATCTATATTTACGGCGTCGACAAGTTCCTGATCGACGCAAAATCCGCCGGTGTCGATGGCTTGATCGTGGTCGATTTGCCGCCGGAAGAGGATGACGAGTTATGCGTGCCAGCCTTGAAGGCCGGCTTGAGCTTCATCCGGCTTGCGACACCGACGACGGACGACAAGCGGCTGCCGGCAGTGCTCGCCAACACGTCGGGCTTTGTCTATTACGTCTCGGTCACCGGCATCACCGGCAGCGCCAGCGCCGATTCCAGAGCGGTCGGCGAGGCGGTTGGCCGCATCAAGCGGCACACCACCTTGCCCGTCTGCGTCGGTTTCGGAATCCGCACGCCGGAAGCGGCGCAAGCAATCGCATCTCATGCCGACGGCGCCGTGGTCGGCACCGCTTTGGTCGATGCCTTGCGTGGCAGCCTCGATGCGAACGGCAAGGCGACCGCGAAAACCGTTAGTGCCGTGGCCGAACTGGCAACCGCGCTGTCGGCCGGCGTCAGGGCCGCGAAATAACCCGTAACCTTTCCCTAGCGTATAGCTTTAAGCGCCGCCTTGCCCGGCCTTGCGGGGAAGGCCATATATATCAGGACACATGAAGGAAGTCCGGAGCAAACCATGAATTGGCTCACCAATGTCGTCCGGCCGAAGATCCGCAACATTCTGCGCCGCGAGACGCCGGAGAATTTGTGGATCAAGTGTCCGGACTCGGGGCAGCTCGTGTTCTACAAGGACGTCGAGGCCAACCAGTTCGTCATTCCCGGCTCGAACTATCACATGCGCATGGGCGCGGTCGCCCGGCTGAAGTCGATCTTCGACAACGAGACCTGGTTCGATGTCGCGCTGCCGGAGGTGCAAGCCGATCCGCTCAAATTCCGCGACGAGCGCAAGTATGTCGACCGCGTCAGAGACGCGCGCGCCCGCACCGGTCTGAACGATGCGGTCAAGGTCGGCTATGGCAAGCTTGAAGGTGCGGCCGTCGTCGTCGCGGTGCAGGATTTCGATTTCATGGGCGGCTCGCTCGGTATGGCGGCGGGCGAAGCGATCGTGCGCGGTCTTGAACTCGCGCTCGAAAAAAAATCGCCGTTCATTGTGTTTGCCGCATCCGGCGGCGCCCGCATGCAGGAAGGCATTCTGTCGCTGATGCAAATGCCGCGCACCACGGTTGCGGTGCAAATGCTGCGCGAGGCGAAGCTGCCTTACATCGTCGTACTGACCAACCCGACCACCGGCGGCGTGACCGCTTCCTATGCGATGCTGGGCGACGTACAGATCGCCGAGCCAGGCGCCCTGATCGGTTTTGCCGGCGCACGCGTGATCGAGCAGACCATCCGCGAGAAATTGCCGGACGGTTTCCAGCGCGCCGAATATCTGAAGGACCATGGCATGGTCGATATGGTCGTGCATCGCCACGAACTGCGCCCGACGCTGGCGCGCCTGTGTCGCCTGTTGACCAAGTCGCCGGCGCTTGAAACCTCCACGAAGGCCGCCCCGCCGCTGACGACAGCGGCGACGATCCCGTCCGCGGCCGAGATGGCGCCAGCCGCGCCATCCGCGTGAGCGATTTTCTCCGGTGCCGCATCGCGACCTGATCGCGCGCCTGTCGCAACTGCATCCCAGGCGCATCGACCTCGGTCTGGAGCGCATGCAGCGGCTGCTCGAGCGGCTCGATCATCCCGAGCGCAAACTCCCGCCCGTCATCCATGTCGCCGGCACCAATGGCAAGGGTTCGACGATCGCCTATTTGCGCGGGATACTGGAGGCGGCCGCTTATCGAGTCCATGTTTTCACCTCGCCGCATCTGGTGCGACTCAACGAATCCTACCGGCTTGGTCGTGCGGGCGGTGGCGTCCTCGTCGATGATGCGGAGCTAGCGGCCGCGCTGGAGCGTTGCGAGCGCGCCAATGCCGGCGAGCCGATCACCTTGTTTGAAATCGAGACCGCGGCAGCGTTCGATCTGTTCTCACGCCATCCGGCCGATGCGGCGCTGCTCGAGGTCGGGCTCGGCGGACGGCTGGACGCGACCAATGTGGTCGAGGCTCCTGTCGCCAGCGTGATTTCGCCGATCGGGATCGACCACATCGAATTTCTCGGCGACTCGCTGCGGTCGATCGCGACCGAAAAGGCCGGGATCATCAAGCGCGGCGTTCCCGTGATTTGCGCGCATCAAGAGCCGGAGGCGCTGGCCGAGATCGAGCAGGTCGCGAAGCGCCAGCGTGCGCCGCTGCATCGCGCCGGCGAGGAATGGCATGTCAGCGTCGAGCGCGGCCGCCTGGTCTATCAGGACGAGCGCGGCTTGCTCGACCTCCGGGCGCCAAAATTGTTCGGCCGCCATCAATTCGACAATGCGGGGCTTGCGGTTGCAGCGCTCCGCGCCGTGGATGCATTCAGGGTCGACGGGGCGGCTTTCGAGGCCGGCGTTGTCAACGCGGAATGGCCGGCGCGGATGCAACGGCTCGGCCCGGGCCCGTTGGTGGATCAAGGCCCGGCCGGCGGGGAAATCTGGCTCGATGGCGGCCATAATGCGGAGGGCGGCCGTGTCGCGGCCGCCGCGCTCGGCGATCTCGAAGAGCGCGTGCCGCGCCCGCTGGTTGTCATCGTCGGTATGATGGCCAACAAGGATGCCGGCGGCTTTCTCGCCAATTTCGCCGGCCTCACCCGCCACATCATCGCCGTGACAATACCGGGTCGCGAAGGCGCGATGCCGATTGACCGGCTGATGGATGCGGCGCGGGGCCTGGGCATGCGCGTGGAATGCGCCGCCAGCGTTGAAGCCGCGCTGCGAACCGTGGCGCAGCTCGCTTATGAAGTGCCGCCCCGGATCTTGATCACCGGATCGCTTCATCTTGCCGGCCACGTGCTGTCGGCCAATGGCACGCCGCCGGTGTAGTCGCGTCACGCCAGCAGCTTGATGGGATCGGCCGACTTCTGCCGCAGCTGGTCGAACGTGCATTGCCGCGGCGCCTTGTCCGGCCGCCAGTGCAACAGCGAAGTGCCGTGACGAAAGCGCTCGCCGCTGAAATGATCGTAGGCTACCTCGACGACCAGTTTCGGTTTCAGCGGGCACCATTGCGCCGAACGATCGGTCGACCAGCGGCTTGGGCCTCCCGGTGCATTGCCGGTAAAGCCGGGCTTTGCGATCAGCGCTTCGAGCTTGGCCGTGAGCGTCGGCTTGTCCTCGCGCTTGATGGCCGAACTGAAGCCGACATGGTGCAAGAGCCCGTTGTCGTCGTAGAGACCGAGCAGCAGCGATCCGACCGTTTTTCGGCCCTTCAACGGCTTGCTCGCGTAACGGAAGCCACCGACGACGCAATCGGCGCTACGGAAATTCTTGATCTTCTGCATGCCCTCGCGGTTACCGGACTGGTAGGGCAGGTCGGCCCGCTTGGCGATCACGCCGTCGCAACCGCCGCCGGCTTGCGCCAGCCATTTTTTCGCGATCGCATAGCTTGTTGTCGCCTTGGACA
>NZ_DASSRP010000079.1:0-7407 GCF_035701725.1 Bradyrhizobium sp.
CGCTTGCGAAAGAATTCCACCACCGCATTACCGTCTAGGGTCGAGTCTGTGACCTTCCTGCAACCACCAACTGAAAACGACCTGACATCCTTTTTGTTCGGGTGAATCTGTCCCGTCGGGAGCATATATTTCTTCGCAGCAATATTCGAGTTTTTCGGGGGAAGCATATGCGCCGTCACAACCTAAAGCTTTTACTGACCACCGCTGTCGTCTCGCTTGGCCTGATGACCATGGCTTCGGCCGCGGATCTTCCCGCACGGACCTATACCAAGGCGCCGGTCGCTCCCGTTATCGCGGTATATAATTGGACCGGTTTTTATATCGGCGGTTTCGTCGGCGGCGCTTTTGATGACCGCAACGCCACCGCGACCGATCCTCAGAGTGCGGCAGGTGCGTTTTACAACGGCGGCAACCTCGTCAATTCTTATGGGCTGAGCAGCAGCTTCATCGGTGGCGGTACGGTCGGTTACAATTGGCAGACACCTGGCAGCAGCTTCGTGTTTGGCCTTGAAGGCGAAGCGGGCTATCTGCATCTGCACCGTTCGCAACAGGACATCAACGCGATCAACTCGGGCTTCGCGTTTCCGGACAGCGTCAACTCCACCCGTATCGGTGATGCATATGGTGTGATTGCCGGCCGCATCGGCTTCGCGGCGGATCGCGCTCTGTTTTACGCCAAGGGCGGCGTCGCCTTCGTCGGCACCAACTATAACTTCAATGATCCCTGCACGACCGGCGGATGCGGCGCCTCGACGCTATTCCTCAGCCACTCCGAAACTCAAACTACTTATGCGGTTGGCGCCGGTGTCGAATACGCTTTCACCAACAACTGGAGCCTGAAAGGCGAGTACCTCTATCTCGGGACGCGCAAGACATTCACTCAGTCCGGGATTGCGGGTGGCGGACTTGCCGGCACTGTCGAAACGAATACGGCGAGCGAGCCCGGAGTGCACACCGCAAAGATCGGCCTGAACTACAAGTTCGGCGGACCCGTCGTCGCGAAATACTGATCGCATCCTCTCTTGAAGAGAAAGCCCCCGACGATCGTTGGGGGCTTTCTTTTTGCCAGGCTTGCCCGCGAAGAATCAGCGACGGAAACTCTTGATCTCCGACACGCTGCCGTCGCGATAGGTCAATTCCACCGAGACAAATCTGTTCGACGGCGAGAGCTTCAAATACGGTTTGGCCTCGTATGGAATCGCGCTCGGATCCTTCATGTCGCAAGGCGGCAGCTTGAGCACCTGATCGGGAACCGCACTATCGATGCCGATTTTCACCTCGCGGATCGCGCAACGATACGACATCAGGTGGGTGTAGTAGACCAAAAGACCGTTGAACTCGCGGAACGAAAGCCAGCTATTGGCGGTCATGTCGAGGATCTTGCGCTGATCGCGGATCAGCGCCGCTTCCGGATCGAATTTGATCGGAAACGGTCCTTGCAGATTTCCCGACACGTCGACGTAACGAACTTCGAATGTTGCCGCCGGGGTATCGGCCGCGAGTTCGACCGAGGGATTCGGCATTCGCTTGCGGGTTCTGGAATCAAGCGTATCGAGGAACCCGGTTTCGCGGAAATCGCCGCTATTTCCCATTCGCCAGGAAATGCCGAGCGTGGGGTCGGCGATCGAAAACACCATCGTCCAGCCGCCATTGTGGCGAGAGAACAGCGCAATCGGCGCGTTGAGCGCGTCCTCTTTCGACGGGCGCGGAACAGCCGCCGGCGACAGTGCCGCAACCTGCGTATCTGCGGGTTTATCCGTCGGCTTGGATATTTCGGCGGTTTGCGCCTTCTCGTTGCCGTTCAGGAAGACGTCATCGACCATCTGGTCGAAATAAACCGGAAATTGCTTGTGGCTCACGGTCTCAGCCATTTCGCTGACGATGCGGCGGGTGTGCTGGGCGACCTGCACCAGATTTTCGCCGGGCTGCAGCAACTCCTTGGCGAAGGCGCGCGTAAAAACCGAATTGGGATTGCTGTCGTTGTTGGAGAGCCGGTCGAGCGCGGTTTGGCGCGGACCTGCCGAAAACACCGAAAACACCCCTTCGGGCAATTGCGTCATCGGCGCAAGACCGCCGCCGCCCGCCACCGCGCGGGTCCCCGGACGTTCGAACGGGTTGTTGCGGCAGGCGTCGAACACCAGAATGGCGGTGCGCACCTTCCGGTTCTGCAAACGCTCGATGATGCGGTCCGCGAGCACCGAGGCATCGCGCACCAATTCTTCCTGCCCTTCGGTCGCGGCCGGCACGTCGGTCGGCAGCAGGAAGTTCTGTCCGGCAATCTCAAAGCCATGGCCGGCATAAAAAAAGAACGCGGTGTCGCCGGGCTCGAGCGCCCGATCGAACGCGAGCAGTGTTTCGCTGAAAGCCTGCCGCGTCTGGTTCTCCGCCAGCATCACGGAAAAGCCGAGTTGCTTCAGCGTATCGCCCATCGTGCGGGCATCGTTCACCGCCTTCTGCAGCTTCGGCACGTTCTTGTAGTCGTTGTTGCCGACGACGAGCGCGACACGATTGGCCGCCTGCGCCGGTGAGGTCAGTGCAAGCAGCGCCAGCGCGATGATGACTCTCAACGATGCCAAATGCTTCATGTCGGTCCCGCGCCTGCCGCAATCGCCTTTTGCCGTAGTCGGCCTGCCTATCCTAGTGGTTCGATTCCAACATTCGCATCCCCTTCTCAACGGGCACCGTTTGCGAATGTCGGAATCAAAGAACCACTACCAAATATCCGTTTCCAGTGGAGTTTCGGATTTGGCATTCGCTTGATGAATTCGCGGCCCGGTAGGAAGCGAACGTCAAATCCACTCCACTGGCGGTTCACCGTGTCCATCCATCATTTGAAGGCGAAATGACAAAAAGCCCCTTATTTGTGCGAAAACATTAAGGTTTTTTGCCGTTTTGACCCGTTCCCAGATTGACTTTAGCGGTTTCAACCCTATGTTCGCCGTGAAAAGCGGATTTGGATTGAGTACGATTCTGAGGTCGATCCGCCGCTGGTCAGCGTCCTCTCACTGCCCCTGAGCTTCATCAAGCGCGCCGTTTCGGGGCCGAACGCGACCGCCTTTTACCCTCGATTCCGAACGGCGGTTTCGATTAGAGGCTCAATGTCCTTCTCAAATCTCGGCCTGTCCGAAAAGGTGCTCGCCGCTGTTGCGGCCACCGGTTACACAACCCCCACCCCCATTCAGGAAAAGGCGATTCCTCACGTTCTGGCCCGCCGGGACGTTCTCGGCATTGCCCAGACCGGCACCGGCAAGACCGCTGCCTTCGTCCTTCCGATGCTGACGATCCTGGAAAAGGGCCGCGCCCGCGCCAGGATGCCGCGCACCCTGATCCTTGAACCGACCCGCGAACTCGCGGCCCAAGTGAAAGAAAGCTTCGACCGCTACGGCGTCGGCCAGAAACTCAATGTCGCGCTTCTGATCGGCGGCGTTTCCTTTGGCGACCAGGATTCCAAGCTGACGCGCGGCGTCGACGTCCTGATCGCAACGCCCGGCCGGCTGCTCGACCACACCGAACGCGGCGGCCTTCTGCTCACCGGCGTCGAACTGCTCGTGATCGACGAAGCCGATCGCATGCTGGATATGGGTTTCATTCCCGATATCGAGCGCATCTGCAAACTCGTCCCGTTCACGCGTCAAACACTGTTCTTCACGGCGACGATGCCGCCGGAAATCCGCCGCGTGACAGAGACCTTCCTGCACAATCCTGAAAAGGTGGAAGTCTCAAAGCCTGCAACCACCGCAGTCACGGTCACGCAATTGCAGGTAGCCTCGGGTCGCGAAGCGCATCAAAAGCGCGAGGTTCTCCGTCACCTGCTTCGTGAGGCCAAGGACCTGAACAACGCGATCATTTTCTGCAATCGCAAACGCGAGGTCGCCATCCTCCACAAATCGCTGCAAAAGCACGGCTTTTCCGTTGGCGCACTGCACGGCGACATGGATCAGACCGCGCGCATGGCGGCGCTCGACCAGTTCCGCAAGGGCGACATTCCGCTTCTGGTCGCCTCCGACGTTGCCGCCCGCGGCCTCGATATCCCGGCCGTCAGCCACGTCTTCAACTTCGACATTCCCCACCACGCCGACGATTACGTACACCGGATCGGCCGCACCGGCCGCGCCGGCCGCACGGGAACGGCGGTGTCCATCGTCACTTCGCTCGATCACAAGTCGATGGCTGCGATTGAAAAACTAATCGGACAAAGCATCCCCGTCGCCGAGGGCAGCGCGCCGGCCGCGTTGCACGAAGCCTCCGACGGCCGCGACCATGAACGTTCGCGGCGCGGAGAGAGAGAGGGTTCACGGCGCGGCGGCCGAGGGCGCCGTCGTGATCGCGACGGCAGCAGCAAGGAAAATCGCAACTCGGTTTCATCAACGCAATCCCAGATTGCGGAAGCGAAGCCGGCGCCGGTCACCCCGTCGTCCGCCTCGCGGTCTGCCCCGACACGGCGGCCGCCTCCGTCGGAACCCGCAGATCATTCCCACCTTCCAGCATTTTTGCTGCGGCCGATCCGCGCCCGCGTCTGATCGCGACTTCCGATCACTACGTTGGTATGGGTCAAGGTTTAACGGCTCGTTCATCAACCTCCAGTAGCTTGAATTTCATAGTTTAAGTGATTGGCACGATCAGCGAGCCGCCGCTGACCGTTGCGGGGGCATATTCGGTGCTGGACGATTTCGAAAGGACGATGGCCTTTGCCGAATTGGCATTGGGCCAGATCAGATCGCTGCGGCAAACCGCCATCCCCCGGAATTATGAAATCTGGTACGTCTATGCGACCGGCTACAACCCGCAGCTCAACAAGGTCGTCAATGAAACGCTGGCCCGCACCGGCAAGCTGACCGAATCCGATCTCGAGCAGATCTACGAAACCTACCTCTCCCATATCAAGACGACGGACCGAATCGACAAAGTCGGCGCCCGTGTCATCGGCGAAATCGACGACGTCGTGCTGTTGATCGACGAAGCGCTTGCGATGTCGGCAACCTACAGCGACAGCCTTGCCTGCGTCAGCGAAAAACTTGCAACAGCGCTCAATCGCGAGCAGGTCAAGAAGCTCGTCGATTCCCTCGTCAAGACGACACATGAGATGCGCGACACCACCAAGGTGCTGGAGGACCGGCTGGCGCTCTCCAAGGCGGAAATCAGCAATCTTCAGCAGAGCCTTGAGGCAATCCGGGCCGAGAGCCTGACCGATCCCCTGACGGGTCTGGGCAATCGCAAGTATTTCGATCGATCGCTCGAAACCGCGGTGGCAAGTGCGATTGAAACCAGCGAGCCGCTCTCGCTATTGATGTTCGATATCGATTACTTCAAGTCCTTCAACGACTCCTATGGCCACCTGACCGGAGACCAGGTGCTGCGGCTGGTCGGAATGTCGCTGAAACAGTCGATCAAGGGACAGGACATCACTGCCCGGTATGGCGGCGAAGAATTCGCCGTGGTGCTGCCGAACACGGCGCTACGCCAGGCGCTCACGGTCGCCGATCACATTCGCCGGGCGGTCATGTCGAAGGAATTGAAGAAGAAATCGACCGGCGAAATCCTCGGCCGCGTCACCATCTCCGTCGGCGTCTCCATGCTCAAGCCCGGCGACGACATGGATTCGCTGATCGAGCGGGCTGACGCGTGCCTCTATGCCGCCAAGCGCGCGGGGCGCAACCGCGTGGTCTGCGAAGCAGATCCCGAATATGTTGCGGAAACCCGCAACCAGGTTGCCTGATAAGCGACCTATTTCTTTTTCGCCGCCGTTTTCTTTTTGACAGCCGATTTTTTCGCTGTTGCCTTCCTGGCTGATGCCTTCCGTCTCGCGACGTTCTTGGCGGGAACTTTCGCCGCCGTGGCCTTCTTTCGCGCGCGCTTTGGCCTGCGCACGGCCGCACGCTGAGCGGCGGCCAATGCCGCTCTCGCCCAGCCGCCCAGTTCATCCTGATCGTCAAACAGCCGCGCCGGCAATTCCCAATAGGAGTTGACGGTGACGACCTTGCCGCTCCTCTTCTGCTGGTATTGAAACGGCCGCGAGCCTTCCGCCTCGAATTGCGGGATGGTCGCTTCATCCGCACGGAAATACAGTCCTGCGCGCAGCGCTAGCGCGAAATTGGTGCCGTCGGCCGAGATCCCGTAACCGGAGAACATCCGCCGAAGCGTCACCGGGCCAAAGCTGGAAAACAGATCGATCAGAAAATCGCGATCCATCGGCAAGCGTCTCGCGCCCCGGCCGCGGCGCAGCGTCTCCATGCGGCGCAGAGCCGGGGTCCATAGTTCTACGGTCTAAGTCTGGGTCCCGGTTCTGCGCAGCAGCTCAAGCGCTGCAGCGCGCCCGGAACAAAGATCAGCTTTCGACGCTCGCCGGCTTGAGCTGCACGGATTCGCCGCAGCCGCAGGCGCCCACCTGGTTCGGATTGTTGAAGATGAACTGGGCTTGCATCTTATCAGTCTTGTAGTCCATCTCGGTGCCGAGCAGGAACAGGACCGCCTTGGGATCGACCAGGATCTTCACGCCCTTGTCCTCGACGATTTCGTCGGTCGGGCGGATCTCATGGGCATATTCGACCGTGTAGGACTGGCCGGCGCAGCCGCCGTTCTTGACGCCAACGCGAAGTCCGACGATCTCGGAATCGGCACGCTTGGTCAGCTCCACGATGCGGCTCGCCGCCGCTTCAGTCAGCTTCATCACCTGCGGGCGAGGACGCCGGGCCTTGGGGGTTGGTGAGGTCGGGGTCATCTCAGTCATGTGGTCAATCCCGAGGTCAATTCAATAAGGTTTTCTATCGACGCGAACGCTCACCACATATTGAGGACGAGACGCGCTTCGTCCGACATGCGATCCGGCGTCCAGGCCGGATCCCACACAAGATTGACGTTGACGACACCGACGCCGGGCACGCTCGCCACGGCATTTTCCACCATCTGCGGCAGTTCGCCCGCCGCCGGACAGTTCGGCGTGGTCAGCGTCATCACCAGATCGACGGAGCGGTCGTCCTTGAGCTCGACCTTGTAGATCAGGCCAAGCTCGTAGATGTCGGCCGGGATTTCCGGATCGAACACGGTCTTCAGCGCGGCAATGATGTCGCCGCTCAGCCGCTCGGTTTCTTCCGGCGGCAAAGCCGACTGGGTTTCCATGTTGGAAGCCTTGGCTTGCTGATCCTTGGCTTCCACGTCCTTTTCAGGACTCTTGACTTCGACAGTGTCGGTCATGCGAACAATTCCCGCGCCTTGATCAGCGCCTGCGCCAAATGGTCGACTTCTTCGCGCGTATTATACATCCCGAATGAGGCCCGGCACGTCGCGGTCACGTTGAACCGCTCTAAAAGCGGCATCACGCAATGGGTGCCGGCCCGCACCGCGATGCCCTGCCGGTCGATGACGGTGGCGACATCATGCGGATGCGCCCCCTTCATCTCGAAGGAGATC
>NZ_DASSRP010000080.1:0-18695 GCF_035701725.1 Bradyrhizobium sp.
GGCCCGTTTGCGCTGAACACGGTCGTGGTGGCATGGGATTTCAGCCGCTCGGCCGCGCGCGCCGTCGCCGACGCCCTTCCGGTGCTGGAGAAGGCCAGGACCGTGCGCATCCTCACCGTCACCCACGAAAAGGTTCTCGGCACCCGCCATTCATCGGAAGAACTCGCCAAGAACCTGTCGCGGCACGGTATCGAGGTCATCATCGACCAGGTCCATGCTGCGGGGCGCCCGATCGGCGAGGTGCTCAACCGCGAGGCCGCCGCTTGCAAGGCTGATTTGCTGGTGATGGGCGCCTACGGCCACTCCCGCTTCCGCGAATTCATTCTTGGCGGCGCAACGAAAAGCATGCTGTCGAAGCCTCTGCTTCCCATTCTGTTCTCGCATTAGTCGGCGGCAAGGGCGGGTGGGAATTCTCGGACGAACCGATGACCTCGAAAAATGCTGAAAACATCATCGAGATCCGCGTCGATGAGATCGCTCAGCTTTTCCACACGCTTGATCCGTTTCCATTTCGGGAGAAGGACCTCGACCGGGAGGCCGAAGAATATATCGTGGGATGGGCCAGGGAATTGCCGGCTGACCGGCCATTCAGGGTTATCATTCACTTTCCGGATGATGAAGCCCAAACTGACCTGGCGCGAGACTTGCCGGATGCGCTCGGCAAATACCTCGCGGATCGGGCAACCGCCATTCAAGGCGACCTCAACGAGCTGTTTCGGATCGGCCGGAGATCGCTTGCGATAGGCGTCGCGATTCTGATTGCTTGTCTGCTCGCGGCAAATCTCGTGTCCGGATTTGTCGCCGACGCGCCGTCCAGGAGGATCGTGGAAGAAAGCTTCCTGATCCTGGGATGGGTCGCGAATTGGCGCCCGCTCGAGATCTTCCTGTACGATTGGTGGCCAATCGCACGTCGACGTGACCTCTACCGGAGGCTTTCGGCTGCGGCCATTGAGAAGAAGCCATACACCCGGCAAGGCTCCAGTCCGCGAGGAAGAGCTTCCGACCAAACCTCCGCTGTCAGATGAGCGTGGTGTCGTCCCCGCGCGGTCTCAGCGAAGCCGAGGCGCAGGCCCGGCTTGACGCTGAAGGCCTGAACGAACTACCTCAACCGGATCGCCGCACTCCGTTCCGCATCGTGATGGAGATACTGCGCGAGCCGATGTTTGCTTTGCTGCTCGGCGGCGGAGCCATCTACGTACTTCTCGGCGATCTGAAGGAGGCGCTTATCCTGCTTGCCTTCGCGATGCTGTCGATCTTCATTACGGTCGTCCAGGAAACGCGAACCGAGCGCGTCCTCGATGCCTTGCGCAATCTCGCAAGTCCGCGCGCACTGGTCATTCGTGACGGTGAGCGCAAGCGGATTGCCGGACGCGATGTCGCGCGGGGTGATCTGATCGTTGTGTCGGAGGGCGATCGTGTTCCGGCCGATGCGCGGCTGATCGAATCGCAGGATCTGCAAGCCGACGAATCGCTGCTGACCGGCGAGTCTGTTCCGGTGAGCAAGCGGCCGTCGCGCGATTCCTTACCACGCATTGCACCTCCCGGCGGCGAGGAGTCGCCATACGTCTATTCCGGCTCGCTTGTGGTCCGGGGCAGTGGGCTCGCTGAGGTGGTTGCGACCGGATCCAGAAGCGAGATGGGCAAGATCGGACGATTGCTTCACAGCATCGAGACAGAACCCCCCAGACTTCAGACCCAAACGCGCGATCTGGTCCGGCTTGCGGCAATCGGCGGCGGCGCGATCAGCCTGCTTGTCATGGTTCTCTATGGACTTTTTCGCGGCGGATGGCTGGAAGCACTTCTCGCCGGCATCACCATCGGCATGTCGATGTTGCCGGAGGAATTTCCGGTGGTGCTGACAGTGTTCATGGCCATGGGGGCCTGGCGAATTTCGCGAGCCCGCGTGTTGACGCGGCGCTCGACCGCCATCGAGGTGCTCGGCTCGGCGACCGTACTTTGTACGGACAAGACCGGCACGCTGACGGAGAACCGTATGTCCGTCGCTGAACTGAGAACGCCGCAGGGCAAATGGCGCAACGGCGACCCGGACCCGCTAGCCAAGAGCTTCTACCAGATCGCGACGTTTGGCGTTCTGGCCAGCGCGCCGGATTCATCCGACCCCATGGAAAAGGCGCTTCACGATCTTTCAGCTATATTGCTTCCCGAGGGCCGTCCGCTGGCAGCCAAGACATCGCTTGCAAAAAGCTACGGCCTGAGGCCAGAACTCCTTGCGGTGACGAATGTCTGGGCGCCCCATGACGGCGGCCCGTTCATCGTGGCGACGAAAGGCGCACCCGAAGCCATCGGGCGTCTGTGTCGGCTTTCGGATCAGGAGCGCGGTGATCTCAAGGCTTCCGTCGATGCCATGGCGGCGGATGGGATGCGCGTTCTGGCCGTCGCGCGTGGCCAGCATGTTGGAACAGTTTTGCCCGATACTCCGGCCGCTGTTTCCTTCGAGTTACTTGGCCTTGTCGGGTTTGCCGATCCGCTGCGGGCAAGCGTTCCGGAAGCGGTGCGGCAATGCCAGTCGGCCGGCATCAGAATCGTGATGATAACCGGCGACTATCCGGCGACGGCTCTGGCCATCGCTCGCCAGGCAGGACTTGCCGGTAACGAAACAATGACGGGTGATGCCGTCGCCCGCTGTACGGATGCCGAGCTGATTTCGCGGCTCCGGACCTGTTCGATATTCGCGCGGATCGTGCCCGAACAAAAGCTGCGCATTGTGGAAGCGTTGAAAGCCGATGGGCAGATCGTCGCCATGACCGGCGACGGTGTCAACGATGCCCCCTCGCTGAAAGCTGCGCATATCGGCGTTGCCATGGGCGGCCGCGGCACTGATGTCGCACGCGAAGCCTCATCGATCGTGCTGCTTGACGATGATTTCGGATCGATCGCTACCGCGATCCGGCTGGGTCGGCGCATCTACGACAACCTCCGCAAGGCAATGACGTTCATTGTGGCCGTTCACGTACCCATCGCGGGACTGGCGCTGCTGCCGCTGATCATCGGCCTGCCGATCATTTTCGGTCCGCTCCATATTGCCTTTCTCGAATTGATTATCGACCCGGTTTGCTCGCTGGTGTTCGAGGCCGAGAAAGAGGAGGAGAATGTCATGCGCCGGCCGCCCCGTTCGCCAGCGGAGCCGCTGCTACCTCTGCGCCTGATCATCTGGGGCGCGGTGCAAGGCACGCTGACCTTCGCGATGGTCGGCGCCATTTTCGTTCTCGCGACTCGGAACGCCATGCCGGAAGATGAAGTGAGAGCGCTTACCTTCGTGACGCTCGTCCTTGGGATCTTTGGCTTAATTCTCGTGAACCGCTCCTTCAGCCCTTCTTTGGGGAAGGCGCTGCTTCGTCCCAATGTGGCGCTGGTGTCGATCCTGCTTGGGGTTTGCCTGCTGCTGGGCCTGTGCTTGACGCTCTCGCCGCTACGGCAGTTGTTTCACTTCGGCCCGCTGCACGCCGATGATCTGGCGCTGACGACAGGCGCGGCGCTGCTGGTTCTTGCGGCGACGGAACTGCTGAAGCCGCGGAGGGGCGGCTTCCGCGCATTTGATTGATCGAGGTCAAGACGCTTGGACTGCAGTGAGTTAAGCAATTTCCTCCATGTTCGCAGGCGGGTAATCATGGCCGAAACGGTCGAAAGCTTACATTCTGTCCGGCGACTGCCGGTGGTATCGACACAGCCAAAGCCGTGCCCACCGCCCCCGTCGCCTGTGGCCAATTTGCCGTCGTTCGAGACGCTCGATCGCGTCGGCCGCAGCATGATCGCGCGGTTGACCGCAGGCGTTTCGCCGCACGCGGAAGCGAGCGCCTGGTTCGATTTGTATTCGCATTTCCTGCGCGCGCCGGGCCGGCAGGTCGAATTGGTGGCGCTCGGCATTGTGCTGGCGACAAGGCTTGCCTCGCTCATGACCGGCAGCGCCGTACCCTTGCTCAAGCCGGAACCAATCGATCATCGTTTCGATAACGAAGCCTGGCAAAAAAATCCTTTTCTGTGGTGGCAGCAGGCGTTCCTGGCCCAGGAAGAATGGTGGCGAAGCGCCACGCGACCGTTGCGCGGCATGAAAGCGCGAGACGCCGAACGGGTTGGGTTCATGATCCATCAATATCTCGACGCGTTCTCTCCTTCCAATGTGGCGTGGATGAACCCGGAAGTCATCGACCGCACGATCAAGGAGGGTGGTGCCAATCTTACTCGCGGCATGCGGAATTTCTGGGAGGACTGGGTGCAGGCTATGGCGATGGCGCCGCCGAAGCCAGACTCGCAATACCGGGTCGGCGAAACTCTCGCGGCTACCGCAGGCGAGGTCGTTTTCCGAAACGAACTGATGGAATTGATCCAGTACCATCCGAAGACGCCGAATGTTCTGGCCGAGCCCGTCCTGATCGTCCCCGCCTGGATCATGAAATACTACGTTCTCGACCTCGCGCCGGACCGTTCGCTGGTGCAGTACCTGGTCGATCGCGGCATCACCGTCTTTGTCATTTCGTGGCGTAATCCGACCCCATCCGACCGCGACGTCTCGCTCGATGCTTACCGCACCGCGGGTGTCATGGCAGCACTTTCCGTGGTCAATGCCGTGGTGCCGAACCGGAAGGTTCACGCATGCGGCTATTGTCTGGGCGGCACGTTGCTGGCGGTTGCCGCGGCCACCATGGCGCGCGACGGCGACGATCGCCTTAAGACGGTGACCTTGCTTGCAGGCCAAACGGACTTTAGCGAGGCCGGCGAACTCATGCTGTTCGTCGATGAAAGCCAGGTCGCCTTTCTCGAGGACATGATGTGGGACCAGGGCGTACTCGATTCCGCCCAGATGAGTGCAGCGTTTCGGACCCTTCGCAGCGACGATCTGATCTGGTCAAAGGCGACGCGCAACTACCTGCTAGGTGACCGGGAGGCGGTGAGTGATCTGATGGCCTGGAATGCCGATTCCACGCGGTTGCCCTACCTGATGCACTCGCAATATCTGCGCGGACTGTTTTTGGAAAATCGGCTCACCGCCGGGCGATTTGCCGTCGAGGGCAGCGTCGTCGCACTCAAGGATCTGCGCGTGCCCATGTTCGTCGTGGGGACGGAGACCGATCACATTGCGCCGTGGCAGTCGGTTTACAAGGCTCATCTCTTCACCGACAACGAGCTCACTTTTCTGCTGACCAATGGCGGCCACAACACGGGTATCGTCTCGGAGCCGGGCCATAAAGGGCGTCACTACGACGTCGCGACCCGTCAGCCCGGCGACCGCTATGTCGGCGCCTCGACATGGCGCTCGCGCGCGAAGCGGATGGAAGGCTCATGGTGGCCTGAATGGGTACGCTGGTTGTTCGCCAACAGCGACGCTCAACGCGTCGCACCGCCCGGCACGGGAGCGCCGGCGCGCGGTATCGTCCCGCTATGCGCTGCACCCGGCACATATGTTCTTCAACGATAAGCGTCGCAAACGCGGCCGCGGGTCGCAGTCAAGAAGAGACGTAGCAATGGATCGCGTCAAGATTACCTACTTTACCGACGCTTTGTGCGTGTGGGCTTACGTCTCGCAGGTCCGCATCGACGAATTGAAAGCCAATTTCAAGGACGCTGCCGAACTCGATAGCCGCTATTTTCACGTCTTCGGCGACGTCGTGAGCAAGATTGAAACCGCGTGGCGCGAGCGCGGTGGCCTTGCCGCGTATCGAAGCCATGTACGGGAAATCGTCGAAAGGTTCGGCCATGTCGAACTTCATGAGAATACGTGGAATATCGACGTTCCCAGATCCTCAATGCCCGCCCATCTTTTTTTGTGTGCCGTCCGATGCACGGAGACTTCCGGCAAAATCGTCCCCGGTGCCGGGGATCGAGCCGCTTGGGCGGTGCGCGAGGCTTTCTTTCGGCACGGTCGCGATGTCTCGCGGGCAAAGGTGCTGCTCGAAATCGCGGAATCGATCAATCTGCCCGTTGCCGATATCGAGGAAGCCTTCGCCACCGGCGCAGCGCATGCCACCTTGGTCGGCGACCTTGAATTCGCCCGCGCCCAATCGATCACCGCAAGCCCAACGCTTCTGTTCAACGAAGGCCGGCAGCGCCTGACCGGGAATGTTGGCTATCGGATTATCGAGGCCAATATTCGCGAATTGCTGGAACGAGCGCCCGGGCAGCTGTCGTGGTGCTGAGTTCGTCCAGCCGCGGCAGCTCGCCCGGGACGATCATGGTGAATTGCTGGCGACGTGTCGTGCCGATGCGTCGCTGCTTGATCTATGTCAACGGCTGATGCGCTGGCTGTACGAAAAATAGATCATTAGCGGAGAGCACGATTATGTCGGTCGCGACAGTCATGGTTTATGTCGATCCTGCGCAACAGGCAGAGGAGCAGGTGCGCGTGGCGCGATCCGTCGCCGCGAAATTCGAGGCGTCCGTCATCGGCGTTTCCGCGTCTGCCATTGAGCCCGACTTCGTCGCCGAGGGCGTCATCATTCAGGAGACCACGACCGAGGACATCAAGCGGATGAAAACCGAGCTTGCCGAAAAGGAACGGTGGTTTCGGGATGTCGTCGGTCTGCCGGCCGGGCGGGTGGCGTGGCGTTGGAATCTGGAATATCCGCTCGATTATCTCGCGAACGAGGCGAGGGCGGCCGATCTGGTCGTGCTCAAGAGCAGCTACCGGAAAGTAGATCCCTATCGTCTGATCGATCCGGCCGAAGCGGTGTTGCGGATGGGACGGCCGACCGTTCTGGTGCCGGAGCATGTGCATGAATTGCAGGCCGATCGGATCGTGATCGGCTGGAAGGATACGCGGGAGGCGCGCCTTGCCGTCCATGATGCGCTGCCGTTCCTGAAGCGGGCGTCCCGGGTGTCGATTGTCGAGATCTGCACCTCGAACGAGCAGGACGCCGCGCGACGGCGCGTCCGCGACGTTGCCGCGCATCTCGGGCGGCACCGCGTCAAAGCCGAAACCGATGTGCGCGTTCACATGGCGGAATCGGATGCGCATCAGCTCGTTCGCGTGGCAAAAGACCAGGGCGCCGATTTGATCGTGACCGGAGCTTACGGCCACAGCCGGCTCGGCGAGTGGGTATTCGGCGGCATGACGCGTGGGCTGTTGGATGAGGCGCCGTTTTGCCTCATGATGTCACACTAGTGGCCGCACGCCCATCGCGAACATCGGAAACTCATGGGCACTAGCAAACTTGCTGAATCTGGTGCGCCGTTATCGAATTTCATCTGGCTTCCGGGCGTGCGTGACTTGCGGATCGACCTGTTTCGCGGTCTTTCGCTTTGGTTGATCTTTGTCGACCATATCCCCGAGGTTTATTTCAATAATTTCACCCCCAGAAACTTCGGGTTCAGCGACGCCGCGGAGATTCTCGTCTTCTTGTCAGGGCTCGCATCGGGAAGAGTCTATGGGGGGCTTGCCGCGTATTCCGGCCTGGGGATTGCGTTGTTGCGGGTCCTGCGTCGCGCCATCGAAATTTACGCCGCGCAAATTGTCACCATCGCGCTGCTTCTGGCCGAGGTCGCTCTCTTTGCCATTCGGCAACCTGGCCTGCTCGATCAGGCCAATCTCACCATCTTCTTCGTCAACCCGCTTGAGACCATATCTCAAGCGGCGATGTTGAGATACACGCCGGTCAACCTCGACCCCTTGCTGCTGATGGTTATGCTGCATTTCGCGCTGGTGTTGATCCTGCCCGCGATGATGCTGTGGCCGACACTGACCCTGATCGCATCGGTGCTGCTCTATGCTGTGTCCCACTCGCTGGACTGGTCGATCGCGGCTTATCCGAAGGGCGATATCTTCTTCAATCCGCTAAACTGGCAGCTCATCTATGTGATCGGCATGTGGTGGGGCATGACGCCCGCCGAGAAGCGGCCTCGCGTGCTCACATCGCCGGTCCTGGCGGGCGCGGCCGCGGCCTATCTGTTGTTGAGTTTGTTCGTCACGTTGAGCTGGCGTTTCCACGCGCTCGAGGCCTATGTGCCGAGGGCGATCGCGGAGTTGATCTATCCGATCGAGAAGGGCGATCTGGATGTCCTGCGGCTATTCCATTTCCTCGCGCTCGCACTGCTGTGCTGGCGGCTTCTTCCGGGCGACCTTTCGGTGTTGAGCACGCGCCTGCTGCGCCCGCTGGTCCAGTGTGGCGAATATTCGCTGGCGGTCTACTGTCTCAGCGTGCTGCTCTCGTTTGCCGCCCACGCGCTTCTCGGCGCCGGCTGGAATAATCTCGCCTCGCAGACCGTGGTCGTCGCCGCGGGCCTTGCTATCCTCGCCGCCGTGGCAGCATTGCTGGCGAAATTCGATCGAACGGGAGCCGCTCACCCGCGCGCTCTTTGAGCCACGACGCCGCAAGGAGGAGAAGAAGAAATGTGTTCTGCGGGAGACCGGGTTTGTTACGCCCGCTTTCCCGTGAACGGAAAGCTGCCCATCGGGCCGATGCCCATTTCGCCGGAAATACTGTCGCCGGAGACCTTGCCGGTGAATTCCAACGTCAGCGGCATCGGATTGGTGATCGAGACCTTCCACGACAGATCATCGCCATTGGCCGTGCCGTCAAAGATCTCGGCGGAATTGCCTTCGGCGGCCTGCGTGCCGGTCAGCGTGCTCCCGTCGCTCTTCAGGCTCAGCGTCGCCTCGCGATCGCCCATTGGCGTCGACATCGTGATGTTCCAGTTTCCGTCCACGGCCATGGGCGCGTCTCCTGATGAAGAGTTTTTGAGCCTCGCAACGCTTATAGTGTATCTTTTCTACCAGCAAATGTGGGGAAGGGTCGCGGCAGAGGCTGCGAAAGGCCTGACATTTGCATGGAATCGTCCTAGAACCTTCCGGCTCTCGATCCGTTGCTTCCTCTGGCTTGGCGTAGTTGTCACCCCCTCATGCCTGAAATCTCCAAGAAAAAACCCTATCGCATCGGCCGTTCCCGCACCGGGCTTGGCCTCTTCGCCACCCGGCGGATCAAGAAGGGCACCAAGATCATCCGGTATTTCGGGCCGCTTCTGGATTCCAAGAAGAAAAAAGACGACGCGATCGAGAACAAATACCTGTTCGAACTCACCAACCGCTGGACCATCGACGGCTCGGTGCGCGAAAACATCGCCCGCTACATCAATCACGCCTGCAAGCCCAACGCCGAAAGCGATGTCCGCCCGCGCAAGCGCAAGGTTTTCATTCGCGCGATCAAGAACATCGAGCCGGGCGAGGAGATCAACTACGATTACGGCACCGATTATTTCAAAGCCTATCTGAAGCCGATCGGCTGCAAGTGCGACGCCTGCGAGAAAAAGCGCAAGAAGAAGCGCGCCGAAGCCCGCGCGGAGCGGTTGCGGCTCAAGGCCAAGGAACAGAAAAAGGCCGAGCGGAAGGCGAGGAAAGAGGCGGAAAAACGCGCCGCCGAACGCGCCAAGGCCAAGCGGGCTGCCGACAAGAAGGCCGCCGAGAAGGCCAAAGAGAAGACCAAGAAGAGCAAGCCGAAGCTCGAACTCAAGCCCGACCGCAAGCGCAAGCTCGACAGCAAGTCCAAGGCGCCGACCGTACGCGCCGATAGCCGGCCGGCCAAGCGCAAGGTCGCGAGCGGCGCGCGGGCGAGCGTTGCAGCCGCTGCGCGGCGCGGCCGTCCGAAATCTCAGCGAGCGGTCCCGCAGCCGGCAACGTCCGTGGACGGCGATAGCGCCGCGGTGACGGCGGAAACGTCGGCGGTGTTCGCGACACCGAGCGCTGCGGTTCCCGCGCCGGCCATGAACGAAGCCCAGCAGGCGTCGGCGTAAGGGTCACGCGGGGGCCGGGTTCCCGGTGAAGGCCGCACCGGCGCGCCCGCAAGCGGTTCTCGTCGCCAATCCATAGCCAATCGTTGCAAAGCGGTGCGAGGCGCATAAATAAGCAGCATCAACGCTTAGCCCATGTTCCAGGAAGAGACGATGACGGCAGTTGAACGCCGCGAGCAGATTGTTGCCGACATTACGTCGCGGACCGGTATCACCGAGGCGATGATCGAACGCCTGGTGCACACGTTCTATGATCGCGTGCGCGCCGATGCGATGCTGGCGCCGATCTTTGAAGCGCGCATCCGCGATTGGCAGCCGCATTTGCAGCAGATGTGCGCGTTCTGGTCCTCGGTGGCGCTGATGTCCGGCCGCTATCACGGCGCGCCGATGCCAAAGCATTTGCCGTTGCCGGTCGATGCGGCGCATTTCGACCGCTGGCTTCAGCTGTTCGAGGCGACCGCCAGCGAGGTCTGTCCGCCGGAGGCGGCTGCCCATTTTGTCGAGCGCGCGCGCCGGATCGCTGCAAGCCTCGAGCTCGGCGTCGCCGGCGCGAACGGCGTGTTGCTTGGGCTCGGCGAAAGGTTTCGCCGCGAACAGGTCGCCGCGAAATAGCTTCCGCGGCGACCGGATGAGACGTCCGGCCTTGGTCTCAGGCCACCACCAGGTCGCGGCTTCGCCGCAGGCCGATGAATTGCAGTTCGGCGAGCGCGCCGACGACGATGGCTTGGGCAGCGATCAAGGCTTCGCCGAGCAGGTTCGGCGCGACCTGGCCGCTGAACAGCAGCGCGATGCTCGCCAACGCCCAGGCCGCATTGCCGATGACGACGAGGCCGACGAGGATGCGGGGTATCGAGTCGCGCAAGCCCAGCCAGCCGACGAACGCCGCATAGGCGATCAGGAACAGGCCGGTCTCGCGCAGCAGCGCTTCCGGCAGATTGCACAGCGGCGCGAGCAGTCCGCCGCCAAGGCTGAACATCACCGCGCCCGCGCCGCTGAAGACGGCATCGACCTGGAGCGCGCGGCGCAGGAAGAGGGAGGGGATCATCATCGTGGTTCTCCATCCAAGAGAGTCGGGAGATGGATCAGCGCGCCGTCCGGCACGTCATCTCCTCTCTGACCACGATGCCCGCGCGCAAGAGGCCGATCCATTACGTCGCAGGTAATGGAAGCTCTGAAGCGAGCGTGATAGCGTTCGCAGCATGAGTTTGCATTCCGCAGCGGCCAATGCGGGCCAGGCCGAGCCCGTTCCTATCGGCGAACATTTGCGGCAGTGGCGGCTGCGGCGGCATTTGAGTCAGCTCGATCTGGCCGAGGATGCCGAGATCTCGACGCGTCACCTGAGTTTTGTCGAGACCGGCCGCGCGGCGCCGTCGCGCGACATGGTGCTCAAACTGGCGGAGCGGCTCGACGTGCCCTTGCGCGAACGCAATGTCTTGCTGGTGGCGGCGGGATTTGCACCGGCGTTTCCGCAGCGTCCGCTCGATGATCCGGCGCTGAAATCGGCGCGCGCGGCGATCGAGTGGATGCTGCGCGCGCACGAGCCGAACCCGGCGCTTGCCTATGACCGGCACTGGAATCTGGTCTCGGCCAACCGCATGGTGGCGCCGCTCTTGGCGAGCGTACCGCAGCGTTTGCTGACGCCGCCGGTCAACATCATGCGGCTCGCGTTTCATCCGGAGGCGCTGGCGCGGCACACAGTGAATGTCGCCGAATGGTGCGGGCATCTGCTGGAGCGCCTGCACCGCCAGTGCGAGCTCACCGCCGATCCCGGTCTGATCACGCTCTATGAAGAGCTGAAATCCTACCCGATCCCGGCGCGCTCGGCGCCCCTGCCGCCCGATGGCGTCGCCATTCCGTTCAAGCTCCGCTTCGGCGGCGACGTGCTCAGCTTCATGTCGGCGACGATGATCTTCGGCACGCCGGTCGACGTTACCTTGTCGGAACTGGCGCTGGAGACGTTTTTCCCGGCCGACGAGTTCACCGCCGAGCGTATGCGGGTATTGGCCGCCAGCCTGCGATAGGCGGCTTGTGAAGGGGCCTAGCCCGGCCTATCTCTCGGGAACCGTTATGCTAGGAGCAGCCTCATGAGCGCCTTGAAGCCGGTTCGCCTGGACATCGTTTCCGACGTCGTCTGCCCTTGGTGCTATATCGGCAAGCGCCGGATCGAGAACGCGCTGACGCTGGTGAGCGACATTCCCGTCGAAGTGCACTGGCGGCCGTTCTTTCTCAATCCTTGGGTCCCGCGCGAGGGCATCAGCCGTGAGGATTATCTCACCACCAAGTTCGGCTCGGTCGATGCCTATAAGGGCATTGCCGGCCGCGTCGTCGCGGCTGCGGGCGAGGAGGGGCTTACTTACCGGCCGGACCTCGTGAAGCGGCAACCGAACACGATCGATTGTCATCGCCTGATCCATTGGGCCGAGGCCGAGGGCAAGGCGGCTGAGATGAAGCAACGGTTGATGGAGCTTTATTTCCGCGACGGCGGCGATCTGACCGATAGCAACGTGCTGGTACAGGCGGCGGCCGATGTCGGGCTCGATGCCGAGCAGGTCCGCGCCCGCCTTGCCACCGACGAAGACGTTGCGCTGGTTTCGGCGCAGGCGGAGGAAGCCGCAGCCAAAGGCATTTCCGGCGTGCCGACCTTCGTGTTTGCACAGAAATATGCGATCTCGGGCGCGCAGGCTCCCGAGCAACTCGCCGCCGCCATCCGTCAGGTCTCGGCGGAAGTGAACGCGCAGGCTGCCACCGCCTGAATTGGTTATCGTAACCGAAATCCGGTGCGTGGTATTTTAGCGATCGGGTGAATACCGAGGTATGGTTTGTTCGTTACACGAGAGGGCATGAGCACACTCTCGATTGCGACATCCGGGCTTAATGCGGCGAGCCTGCGCCTCACCGTCGCCGCCAGCAATATCGCCAATGCCTCGACAACCGGGCCGCTGCCTGCTGCGGGCGGTTCGGGCGCGTCAGCCGGTGCCGGCGGGCTTTCGGGTTTTCCGGCGGTCTATGTGCCCCTGCAGGTCGACCAGGTCGATCAAACCAGCGGCTCGACGCCAGGCGGCGTGGCCGCAACGGTCTCGACGGTCTCGCCGGGCTTTGTCCCGCAGTATGATCCGAACGCGCCGTTCGCCAACCAGGATGGCCTGGTCGCGGCGCCGAATGTCGATCTCGCCAGCCAGTTCGTGCAGCTGCTGGTCGCCAAATACAGCTTCGCGGCGAACGCGAAAGTCGTTCAAGCCTATTCCGACACGACCAAGTCGCTGCTCGATATCACGACGTAAGATCGGACAGGAATTAGCTGGCGCGCAAGCGGTTGAGCGCGCGGCGCGCGACTTCGCGTATATGATGCCGCGCGGCCAGCGCCGCGTGAATCGCGGTGACCACCGGATCGTTGCGCCGCAGCGGAATGATGACATCCCCGATCTTCAGCCGGCCGCGCCAGATCGGATTGATCATGGGATGGTCGGCGCTCGCCGTGGAGTCGGCGGTTGCGATCACCGACTCGCGGCACAGATGCCGCGTCAGGTCGAGCGTGAGCTGAACGCCGGGCGAGAATTTCGAGAACGCCTCGTCGATGCCGAGCTTGAAGTAGAAGGCGCGGTCGAGATGCCGAAGCACGACCGCGGCGGCCACCGGTGTGTCGGCGACATGCATGGTCACGATTTCGCACTGACCGGTCTCGGCAAGGCCCCGCGTCGCGTTGCGAATGAAGTTCAGATCGCCTTCGTTCTGGAAAAGCGCGGTGCCGCGCTTGCCTTTCCAGCCGCTGGCTTCGAGCGCAAGAAACACCTCGACCGCGCGGCTGACTTCGTCGACGCTGCGCGCGACCGTAAATCGCACCGCGCCATGTTCGGCGAGGCGATTGCGCTGACGCCGCAGCTCCTTCAGCTTCTTGGCGCTCAGCGCATCGCGCAGCAGCTCGTCGGCGTCGCGCCTGGCGTCAAGGCACGCGCGCAAGTGTGCGTGCAGGACGATCGGGCGCAGCGAGTGGTGCCGCAGCGCCTGGGTGAAGGCTTTCATCGCCGCGCCGCCGATCGAGACGTCACGCAGGACCAGCGCATGCGCGCCCGCAAGCCGTGCCTCATCCATCAGGGTCTTGGCGGCATCCTCGCCAAGTGTGCGGTCCAGTAGCGGCGTGCACAGCGTGCCGTAGGGGCTTGCGCTCGCCAGCGCCGGCAGCGGAATTCCGCAGGCGCGCCACAATGAGACGACCGGCAGCAGGCCGATCAGTCGTGGCGCTTCATTGGACGCAGCTTCGCTGGGCTGAACCGGAGCCAATGCGCCGGCGGGCTCGCTGCGCCAGGCGGCCAGCGCCGAGACCCTGGTCCGGCCGCGCGCCGATGCGTTCACGGCGAGCTCCCAGGCCGGAAGATAGTAACCGTTTGGTTCAATCGCCTGCTCGGCAAGCGCGCGCCATGCCGCGACGGAGACCGAGCTCAGTGCCGTGAAGCCCTCAGGCTGGCAAACGGGAGCTGCGGCGGCCATCGGCGCGCGGGTATCCACCCCATCCGCGGCCGGCGCGCGCGACGGCCCCGTCATGTCAGCCGCTTCAGCCACGTCCCGCTTTCCTCATCGACATGCAATGCGGGCCCGACATCCCGCGCGTTTGGCGTCCTTGACGCCCGAAGCTAGCGGAAACTTCGGAAGATGCTGTTGGCCCAGGGATTCAATTTGATCTTTATCGTTAACCGGCCATTGACGATGCGCTTGTTGCCGGCCGGGCCTGTCGGCGGTTCCCTCGTTTTCCGGCTCGGGGTCCTGTCCGGCTGATTTCGCCCCGGTGGAGGGCGCGAGCAGGTGTGACGCAGCTGAGCCACTCCGGAAACTTCCGCCCGTCGCGCGATTACATTTCCGTGATCTCGGGAATGTTCGCGCTCCTGAATCAGTCCTTGTCCACGGGTAGGCATCAATGAATGGCAGCGGGGACGAAACCCATCAGGACGAAAATGACTGAGCAAACAAGGATCGAAGGTTTTGAACAGATCGCGTTGAACGCCATTTCAGCGCGGTTGTGGGGGTGACATGGGAGTCCAGACTCAACACCGCGAGCAAGTGCGGCAGAAAATCATTCAGAGTGCATTGCAACTCTTCAACCGCCACGGTTTCACCGCGGCGTCGATCGACGACATCATGGCCGGCGCGGGAATGACGCGCGGAGGCTTTTACAGCTACTTCCAGAGCAAGAGCGAGCTCTATGCGGAAGCGATCAGCTGCTTCGTCAGCGAGAAGCAGGGCGTCATCGAAAACTCCGAGAAGGCTTCCGACAGCGCGGTCACGCTGTTGCGCGACTATCTCTCGCACCAGCATGTGGAAGATCTCGAAGCCAGTTGCCCGCTGATCGGCCTGCCCAATGATGTCTCGCGAACCGATCAGTCCGTGCGGGAAGCCCAGGAGGCAGCGCTGCGGATGATGGTCGACACCTTCGAGAAGGGCATGAGCCCCAACGGGCAGCCTTCGCGGCAGGTGGCGCTTTCGCTCACCGCGCTCTGTCTCGGCGGCATGGTGCTGGCGCGCGCGATCGAGGACCGCAAGCTCGCCGACGAGTTGCGCGAAGCCACCATGAGCGTGGCATTGCGGCTCGGGCATTGGGGCTGATCTCTAAGCCCACTCGCTCAGATCGGCTGATAGGATTCGGCGGTGCAGTTATCCTCGGGTAAAGCGCGCCGCCGGTCGATGATGACGCCGCTGTTGATCGAGATGCGATAGGTCTCCTCGCCGAGCGGCTTGCCGGTGGCCGACGTCAGATCGGCTTTGACGCAGGCGTACCAGCCGAGCCCACGGAGTTCGTGCCGTGCTTCCGTGACCTGCACGTTTTGCGGATTGGACTGGGCGACGAAGACCTGGTCGAGTTTTTCGCGGACCACGCGTCTGACGTCGGGCGGCTGTTCGAGTGGCGGCGGATCGGCGGCTTTGGCGCGCATGAAATCGGGCAGCGGAAGCGGCGACCGGCTGTCGGCGATGCCGCAGCCCGAAAGCACCAACGCTGTAGCCGTCATCGTGATGATGAAAGAGATCGCCGCCCGCCGCCGCATCGCTCGATCCTAGCGCGGCGCGACGATCGAATGCGAGGGGCCGTGCTTGAAATTCCCGTGTAGTGCACTTTATCATGTGCGGAAATCGGCACACCAGGGGTGGGTTTTGAAATGCTGCAACGTTTGGCAACAATCGCGGGCGTGATTGTCTTCGCTTTGCTGTTGAACGGCTGCACCAAGTGCGGTCCGGTCTGGGACGACTGGTTTCCGTCGCAAAAATCCTGCAAATCCGACCCCCTCTAGTGCGCTTGGCGCAGGTGCGGACGCGGTGATATGTTGGCCGCCTGAACAGCCCATGTTGGCTAGAGCTCCTTTGATTTCGAAGTTCGCATCAGAGGCGCTTCAACAGTTTGCGAACTTCGAAATCGGTGCTCCAGGGAGTTTTCCATGAAGGCTGTACGCCTTGCGGCCGCGATCATGCTGCTGGCTTCGCCGGCTTTTGCGCAAATCCCGAAATTGAACTTGCTGCAGGACAAGCCGAGCAAGACCGAGGACGAAAAGAATGCCGAGGCGGCGCAAGAGAAGGCCTACAAGGATTCTTTGAAGAAGATCCCGGATCAGAAGGCGCCCGCCGATCCCTGGGGAGGTGTGCGCAGCGATGCGCCATCGGCACCCGCGAAATCCGCTTCGACGGCCAAATCAAAGGCCAAGAGCACGGCGGGCGGCGCATCCGCGAACTAGCTGCATCGCATTTAGCCGCGAACTCGCGGCGCAAGTGTTCAGCTTCCGACGAGAAGGGGCGATCCCTTCAGGATCGCTCGTTGCAAGGCTGGCGTTTCTTGACCGCCGACTTCGGCTTGGTTTCCAGCGAGTCCGCCACCAGGCAAATCCGGAACACCGGCTCCTTGCGCTCGTCCAGCAGCTCCATTTCCCACTGCGTATTCTGGCCGAGCTTGCGGCAGATTCCGCCGACCATGTCGGCGCAGGATCGGGTCAGCTCCTCCCAGGCCGCATTGCGGTCGGCGAGCTCAATGCCCTGTTCGGAGGCCCCGGAATAGCGGCCGTTGCGAATGCGAAAGAAATAGCGCGGCATGATACAGACCTACAAAGAAACCGCCCGCTGGGCCTGACAGCCCCTTTCGAAACGGTTCCATATGAGGCCCAATCCCGTTGTGGATCAATTCCGGAAGGTTACGGGCACGCCGTTCAGACTTTATTCGCTTTCCGTAATCCGGACCAGGCCATCGCCGGTCACGCGAGGACCCTTTGCGGTTTCAAGGACATAGCCGAGGCTGACGAGCTTCGACAGGTGGTGCGGGGGCACCGTCGGGCTGTCGGCCGCAATCGCGATTTCGATCAGCGAGGCAAATTCTTCGGGAGTGAGAAGCTTGGGGGCGTGCACTGTCATCATCAACTCGCGATCGGCGTCGAATCGCGCGACCCACAGGGCAAGCGCGCGGCATGGATCGTAGCATTGATTTCAGGAAATTGCTGACCTTTCGGCCCGCACGGAGAGGCGAATTTGCTCCGACTGCTGCAGAACAGCCGCGCTCGAGGCATGCTTTGGCAACGGGGCGGTTACGCGAGCCGGTCGCTTGGCAAAGACGGGCCGGGTAGGGGAGGATGCTGCTCCGGGTGGGGTCGTCGACCCAGTTTACAACAAGCCGACGACCCCTGCCGCGCAATTAAAATTGTGGCCCTGTGGGTCAGCTCTACGCGACGGGGTGAGCTAACGCCCGAACGCGACTGCACGCGCTACTCAAAAAGTGCCTCTGGGGCCGCGCAGGCTGGCGCGCCGGCTTGTTGCTGGGCGGTCCGGTGCTGGCCGTCGTCGGCGGACAATGGCCTGCGATTTTAGTTCGCCTCGACCGGTTTAGCGCCGATCCCATCACGCCGAGACGGCGATACATCCCTGTCCCGGTTCGGATGATCTGCCGCGCCTGCCGGTCGCCTCTTGCGTGTAAGGCAGGCGTAAGCTCGGGCCACTAGAATCGCGCGGGTCCGCCTCGGAGAATGCCCCCCAAGACGGATTAGATTGGCCCTGCCGCGTTCTCAGCGCGGTGGGGCTTTTTATTCCAGATCTTCTCGTTTCCCCGCCTTCGGGTTTTGGCCAACCACCGCACAGGCCTGAAAGCACAGCGCCGTCCGAGCGGAATATGTTCGCTTGGACGGCGCCGGCTTGGTCACCGAGGCCCCTGAAATGCCCGGTCTTTGATTGGGTCTACCGACACCGTCAACGGGTTCAAGGCGCATCACCCAGCGCAACTGAAAGCGGGAAGCGCGCCAGGCGGCCGGTGTGAGAAAACTCACATTCGTCCGCGGCGGTATCTGCTACGTGCGTCATCGCAGAACAAATCATGAGGTGTCCCATTCTCAATGAAGCCGGCCGTCGGGGAGAATCCGCATTCTCGCGCGAGATCGTGCGGGGCACGAAGACGACGAGCGCGACGGCTACAAGGAAGGATCGAGCCGAATTCCGATGCCGATGCTGCTTATCATCGGCGCGTTGATGGGCGCGAGCAACGACGAGCGTCGTTTCACTCGCGGGATGTTGCGCAACCGAACACGCGCATCTGTGAACCACGACACAGACTCTTCGACAACCGCCGCCTAGGAATGCGCCGGATGGTCCCGGAGACTCCCCCTCAAGCACCCGGCCTACCATCAGCGGCTCCGTCGATCCAACCCGGCGGAGCCGTTTCTCCCTGGCCTGTCGATTCGCGCTGACTTCTCGATGCCGACGGATCGTGGGCACGAGGAGACCGCCGACCATCAGCCGCGGGTGATTCACCTATGAAAATGCGGCTCGTCATGACATCTGCAAGGATGGGCTGATCCCGGCGTGCGCCTGATCGGGATCGACGCATGACGGCCTCAGCACCCCCAAAAGCGCTGAGGCCGTTTCGCGTCGCGCTGGGCACCGGAAGTGCGGGACGAACGCCCCGGTTTCTTCTCCGGCGGGAGACGGCTCCTGCACTTGCGGCGCGC
>NZ_DASSRP010000081.1:0-2984 GCF_035701725.1 Bradyrhizobium sp.
TGAGCGCACCGGCAGCGAGCCCGAAAAATGGGACCCGAAGACGCGCGAGACCGCCGACCACAGCCTGCCCTACATGATCGCGCGCGCGATGTTCGACGGCGACGTCACGCCCGAAAGCTTCACGGAAGCGAAATTCCGCGATCGCGCGGTGCTTTCCTTCATGCAGAAGATCAAGGTCGCGGAGGATCCGGCGCTGACCGCGCGCACCGGCGGCGCGGTGCCGACGCGCATCACCGCGACGCTTCTCGACGGCCGAAAAATCACGCGCGAG
Organism: Bradyrhizobium sp.; assembly: GCF_035701725.1. Taxonomy (GTDB): domain Bacteria; phylum Pseudomonadota; class Alphaproteobacteria; order Rhizobiales; family Xanthobacteraceae; genus Bradyrhizobium. The sequence continues at coordinate 272 of NZ_DASSRP010000081.1, forward strand.
GTCGACCATGCGCCGGGCTTTGCCGCAAGGCCGATGACGAGGGACGATGTCGAGCGGAAATTCCGCGGCAACATCGGCGCGCGCTGGCCGAAACCGCAAACCGACGCCAACCTGAAGGCGCTATGGGCGATCGATCAAGCCAGCGATATCGGCGCGCTGCTCGGGAACCTGGTGGTGGCGTAGAGCCATAATCCGGTGCAATCCCGTTTCCTTAACGATCGCGCCCCAATCCGGTTGAATTCGCCGCGCCGCTGGCCTACCTCTGGCGCCATGAACGCCCTGATGCGCGCCGAAAAACCGCTGATGTCCTGGCCGCGCTTTGGCGCGCGTGCGCCCAAGGCCGCACCGTTCCTGCCCATGAGCCGCCCCGAGATGGCGCGGCTCGGCTGGGAGACTTGCGACATCGTGCTGGTGACGGGCGATGCGTATGTGGACCATCCCTCCTTCGGCATGGCGATCATCGGCCGCCTGTTGGAGGCGCAGGGCTTCAAGGTCGGCATCATCGCGCAGCCGGACTGGCAGTCGGCCGAGCCGTTCAAGGCGCTGGGCAAACCGCGCCTGTTCTTCGGCGTCACCGGCGGCAACATGGACTCGATGGTGAACCGCTACACCGCGGACCGACGCCTGCGCCACGACGACGCCTACACGCCCGGCGGCGAAGGCGGCAAGCGCCCGGACCGGTGCACCATCGTTTACGCACAACGCTGCCGCGAGGCCTACAAGGATGTTCCGATCGTGCTCGGCGGCATCGAGGCTTCGCTGCGCCGGATCGCGCATTTCGACTACTGGTCCGAGAAAGTGCGCCGCTCGATATTGGCCGACGCCAAGGCCGACCTCTTGCTCTACGGCAATGCCGAGCGCGCGGTGGTCGAGGTGGCGCATCGGCTGGCCGCCGGCGAAGCCCCGCGCGACCTCGGTTCGATCCGCGGCGTCGCGCTGTTTCGCCGCGTGCCCGAGCAATACACCGAATTGCTGGCCTGCGATCTCGATTCCGCCGATGAAGGCGCCGGCCGCCATGCCGGCGACACCGTGATCCGCCTGCCGGCACTCGAACAGGTCGAGCAGGACAAGGAGGCCTATGCGCGCGCCTCGCGCGTGCTGCACCGGGAGAGCAATCCCGGCAATGCGCGGCCGCTGGTGCAGCGCCATGGCGACCGCGATCTCTGGCTCAATCCGCCGCCGATCCCGCTGACCTCGGAGGAAATGGATTCGGTCTACGACCTGCCTTACGCGCGCGCGCCGCATCCTTCTTACGGTGACGCGAAGATCCCGGCGTGGGACATGATCAAGTTCTCGGTGACGATCATGCGCGGCTGTTTCGGCGGCTGCACCTTCTGCTCGATCACCGAGCATGAGGGCCGCATCATCCAGAACCGTTCGGAGGGATCGGTGCTGCGCGAGATCGAGCGCATCCGCGACACCACGCCGGGCTTCACCGGCGTGATCTCCGACATCGGCGGCCCGACCGCCAACATGTACCGGATGGCATGCAAGGACCCGAAGGTCGAAGCGTTATGCAGACGCCCGTCCTGCGTCTTCCCCGAGATCTGCCCGAACCTCAACACCTCGCATGATGATCTGATCGCGCTCTATCGCAAGGTGCGCGAGGTCAAGGGCGTCAAGAAGGTGATGGTCGCTTCCGGCGTGCGCTACGATCTGGCGGTGAAGAGCCCCGAATATGTCAAGGAGCTCGTTACCCATCACGTCGGCGGCTACCTGAAGATCGCGCCCGAGCACACCGAGCGCGGCCCGCTCGACAAGATGATGAAGCCCGGCATCGGCGCTTACACCCGCTTCAAGCAGATGTTCGAGGCGGCGGCGAAACAGGCCGGCAAGAAATATTACCTGATCCCGTATTTCATCGCGGCGCATCCGGGCACATCAGACGAGGACATGATGAACCTCGCGCTGTGGCTGAAGAAGAACCGCTACCGCGCCGATCAGGTGCAGACCTTCCTGCCCTCGCCGATGGCGACCGCGACCGCGATGTATCACACCGGCGTCAATCCGCTGCGCGGCGTGCGCCACGGGGCGAGCCAAAAGGTCGAGGCGATCAAGGGGCTGCGGCAGCGACGGCTGCACAAGGCGTTCCTGCGCTATCACGATCCCGACAACTGGCCGGTGCTGCGCGAAGCCTTGAAAGCGATGGGACGCCGCGACCTGATCGGCTCCGGCCCCGATCAACTGGTCCCGGCGCACCAGCCGCCCGGCACCGGCAAGGCCGCCTCGACGCGCCGGCCGCTGCGCGAGGGCGGCAGGACTCAGCGCTTCACCACCAAGGGCGTGCCGATCCGCAAATAACGCGGACGCAGCACATCAGCTCGCTCACCAAAATCCCCTTGCATTATCCGGTTCCGGCTTGCCGCGGCGGTCGTAGCGGCGGAGCTTCACGACGCCTTTCGCGTTCGTGGTCTTGACGCTCGCGCACCTGCCGTTCGGATGGTAAGTGTACTCAAAATCGAAGAACACCGCGCCCTTGAGCATCTTGGTGACGCGCACGAGCTTTTTGCCGTCATAACGGCCGATCAGGTACACGCGGCCTTCGGCATGAAGATTGTCGGCCTCTTCCTTGCTGATCTTGTCGGTGAGGCCGATCGGGTGCCAATAGCCGCCCCAGCCGCGATAATATTCGACCGGCTCGTGCTTCACCATTGCGCGTGCGATCGCGATCCAGCCAAGCCAACCGCCAACAAGAACGACGATCAGGACGACC
>NZ_DASSRP010000082.1:0-3851 GCF_035701725.1 Bradyrhizobium sp.
ATGCCGGGCGCGATCAGTTGACGCTGGTGACCACGGAAAAGGATTTTGCCCGATTGCGCGGCGTTGGAGAACGATCGTCTCTCGTCGGCGACATCGTGCCGTTCAAGGTCACGCTGCAATTCGCGGATGCCGCGCCTTTAAGGAAGTTCCTGTCTGACCGGCTGTTCAGGGCGCGCGAGAAGAGATTTCGCGTTCGATGAATGTTGTCGTCCCGGACAAGCGAGCGCGATCCGGGACCCAGGCACAAATTGTCACGCCGAGCCGACGGTCCAGCGTTCGCCACTCTTTCCTGTGGTTATGGGTCCCGGCATTCGCCGGGACGACGTGCGAAGATCTCGCGCTCAGCGCTTCTTGCGCAGGCGGACGACCATGTCGATCCGCGCGATCTCGTAGCCCTCGGGCACTTCGGGCATCTTCTGCAGCACCAGATGCGGGTCCTCGATATCGACCAGCTCGTGGTTGTTCTCGAGATAGAAATGATGATGCGCCGACACGTTGGTGTCGAAATAGGTCTTGGTGCCGTCGACGCTGACCTGGCGCAAGAGGCCGGCATCGGTCAACTGATTGAGGGTGTTGTAGACGGTGGCCAGCGATACCGGCACTTTCGCCAGCGTCGCCTCCTCATAGAGCATTTCCGCCGTGAGGTGGCGGGCGCCCTTGCCGAACAACAGCCAGCCCAGCGCCATGCGCTGTCGGGTCGGCCGCAAGCCGGCCGCCTGCAGCATTTCGTTGACGTCGTGCCAGGGGCAGCCGGTCAATGTGGGCTCGCGGCCGGACGCGCCAGGCTCGGAACCCGGCATTTCGTCGTTCAAAGCAGTACCGTTGTCGCTCATTTCCACGTCAGACTCTGCAAACAACCTCAATATTCCAAGGAAATATAAGGACCGTCGGTCTTAGATGCAAGTTTTTCGCAACTAGAACGTCCCCAAGAGCAGCTTTAACGGTTAAGCCCGTTGCGGGGCCGCAAGCGGCTAATTGCCCCACCGGCGCGCTTTGCCACCATAATCCCCTGTGATAGAGAGCGCGAACTTCGGTTGACCCCGGATAGTTATAGGAAAATGCCCGCTGCCGCAGGGTCCCGACCTGTGGAGCTGAGGGCCAATTGGCACTACGGGCGTCGTTCCCCGCGATATGCGGATCGTTCGCCCCGGATGCTTCCATCGGGATTTTTGACAAGGCTGGCACCATGCTGGATCGGCGCAGCAGTTATGAATATGAAGATTTGCTGGCCTGCGGCCGTGGGGAGCTGTTTGGCCCCGGCAATGCCCAGTTACCGCTGCCGCCGATGCTGATGTTCGACCGCATTACGGAGATCAGCGAGAACGGCGGCGAATTCGGCAAGGGCGTGATCCGCGCCGAACTCGACGTCAAGCCGGAGCTGTGGTTCTTCGGCTGCCACTTCAAGAACGATCCGGTGATGCCGGGCTGCCTCGGCCTCGATGCGATGTGGCAGATGGTCGGCTTTTATCTCGGCTGGATTGGCGGCGAGGGCCGCGGCCGGGCGCTTGGTCTTGGCGAATTGAAGCTTGCGGGCCAGGTGCTGCCAAACGTTCGCAAGGTTGTGTACCATATCGACATCAAGCGCGTGATGCGGATGAAGCTCTGGCTGGGCATTGCGGACGGCTGGCTTTCCATGGATGACGAGATTATCTACCGCGCCAAGGATCTGCGGGTCGGTCTGTTCAAGCAGGACGCCGCAGTGCAGCAGGCAATGTGAACTTTTCAGCTGATACGGACGACCTTTAAGTTGGTTACGGATATCGAGAAAGCGAAGACAGGGGTGAGGCGGTCATGAAGCGGGTTGTGATTACGGGGATGGGCATCGTCTCATCGATCGGAAACAACACCCAGGAAGTGCTGTCGAGTCTGCACGAGGCCCGCTCGGGAATCTCGCGCGCCGAGAAATACGCCGAGATGGGTTTCCGCTCGCAGGTTCAGGGCGCGCCGACGCTTGATCCTTCGACCGTCATCGATCGCCGTGCGATGCGATTTCTGGCCGAGGGCGCAGCCTGGAATCACGTCGCGATGGAGCAGGCGATTCGGGACTCGGGACTTGAGCCTTCCGACGTCTCCAATATTCGCACCGGCATCATCATGGGTTCGGGCGGGCCTTCGGCGCGCACGATCGTGGAGGCGGCCGATATCACCCGCACCAAGGGCCCCAAGCGTGTCGGTCCGTTCGCAGTGCCGAAGGCGATGTCCTCGACCGCATCCGCAACGTTGGCCACCTGGTTCAAGATCAAGGGCGTGAATTATTCGATCTCCTCGGCCTGTGCGACCTCCAATCACTGTATCGGCAATGCCTACGAGACCATCCAGATCGGCAAGCAGGACGTGATTTTTGCTGGCGGCTGCGAAGAGCTCGACTGGAGCCTGTCCGTGCTGTTCGACGCGATGGGGGCGATGTCGTCGAAATACAACGAGACGCCTTCGACAGCCTCGCGGCCTTACGACATCAGCCGCGACGGCTTTGTCATTGCCGGCGGCGCCGGCGTGGTGGTGCTGGAGGAACTCGAGCACGCCAAGGCGCGCGGCGCGCGCATCTACGGCGAGATCGTCGGCTATGGCGCCACCTCGGACGGCTATGACATGGTCGCGCCGTCGGGTGAGGGCGCCGAGCGCTGCATGCGGATGGCGATGTCGACGGTCAACACCAAGATCGACTACATCAATCCGCATGCCACCTCGACGCCGGCCGGTGACCCGCCTGAGATCGAGGCGATCCGCAAGGTATTTGGCACCGGCGACAAGTGTCCGCCGATTTCCGCCACCAAGGCGCTGACCGGCCACTCGCTGGGCGCGACCGGCGTGCAGGAGGCGATCTATTCGCTGCTGATGATGAACAATGGATTCATCTGCGAGAGCGCCCACATCACCGAACTCGATCCGGTGTTTGCTGATATGCCGATCGTGCGCAAGCGCATCGACAATGCCAAGATCGGTGCGGTGCTGTCGAATTCCTTCGGCTTCGGGGGCACCAATGCGACCCTGGTATTCAAGCGGCTGGACGCGTAATCGATGGTTATTGAACCGCGCGTGCGAGGCTTCATCTGCACGACCGCGCATCCGGTCGGCTGCGCGCAGAATGTCCGCGAGCAAATCGCTTATGTTCTCCGCCATGGCCCGATAGCCGACTGTCCCAAGCGCGTCGCCGTGCTCGGCTGCTCGACCGGATATGGTCTTGCGAGCCGGATCGTTACAACTTTTGCCGGCGGCGCGGACACGATCGGTGTCTCGCTGGAGCGCGAGCCGACGGAAAAAAGGACGGCCACCGCAGGCTGGTACAACAACCGCGCCTTCGAGATCGAAGCCAAGAAGATCGGACGCTCGCCCCTGACGCTGGAGGGGGATGCGTTCTCCGATGAGCTGAAAAAGACCTTCATCGAGCGCGTCCGCGAAAAATTCGGACAGCTCGACATGCTGGTCTACAGCATGGCCGCACCGGTCCGCACGGACCCGGTAACCGGCAACACCTATCGATCGGCGATCAAGCCGCTCGGCGCGCCCGTCGAAATCAAGACCCTCAATACCGAAACCGGCGAAGTCTACGAGACGACCATCGCGCCGGCGAGCGAGGATGAAGCGACCGCTACCGTCGCGGTGATGGGTGGTGAGGACTGGCAGCGCTGGATCGACCAGCTCGCGGATGCCGGCGTTCTCGCCCCCGGCTTCCGGACGTTCAACTACACCTATATCGGCAGCGAGCTGACCTGGCCGATTTACTGGAAGGGTACGCTCGGTCGCGCCAAGGTCGATCTCGATCGCAAGGCGGAAGCGATCCGCAGCCGGCTCGGCGCTGACGCGGCCCGCGTGGTGGCGCTGAAAGCCGTGGTGACGCAGGCGAGTTCAGC
>NZ_DASSRP010000083.1:0-16761 GCF_035701725.1 Bradyrhizobium sp.
AACCATTGGTCGCGCTGCATCCGCGCGCCACTCGAGGAGCTCGTACCGTGACCGCGCTTCTGGAAGCGAAAAATCTGGTCAAGCATTTCGTGGGCAAGCGCTCGGTGTTTGGGTCACCGACCACGTTCATCAAAGCCGTCGACGGCGTTTCGTTCAGCGTGAAAACCGGCGAGACGCTGGCGCTGGTCGGCGAATCCGGTTGCGGCAAGTCGACGGTGAGCCGGCTGGTTCTACGCCTGATCGAGCCGGACCAGGGCGAGATCCGCTTTGACGGCCGCGATCTCACGAAGATGAGCACCAAGGATCTGCGGGCCTTCCGCCGCGACGCTCAGATCATCTTCCAGGACCCGTACGCTTCGCTCAACCCGCGGATGACGGTCGGCCAGATTCTGGCCGAGCCGCTTGGATTGCACGATCTGGTGCCCGCAGGAGACCGCCACAAGCGGGTCGAGGAATTATTGCGGTTGGTCGGATTAGAGCCGCGCGCCGCCCGCCGCTACGCCCACGAGTTTTCCGGCGGCCAGCGCCAGCGCATCGCCATTGCGCGCGCGCTCGCCGTCGAGCCGAAGCTGATCATCTGCGACGAGCCGGTCTCGGCGCTCGACGTCTCGATCCGTTCGCAAATCCTCAACCTGCTGCGTGACCTGCAACAACGGCTCGGCCTCGCCTATATTTTCGTCTCGCACGACCTCGCGGTGGTCAAGCACATCGCCGACCGCGTTGCTGTGATGAATCTCGGCCGTATCGTCGAAACCACGGACGCCGACGCGTTGTTTGCGGCGCCACGCCACCCCTATAGCCGCGCCCTGCTGTCGGCCATTCCCGTGCCGAAGCCTCAGGCTAAACCAAGCCGCCTGGTGCTGGAAGGCGAAATACCGAGCGCGCTCAATCCACCGTCCGGCTGCCGCTTCCACACGCGTTGTCCTTATGTGATCGACCGCTGCCGGACCGAACTGCCGCAGCTATTACCCGATCCAGCCGGACACCTGACCGCCTGTCACCGCAGCGGCGAACTGCCGCCCGCGGACGCGATCCTGCCTGCCGACGGCGGGCTGTCGCCGTCGCTGTCGAGGCTGATTGCGGCCTTCAACCGCATGGAAGCGGCTGGCACTTCCGGTGTTGGTACGGAAGATGCAAAAGCGACTCGATGAAATGCGCCGGCTGGCGTCTAGCGCCGGCCGGTTTGTGAGTTAAGGAGAACGAGACATGAGGACTTTGCGGTTGGCGGTGACAGCAGCGGCGCTTTCGATCTCGATCGCCGCGGGCGCGCAAGCTCAAACCACCCTGCGCATCGGCCTCGCCGAAGATCCCGACATGCTCGACCCCTCGCTCGGCCGCACCTATGTCGGGCGTATCGTGTTTTCGGCCTTTTGCGACAAGCTGTTCGATATCGATGAGAAGCTCAACATCGTGCCGCAGCTGGCGCTGTCCCATGAGACTTCCGCCGACGGCAAGGCCATGACCATCAAATTGCGGCCCGGCGTCAAGTTCCACGATGGCGAGCCGTTCGATGCCGAGGCTGCGAAATTCTCGATCGAGCGGCATATCAACATGCCCGGCTCGTTCCGCAAATCCGAACTCGCCAGCGTCGATCATGTCGAGGTGGTCGAGCCCCTCACGATCAAGCTGGTGCTGAAGACCCCGTACGCGCCGCTCATCGCGCAACTCACCGACCGCTCCGGCATGATGGTCTCGCCCAAGGCGGTGAAGGAACAAGGCGACAAGTTCGGCCTGCACCCGGTCTGTGCCGGTCCCTACAAATTCGTCGAACGCGTGCAGCAGGACCGCATGGTGTTCGAGCGCTTCGCCGACTACTGGAACAAGGACAACGTCTTTATCGATCGCATCGTATTTCTGCCGATCGTTGACGCCACCGTACGTCTCGCCAATCTCAAATCGGGCGGGCTCGATTTGATCGAGCGCGTACTGGCAACCGACATCAGGGACGTGCAGTCCGATTCCCGGCTCGTCCTGGCGACTGCGCCGGAGCTCGGCTACCTCGGCCTCACCATCAACACCAACAACGACAAGAGCAAGGGCGCACTCACCAATGTCAAGGTGCGCCAGGCTCTGGATCTGTCGATCGATCGCGAAGCGCTCAACCAGGTCGCGTTCAACGGTGAGTTCACGCCGGGCAACCAGTGGGTCAGCCCTTCGCACCCCTATTACCAGCCATCCTCGCCGATCCGGCCGCGCGACGTCGAAAAGGCCAAGGCCCTCCTGAAGGAGGCCGGTGTCTCGCCGCCAGTATCCGTCGACTATATGGTGCCGAAGGGGTCGGAATATGAAGCGGTCGCGCAGGTCGTGCAGTCGATGGCGGCGGAAGCCGGCTTCGACCTCAAGATCCGCCTGATCGAATTCGCGACCTCGTTCAAGGAAGTACAGGCCGGCAATTTCCAGGTGTTCCAGATCAACTGGAGCGGCCGCATCGATCCGGATGGAAACTCCTACATCTTCCTGCACACCGGCGCGCCACAGAACGATGGCGGCTACTCAAATCCCGAAGCCGACAAGTTGATGGAAGACGCACGGTTGACCGGCGACGTCGCCGAACGCAAGGCGATCTATGAGAAGCTGACCAAGGTCATCCTCAACGACGAGCCGATCATCTACCTCTATCACAAGAACCTCCTGTTCGCGCATACCAGGAAGCTTGAGGGTTACCGGCCGGTGCCGGACGGATTAGTACGCATCGTCGGGATGAAGCTGAAGTGAAGCATCGCCCGACGCGCACGACGGAAAGGACGCCATGCTGAACTTCCTCGGCAAGCGCCTTCTGCAAATGGTGCCGACGCTGTTCTTTGTGTCGATCCTGATTTTTTCGCTGCAGCATTTGTTGCCGGGGGATCCTGCGCTGGTGATGGCCGGCGAGGAGCGCGATCCAGCCGTGATCGAGCAGATCAGGAAGCAATATCACCTCGACCAGCCGATCCCGGTGCAATACGTCTACTGGGTCAAGGGGGTGCTCGCAGGCGATTTCGGTGAATCGCTTCGGGTGAAAGTGCCGGTGCGCGAACTGATCGCGCAGAAATTGCCGGTGACGCTTCAGCTCGCATCGATGGCGATCGTGATCGCGTTCCTGATTGGCATTCCCGCCGGCATCGTTTCCGCGGTCAAGCAAGGCACTGCCTGGGACTACGGCGCCAACCTGTTTGCGCTGTGGGGGATCTCGACGCCGAATTTCTGGCTCGGAATCATGCTGATCTTCCTGTTCTCGATCAAGCTCGGCTGGCTGCCGGCTTCCGGCTACGTGCCGCTTTCCGAAAACTGGCACGCCAGCCTTGCCTCGACCGTGATGCCGGCCTTCGTGCTTGGCAACGCCATTGCTGCGATCCTGATGCGCCACACGCGCAGCGCCATGCTGCAGGTGCTGCAGAGCGATTATGTCCGCACCGCCCGCGCCAAGGGGCTTTCCGAGCGCAGCGTGATCCTCAAGCATGCGATGCGCAATGCCCTGACGCCCGTCATCACGCTCGGCGCGCTCGAACTGGGCACGCTGCTTTCCGGCGCGGTACTGACCGAGCAGATTTTCTCGATCCCCGGCTTCGGCAAGTTGATCGTGGATGCCGTCTTCAACCGCGACTATGCAGTCGTGCAGGGCGTCGTGCTCGTGACCGCGACCGTCTACCTGATGCTGAACCTGATCGCCGACATCGCCTATGTCCTGGTCAATCCGCGGCTGAGGGGATGAGATGGCTGATACCGCCCTTCCCGCCTTCACCACCGCCACCGCCGACGACCGGCTGGAAAGCCCGACGCGCCGCGCACTTCGGCGACTGTTCAAGCGCAAAGGCGCGGTGGTCGGCCTTGGCGTGATCGCGATCTTCGTCCTGCTTGCGATCCTTGCGCCTTTGATCGTGCCGTATGACCCGATCGCCACCACCTGGGCGCTGGTGCGCAAACCGCCGACGGCTGCCCACTGGTTCGGCACCGACGATCTCGGCCGCGATGTGCTGGCGCGCGTGGTCTACGGCTCGCGGGCGTCGCTCGCAGCCGGCGCAATCTCGGTCAGCATCGCGCTTTCGATCGGTGTGCCGCTCGGTCTGTTGGCCGGCTATCGCGGCGGCTTCGTCGACGCACTGATCAGCCGGCTTACTGACGCGATGCTCGCCTGCCCGTTCCTGATCCTCGCCATCGCGCTGGCCGCGTTCTTAGGCCCAAGCCTCGGCAACGCCATGATCGCGATCGGAATCTCGGCGACGCCGGTCTTCATCAGGTTGACCCGTGGCCAGACCATCAGCGTCAAGGTCGAGGAATATGTCGAGGCGGCGCGCGCGATCGGCAACCCGCCCTGGCGCATTGCGCTGTTTCATATTCTGCCGAACATCCTGCCGGCGCTTCTGGTCCAGGCTACGCTCTCGATCGCGGCCGCGATCATCGCGGAGGCTGCCCTTTCGTTCCTCGGTCTTGGCCAGCAACCGCCGTCGCCGTCCTGGGGCAGCATGTTGAATTCGGCGCAGCGCTTTCTCACCAACGCGCCCTGGATGGCGATCTGGCCGGGACTAGCGATCTTTCTGGTGGTGCTATCGTTCAACCTCGTCGGCGATGGCTTGCGCGACGCGCTCGATCCACGGCAGAAGTAGCGGTCAAACCACGATCTCCCGGCTCACCCGGCGGCAATCCATTTCGAATTCGAGATCGACGACCGGCGGCCGCGCGAAATGCCAGGTCAGGCCCGAGCGCGCGGCGCCGCGGTACACCAGCTCCTCCGCCATCGTGGGGTGGAAGTCATGGACGGTGTAGACCTGCGTCGCCGTCGTATCTTTCCAGCCAAAGCCGAATCCGGCCAGACGGTTTTCCATTTCGCCAACCGTAAAGGCCACCTTGTCCTTCATCCCCTCCGGGCTGAGGTCGCGATAACGCACGATCCGTTCGGGATAGCTGCCGGGCCCGCCGCGCGCTTCCGCGCCGCCGGCGATGACAAAATCAGGTTGCGCCGCGCGGCGGTTCCCCTCAATCGGACGAACGAAGCAGAACGCATAGAATGACGGCACGGCCGGCGGATCGATTTCGGGGCAGACGTTGCTGCGCGCCACCGGATTGGTGGTTCCGTCGAAGATGCCCCACTCCGAAAGCGTCTTCACATAATGCTGGTTGAAAGCGAGGAACCCGGCTTCGCTGAACGCGGCCGGCGACCGCAACTCGCAGGCGCAGAATGAGGTCAGCTTCTGCCCGGCGCGCTGAATATGGCTCGCCGCCTGCGCAAAGCCTTCGGCCAGCGGCAACAGCTTGTCAAAGCGCACGCGTTCGATCTCAAAGCCGTCGTGCGCGCAGGCGCCGCTCGAATATTGAAACACGGCCGGGATAAACCGGTAGTTTCCGGCAGCAAAGTCACGAGTCATGAAAATGGCGCTCCTAGTTTTCCATAGCGTTTTCGAGCGAAGTGGATACCCGTTCGCGTAAAGAAAACGCGCCGAGATGATAGGCTTGAGCCCGGTTCTGATTCCCATCAGAACCGGGCTCAAGCGAGCGCTATTCGATCATCTTGGCTTCGGCTAGTCCAGCCGCGGCGGGCTATCTTACGTCGGCTTCAGCACCTTCGAACCGAGATCGAATTCGGCGATCTCCTTGGCGCGCTCGGATTCGGCGCCGGCGCGGTGGTCGGTCGCGATCCAGACATAGACCGCCGGCAGCACGAACAGCGTGAACAGCGTGCCGATGGTCATGCCGGCCACCACCACGAGACCGATCGAGAACCGGCTCGCGGCGCCCGCGCCGGAGGCGGTGAGCAGCGGCAACAGGCCGGTGACCATCGCGGCCGTCGTCATCAGGATTGGACGCAGCCGGACGCGCGCCGCCATTTCGATCGCCGAACGGCGGTCAAGGCTCTCATTGAGCTGGAGTTCGTTGGCGAACTCCACCATCAAAATGCCGTGCTTGCTGATCAGTCCAACCAGCGTCAACAGACCGACCTGGGTGTAGATGTTCATCGTCGCCGCGCCGAAGAACAGCGGGATCATCGCGCCGACGATCGCCATGGGTACGCTGATCATGATGACGAGCGGGTCTCGCAGGCTTTCGAATTGGGCCGCCAGCACCAGGAAGATGATAATCAGCGCGAAGGCGAAGGTGATCGCAAGCTGGTTGCCTTCCTGCACATATTGCCGGCTGTCCGCCAGATAGTCGTGCGTGAATCCGGCGGGCAGCTTTTTCGCCTCGCCCTCGAGGAAATCAACCGCCTGGCCCACGGTCACGCCCGGCATCGGCACCGCCTGGAAGGTCGCCGAGTTGAGCTGGTTATAGTGCGTGAGCGCGTTGGGATCGGTCGCGGTCTGGATCGAGACCACGGTCGACAACGGAATCTGCTGGCCAGTCGGCGTCGACAGATAATAGTTGCCGAGCGATTCCGGCGATAGCCGCGCCTCGCGCGGCACCTGCGGAATCACCTGATATGACCGACCCTCGAGGTTGAAGCGGTTCACATAGTTGCCGCCAAGCATGGTCGCCAGCGTATTGCCGATGCTCTGCATGGTCAGCCCGAGATCGCTCGCCTTCGCGCGGTCGACCTTGATCCGCACCACCGGCTGGTTGAAGTCGAGGTCGCTGTCGGAGACGATGAACAGGCCGCTCTTGCGTGCGGCATCCTTGAGCTTGTTCATCTGCTCATAGATCTGCTGGAAGCCGTTGGTCGAGGAGATCACCATCTGAACCGGCAGGCCACCGGGGCCGCCCGGCAGCGGCGGCAGGTTGAAGGCGAACGCGTTGACACCTTCAATCTTGCTGATCTCAGCCTGCACCAACGGCTTGAGCTTGATCGACGAGCGCTTGCGCTCGTCCCAAGGCGTCAGCAGCATACCGGCGATGCCGTTCTGCGGGCCGTTGATGCCGTTCAGAACGAAGCGCAGATCGGTTTCCGGGAACTTGGCGAAAGCCTTGTCGAGCTTGTCACCGTAGAAATCGATATAGTCGATGTTGGCGTATTTGGGCGCCTTGGTCACCGCAAACACGATGCCCTGGTCTTCCTCGGGCGCAAGCTCCTTCGAGGTGTGCATATAGAGGAAGCCGACCAGGCCGAGGATCGTCAACGCGAACAGGCCCGTGATCGGGCGATAATCGAGCGAGCGGTCGAGCATGCGGCCGTACCAGCGCGTCATCGCGCCGAACACCCGGTTGACGATTTTTGCGAACCGCCCTTCTTCGGCGCTCTTGAGGAACACCGAGCACATCATCGGCGACAGCGTCAGCGCGATAATCCCTGACACGATCACCGAGCCCGCCAGCGTAAAGGCGAATTCGCGGAACAGCGAGCCGGTCAAGCCGCCGAGGAAGCCGATCGGCGCATAGACCGCGGCGAGCGTGATGGTCATGGAAATGACCGGGCCGACGATTTCGCGCGCGCCGATCATGGCCGCCTGCACCGGCGGCTTGCCCTCTTCCAGATGGCGGTGGATGTTCTCGACGACCACGATAGCGTCGTCGACGACGAGACCGATCGCGAGCACCATGGCGAGCAGCGTCAGCAGGTTGAAGCTGAAACCCGCCGCCAGCATCAGGCTGCACACGCCGATCAGCGACAGCGGAATGGTCACAACGGGGATCAGAACCGAGCGGAACGAGGCCAGGAACAGGAAGATCACGACGACGACGATGAGAACGGCTTCGCCGAGCGTCTTTTCCACCTCGTCGATCGAGGATTGGATGAACTTGGTGGAATCGTAAGCCACCTTCATCTTCATCGAGGGCGGCAGGTTGCGCTCAAGTTCGGGGAATAGCGCGCGTACGCCCTTCACCAGGGTCAGCGGATTGCCCTGCGGGGTCACCTGCACGCCGATGAAGATCGCGTGCTCGCCATTGAAGGCGACGCTGGCATCGGTGCTTTGCGCGGCAAGCTCGACAGTCGCAATATCGTCGATCCGGACGAAACCGCCGTCCTTGGATTTGACGATCATCCTCTTGAACTGTTCGAGATTTTGCAGGTCGGTATTGGCCGAGACGTTCGAGACGATGAAGAAGCCCTTGGCCTGGCCCGCCGCTGCCTGGAAATTGTTGGCCGCGATCGCGGCAGCAACATCGCTCGGCGAGACGTTGCGGCCGGCCATCCGCACCGGATCGAGCCACAACCGCATTGCAAAAGTCTGGCCGCCGAGAATGTCGGCCGAGGCGACGCCGTCGACGGTCGACAGCACCGGCTGCACCACGCGCGTCAGATAGTCCGAGATCGCCGAACCCGACAAAACTTCGGACGAGAAGCCAAGATACATCACCGCGGTCGTCTGGCCCGTCGTCTTGGTGACGACGGGGTCGTTGGATTCCTTTGGAATGAGGTATTTGACCGAGTTCACCTTGGCCAGAACCTCGGTCAGCGCCTGGTTCGGGTCGAAATTCAGCTTGATGTAGACCTGGATCGTGCTGGTGCCGAGCACCGACGACGACGTCATGTAGTCGACGCCTTCGGCGGAGGCGACCGCCTGCTCGATCGGCGTGGTGATGAAGCCCTGGATCAGGTCGGCGGACGCGCCGGGATACGACGTGGTGACGTTCACGACCGTATTGGACAGCTTGGGATATTGCCGGATCGGCAACACGGTTGCCGCCCGCAAGCCGATCAAGAGGATCAGCAGGCTGACGACGACCGACAGCACCGGCCGCTTGATGAAAAGATCAGTCCAGGTCATCGGACAGCTCCGACTTGAATTGGGGTACGCGCAGGTCGCGTGATCAGTATCGCGGTGGCTTCGCCGGAATCGGCGGTGTCGGATCCGTCGAAATCGCGACCGCGGACCCCGATTGCAACTTGAGTTGGCCAACCGCGACCACGCGATCGCCGGGCTTGAGCCCGTCAAGTATCTCGGCGCGGCCGTCGACCCGGTCGCCGGTCCGCACGAAGGTGCGCACCGCGGTCAGGCTGGTCTTGCCGTCATCGCCTTTCTTCTCGGTGATCAAGAAGACGGAATCACCGTAAAGCGTATAGTCGACCGCTGTCTCCGGCACCGTGACGACCGGCGGCTTCTCCGGCAGCACCACCGTCGTGGTCGTGAACATGCCGGGCTTCAGCAAATGATCGGGATTGGCAATCGTGGCCTGAACGCGGATGTTACGGGTGTCGGCAGCGATCTGCGGCTCGATGGTCGTGATCTTTCCCTCGAAGGTGCGGCCGGGGAAGGCGTCGACCGTCAGACGCACGGTCTGGCCGACCTTCAGCACCGCGCTCGCCTTTTCCGGCACCGTGAAGTTGGCATAAAGCATCGACAGATCGGTCAGGGTGACGATCTGGGTACCGGCGCTGAGAAACTGGCCGACCTCGACCTTACGCACGCCGAGCTCACCGTCGAACGGCGCGCGCACCAGCTTCTGCGAGATCAGCGCCTCGGTCTTGGAAATGCCGGCAACCGCCTGATCATAGGTCGCCTGCGCGGCATCGACCGTCGACTGCGGGCCGAACTGACGCGCGGCAAGCTGCTTGGCACGGTCGAGCGCGAGCTGCGCGCCGGTCGCCTGTGCCTTGAAGCTGGCGAGATCGCCCTGCTCCGGCCCATCGAACAATTGCAGCAGGGGTGTTCCTTCCTTTACCGAAGCGCCCGGCGTGAACATGATGTCGGTGATGCGGCCGGCAACGTCGCTGGTGACGTTCACCTGATGCACCGCAGCAAGATCGCCCACCGCGGTCAGCAGATTCGGAACGACTTCGGACTTCGCCTCGACCACGGAGACGGAGGTCGGCGGCGGCTTATTGTTGGCGAAGAACTGCGCGATCATGTGGCTGCGGAAGGCGTTGAAGCCCACCAGGGCGCCAACCAGCAGCGCGAGCAGCAGTCCCACGATGATGAACCAGCGCACGAGCCGCACCGGCCGCGCAGCGGACTTGTCGCCAATCGGTCGGCCCGCGATGTTCCTGTCGGTCACGATGTTCATGGTCATGCGCTTTCTGCAATTGCCGATGGCCCGGATTCCCGGGTGAGCTCGCGGCTGAGGTAGTGATTGATCGCGGCTTCGTTGACGCCGATGCCGCGGAGAATGAATTCGCTCAACTGCCGTACGAGGTCGGCGCCGTCGTCGCCATAGGACAGGCACGGAATGGTTGGCAGGCGCGTCACGCATACCATCAGCACCGTGTGATGCGCAAACCAGAAGAGATTCATCGGCTCCCGTCCGATCACCTTCGCATCGCCCGCTTCGACGGCGCGCTTCAGCGAAGCTTCAAAGATCGAGCCGATCAGGCCGGCGATCTTTTCGTAGATCAGCCGGGCAAATTCGCCGTCATCGAGATGGCTCGCCAGCATCAGGCGCAGGCGCTGGGCCTCTTCCTGATCGGGCAACTCGTGCACCTCCTGGAAATGGCGAACCATTTCGCGGATCAAAATGACGAGCGTTTCGGTGGAGGGCTCAAGCTCGAGCAGGCTCTGCAGCGCCGGATCGGCGGCGCATTCTTCGGCGAGAATTTCCGCATAAAGCGCTGATTTGGTTGGGAAATGCTTGAAAAGAAGCCCCTCCGAAATCGACGCGGCGGCGGCCACGCTCTTGGTCGTGGTGCCGGCAAAACCGTGGCGCGCGAAACAGCGCTTGGCCGCGCCCAGAATCAACTGGCGCCTCAGATCGCTGGTCATGCGGAGGGTGCTCATCTTGTAAGTAAGCACTCACCTTTGATCCAAGTCAACAAATTTGCTGCGCCGCAAAATTCCCCTTGCCAACCTTAGGGTTGCATGGGTGGCAATTCTGCATCCAGAGCGTCTAGATCGGGTCAAATCCCAGCGCGCCACGAATCCGGTTGACGATGAAGGTGCCGTCCCTGTTGGCGAGCACCCGCTCCAGGTTCGCCGCATCGATCTTGATGCTGGCAAAGCGCGGGCCCTTTGACGTGTCCTGCATCGTTTTTGCGAACGCCCCGATCTCGCCCATCGTCGACAGCGCATGGGCATCGGAAATGCCGCAGGACTTGGCGACACCGACCAGATCGGTATTGGCGCCGGTGTGGCTCGCCTGGCCGCCGGTTTCGCCATAGACCTCGTTGTCGAGCACGATGATGGAGAGATTTTTAGGCTGCTGCAGGCCGACGGTGGCAAGGCTTCCCATCCCCATCAGCATCTCACCATCGCCCGTGATCACGATCACGGGCAGCGCCGGCTGGGCCAACGCAACGCCAAGGCCGATCATCACGGCGCCGCCCATCGCGCCCCAGAGGTAGAAGTTGCGATCGTGATCGCCGGCGGCGGCAATGTCGTAAGTCGAAGCGCCGAGGCCGCCGACGACGACCGCATCCTTGCGACCCTCCAGAAGAGCCGAAACCACGCTGCGGCGCTCGAGAAGATTTGCCTTGCTCATTTTACGAAAACCTTTGCACCGATCAGACGTTGCGACAACAGCACGGCGGACGCCGTGCAGGCGTTGTAAGCCTGTCCTGCCGCCGCCTCGACCACCTCACGCACTTCGCCCGGATGCGAAGCCCGCAACACCTTGATCCCGGACAATTCGAGCACCGCCGGGGTGGTCGATCCCATCGGCACCTGCCACGGATTGAACTCGCCCCACTCGCCCCGCATCGTCACCAGCGTGAGGAACGGAAAGCGGAATATTTGCGTCAGCGAGAACATGTTGATGCAATTGCCGACCCCGCTCGATTGCATCAGCAGCACGCCGCGCTGGCCGCCGGTCCAGGCACCGGCCAGCAGCGCGATCCCCTCTTCTTCCGTCGTCAGCGGCACCGCGCGCATCGAAGGCTCGGCGAGCACGCGCTCGATGAGTTGCGAGTGCCCTGCGTCCGGCACGTAAGCGACCTGGCGGACGTCGAAACGCCGCAGGATCTCGAATATGTCTTCCGGCCAGGAGGGCGAGGTGTCGGCTGGCGCTTTGCGACGGGCGTCCATGTCAGATGTTCCGATTGGTGAGCGCGATATGATTTTCGCTGCCGGACTTTAGACGGCGGTGCGACTTTCGAAAGTCCGAAAATGGCATATCGCTCGGGCGCTGATGGAATGGATTTGGCACGCGCAGTCAGCGCAGAGCGGCTGCAGCAGTGTTGCCATGCACCATCGATCGGCAACGATGCGCGAATTGACAGGTCGCCCAAACCCGGCGAGATTTTCGGCCAACTGACCAGAACGAACAACAACCAGAACAAAGAGTCCGGGGATGAAAAACGCAGCCAAAATCGCCATCGCAGTCACTGGCCTGTCCTTGGGGTTTATGATCGCGCCCGCGCGGGCCGACGACGCAAGCCCGATCAAGGCGGGCGCCCTTCTCGACCAACTGCAGAAACAGACCGGCGTTTATGATCGCTCGACGTCCGGCAAGACGCCCGAATTTGTAGTCGATCCGACCTGGCCGCAACCGCTGCCGCATAGCTGGCTATTGGGGCAGATCGGCGGGCTTTACGTCGATCATCATGACCACATCTGGGTCTACAACCGGCCGCGCACGCTCAATGACGATGAAGTCGGACTGGAAGGCGCGCTTCCAGCCGCAACCGACGCTAAGGGCCAGCCGGTCAACGGCCTCGGCTTCGTGCGGCAGAATGGCTTCGGCGCGGATTGCTGCCGCGCCGCGCCCTCTGTGATGGAATTCGACGGCGGCGGCAAATTGCTGCGCGCCTGGGGCGGCCCGGCGGATCCGGGCTTTATCGGCGGCAAATGCAAGCCGGAAGCCGGCTGCATCTGGCCGAATGTCGAACACGGCATCTATGTCGACAGCAACGACAATGTCTGGATCGCCGGCAATGCGCCCGCGCCCAAGCCGGGCGACAAGGAAATTCCGTGGACCACCAATAAAAGTGGCGGCGACGGCTTCATCCTGAAGTTCGACCGCGACGGCAATTTCAAAATGCGGATCGGCGGCACGCCGACGGCACCTAACAGCAACAGCAAGGATGGCGGCGTCAACGGCACGCCGTTGCTCTATCGTCCCGCCGACATGGTGGTCGATCCCAAGGCCAATCGCCTCTACGTCGCCGACGGCTATGCCAACCGGCGCATCCTGATCGTCGACGCCGACACCGGCCAGTATATCGGCCACTTCGGCGCCTACGGGAACAACCCGATCGACGATGCCGCCGCGGCGGCCGCCGGCACCTGGCCGCAAGCCTCAGGCCGGGGCGAGACAAAGCCCGCCTTCTTCCGCAATCCCGTGCACTGCGTGAAGATCGCCGACGACGGCAAGATCTACGTCTGCGATCGCGGCAACGACCGCATCCAGGTATTCGACAGCAAGGACGCCTCGTTAGGCGCGGCATGCAGCAATCCGAACGGCGAAGTCGGCAAATGCGGCTTCGTGACCGAACGCTTCATCAGCGCCAAGACCTATACGCAGCCGGTGATGCCCGGCACCGCGGTGTCGATGAACTTCTCGCCCGACAAGCCGCAAAGCTGTCTCTACGTCGGCGACAATACCAATCAGACAATCTATATCATGAGCCGTGAAAAACTGGAGCAGCTCGGCCGGCTCGGTCATGGCGGGCGGATGGCCGGCGATTTCCACTGGCTGCACCAGGTCAGCCTCGACAGCCAGGGCAACATCTATACCGGCGAAGTCGATACCGGAAAACGCGTGCAGAAGTTCGTGCGTTATGGCGCGGACGGCTGCAGCGGCGGCGGCACCGCCATGATCGGCGGCGAAGCGGCGGCGCGCAAGTAACTCCGAGGTCGCGCGACAAGGCGCAACCTCTCCCATTCTAGTCGTGCTTGAAAGGACCGACCTCGCGGACCACCTTGCAGATTTGCAAGAAGCCGCTGGTGTAGAATTCGGCATGTCCCCGCTTCATGGTTTCGACATGCTCGGGGTGAGTCCGCCAGGCTTCCAGCGCTTTTTCCGAGGCGAAGCGAAATATCGTGAGCTCTTCGCCGTCCTCGGCCTTGAACGCCTTCACCGACAGGAACCCCGGAATCTTGCTGACGATGCCGTACATGCGCTCGCCGAGCCGGCCATACTCGTTCATGTCGGCATCATCCCGGAGTTTCAGATCGCCGACGACAATCACCTCACCGATCATTTTTTCGCCTTTCATCAAACAAATGAGGCTCACGCCGCTTGATGGCAGCGCGTCTTCTCGCTAGTTCGATTTGACGATCGCGTTTGTTACAGCACGGTTCGGTGCCGTTCGATGCAGGTGCGCACCACCTCGTCCATCGACTTCGTCCACCAGGTGTCCGAGAAAATCTCGATCTCGCAATAGCCGGCAAATCCCTGCGCCTCGACGGCTCGACGCAACGATTTGATGTCGATCACGCCGTCGCCCATCATGCCGCGATCGTTGAGAATGTCCTTGGTCGGCACCAGCCAGTCGCAGACATGAAACGCCAGCAGGCGGTCCTTGCCGGCGCGAGCGATCTGGCCGAGTACCTCCGGATCCCACCAGATGTGATAGACGTCGAGCGCGACTCCCAGCGCGCCGCTGCGGGCGGGATCAAGACGGTCGCAAATATCGAGCGCGTGCTTGGTCGTATTCACGCAGGCACGGTCGCCGGCATAGGCCGGATGCAAGGGCTCGATCGCCAGCGGCATTTTGGCCGTCTTGGCGTAGTCCATCATCTCGGCCATCGCTTCTTCGACCTGCACCCGCGCGCCGGCGATGTCCTTGGTGGCGGCGCTGCCCGGCCGCGAATATTGCGGCAGCCCGCCGACCACGAGCACGATGCACGGCGCGCCCAGCGCCTTCGCCTCGTCGACCGCCCGGCGGTTGTCGTCGCGTACCTCGATGCGGCGCGGGGCGTCCGAGGTGAACATGCCGCCGCGGCAGTAGCCGGAAAGCTCAAGTCCGGTCTCGCGCACCGCTCGCGCGGCGCGCTCCAGGCCAACCGCGGCGACCTGGTCGCGCCAGGGATCGATGGCGCGAATGCCGTGCCGGGCGCAGGTCTCGATGATCTCAAGCAGATCGCCCTGCTTGCGAACCGTTGCGGTATTGAGCGACAGCCAGCGATGATCGGCCGAGAAGTCGCGCATCAGGCTTCCACCCCACGCAGAGCGAGAGCGGCTTTCATCCGCCGCGTCGCCAATTCCGGGTTCGCCAGAAGTCCCGCCTGATCCGCAAGCCGAAACAGCTCGGCAAGATGCAGCGTCGAGCGCGTGCTTTCCTGACCGCCGACCATGGTGAAATGATCCTGGTGCCCGTTCAGATAGGCCATGAACACGATGCCGGTCTTGTAGAACCGCGTCGGTGCCTTGAAGATGTGCCGCGACAGCGGCACCGTCGGCCCGAGCACGTCGTGGAAACCTTGCGTATCGGCGGCGGCCAGCCGCGACAGCGCGTAGGACGCCGCCGGCGCGATCGCATCGAAGATGCCAAGCAGTGCGTGCGAATAGCCTTTGTCGTCGCCCGCAATCAGTTCGGCGTAGTTGAAGTCATCGCCGGTGTACATCTTGACGCCGCTGGCCAGCCGGCGGCGCATGTCGATCTCGCGCTGCGCATCGAGCAACGAAACTTTGACGCCGTCGACCTTCACCGCATGGGCGTTGATGATGGCAACCGCGGTGTCCATTGCCTTGTTGAGATCGGCAGCGCCCCAATATCCCGACAGCGCGGGATCGAACATATTGCCCAGCCAGTGGATGATCACGGGCTCGGCGACCTGCGACAGCACGCGGCCGTAAACATTGGCGTAGTCATCGGCGTGCCGCGCAATCTTAGCGAGCGCGCGCGAGGCCATCAGGATGATGCGTCCCCCCGCCTTCTCGATCGCCGCGATCTGCTCTTCATAGGCGCGGATCACGTCATCGATGGTTTTCGTATCTTCCGTCGCAAGGTGATCGGTCCCGGCGCCTGAGAACACCAGGGCTCCGCCCCTCGCCTTGGCCGCGCGCACCGAGCGCTGGATCAATTCGAGCGAGGTCGGCCAGTCCAATCCCATGCCACGCTGGGCGGTATCCATCGCCTCGGCTACGCCGAGCCCGAGGTCCCAGATGTGCTCACGGAACGCAATGGTCCTGTCCCAATCGACCGCCGCGGTCAGCCACGGATCGACATCGGCGAGCGGATCTGAGACGACATGCGCGGCCGAAAACGCCACGCGATTGAGCGTGCCTTCAAGTTTGGCGGGAAAACTGCGCGAAGCGGCCAGGCGATAGGTTTCCGTCGCGCCACCGGCGACCGGCAACTTGAGCGACAGCGACGATGTGGGCATCACAGGCTTGTTCATGGTCGCCCCTCCTCAAACGTTGATCGGCGCAACGTCGATCCAGCGCTTCTCGCGCCAGCTCTGCAGCGCGCATTCGGCGAGTTGCACGCCCTTGGCGCCTTCCAGCAGCGTGTACTTGTAGGGCGCGTCCTCGCAGACGTGGCGGATGAACATTTCCCACTGCTCCTTGAAACCGTTGTCATAGCTCACGTTCTCGGGCAGCTTCTGCCAATCGGCGTAGAAATCATGCAGCCGCTTCTCGTCGGGATTCCATACCGGTCGCGGCGTCATCTGACGCGCCTGGATCACGCAGTCGGTTAGGCCCGCCACAGCCGAACCATGCGTGCCGTCGACCTGGAAGGTGACGAGGTCGTCGCGATAGACGCGCGTCGCCCAGCTCATGTTGATATGGGCGATCACGCCGCCCTTGAGGCGGAAGGTGGCATAGGCCGAATCGTCGGCGGTCGCCTTGTACTTCCTGTTCGCTTCGTCCCAGCGTTCGGGAATGTCGGTGTTGCCGATGCACACGACGCTCTCGACTTCGCCGAAGAGGTTGTCGAGCACGTAGCGCCAGTGGCAGACCATGTCGAGGATGATGCCGCCGCCGTCTTCGCTGCGATAAGTCCACGACGGCCGCTGCGCCTCCTGCCAGTCGCCTTCGAACACCCAGTACCCGAACTCGCCGCGCACCGAAAGCATGCGGCCGAAGAAACCGGAGTCG
>NZ_DASSRP010000084.1:0-8593 GCF_035701725.1 Bradyrhizobium sp.
GGCTGGAAGATCGGATTTGTCTGTGCCGCGCCGCCGCTGCTACGGGTTGCCGCCAAGGTGCATCAATTTCTGACCTTCACCACCGCGCCGAACCTTCAGGCTGCGGTCGCCTACGGGCTCGGCAAGCCGGACGCGTATTTCTTCCAGATGCGCAAAGATCTCGCCCGCAGCCGCGACCGCCTGACGAGCGGACTGGAAAGATTAGGTTTCCCGGTCCTGCGCGCGCAGGGCACTTACTTTCTCACAGTCGATTTGTCTCCGCTCGGCCTTAACGAAACGGACGAAGCCTTTTGCAAGCGTATCGTCAGCGATTACAAGGTCGCGGCCATTCCGGTGTCGGCGTTCTACGAGCAGGATCCCGTGACCACGGTGGTGCGGTTCTGTTTTGCCAAGCGGGATTCGACGCTCGATGCCGCGCTTGAGCGGCTGTCGGACGCCGTGCACCGGCGATAGCGGCGGAGAGCTAAAATGCCCCGCCAGCGTTTCGTGTTCCTGATTGGCTTGTCGATTGCCGCCACGCTGGTGTCGCCGGTCCTTGCGAAAGCCGAAGAGCGCACCGTCAATTTTTACAACTGGTCGAGCTATATGGCTCCCGGCGTGCTCGAGGACTTTACCCGCGAGACCGGCATCAAGGTCGTTTACGACACCTTCGACGCCAATGAGACGCTGGAGACGCGGCTGTTGGCCGGCAAGTCAGGTTATGACGTCGTGGTGCCGACGGCCTATTTCCTGCAACGCCAGATCAAGGCAGGCGTGTTTCAGAAACTCGACAAGTCGAAGCTGCCGAACCTCGCCAATGCGTGGCCGATGGTGACCGCGCGGCTCGCCACCTACGACCCGGGCAATCAATATGCCGCCAACTACATGTGGGGCACGACGGGTATCGGCTATAACGTCAAGACGGTGCAGGGCATCCTCGGCGCGGGTGCCGACATCGATAGCTGGGACATCGTCTTCAAGCCGGAGAGCCTTGCGAAATTCAGGGATTGCGGCGTCCATATGCTGGACTCGCCCGACGATATCTTTCCGGCGGCGCTGAATTACCTTGGGCTCGATCCGAACTCGACAAAGCAGGCCGATCTGGAGAAAGCCGCCGAACTCGTCGGAAAGATCCGGCCCTACGTCCGCAAGTTTCACTCTTCCGAATATCTGAACGCGCTCGCGACCGGCGAAATCTGTCTGGTGGTCGGCTGGTCGGGTGACATCATGCAGGCGCGAAGCCGTGCGGCCGAGGCCAAGAATGGGGTCGCGATCGGTTATGCGATCCCGAAGGAAGGCGCGCAAATGTTCTTCGACAATCTGGTGATCCCGGCCGACGCCAAGAACGTCAACGAAGCCTATGAGCTGATCAACTTCCTCTACCGTCCCGATATCGCGGCAAGGAATTCCAACTTCCTGTCTTACGCGAACGGCAATGTGGCGAGCCAGAAGCTGCTCGATCCCAAGATTCTGGCCGACAAGAATATCTATCCGGATGAAGCGACGATCGCCAAGCTGTTCGTGATTACCGCGCGCGATCCGGCGACCCAGCGCATCATCAACCGCCTTTGGACCAAGGTGAAGACGGGGCGTTAGCTGTCGTCATTGCGAGCGTCAGCGACGCAATCCAGCGCAGAAAATCTTGATCGCTTCGTCGCTTCAGCGCAAAATTGCTTTGCAATTTTGTCGCGATCTCCTCGCGATGACGTCGACGCGGTGCGCAATCCGCTAACGCCAGCGGCGGTGCAGCCACAGCCACTGATCCGGATATTCGCGAATCCATCCCTCGACCACCGACGTGATCGCCTGCATCGTCTGCTGAACGTCGATTTGCCCGGAAGCATTGCGCACCGGCTCGACCTCTTCGGAAATTTCGGCGCGGAAGCGGTGGTTGGGCAGGCGGACAACGCGAACCCCGTAGATCGGACATTCGATTTGCCGCAACAGACGGGCCAGCGTCGGGTTGGCCTTGGTCTTGCGGCCGAAGAACGTCACCTCAATGCCATTGGTGAAGTATTGGTCCACCAGCATCGCCACGTGCTGTCCCTTGCGCAGGGCTTCGGCCATTTTCAGAGGGGCGTCGCGGCCGGCGGGGATCAGCGTCCCCATCTTCACCGCACGCATTTCCTCGATGATCCGGTTGGCGGAGGCGCTGTTGGGACGGCGGAACAGGATGGCGGCGTCGAGCCCGTGAGCCGCCGCGGCGACAGCCGGCAATTCCCAATTGCCGATATGGGCGGCGAAAACCAACGCTGGCTTTTCCTGCAGCCGTAGCTTGGCGAATAATTCGTGGGTACGCGGCGGGATTTCGATCCGGCTCTTCTCCGGGAAAGCAGGGTCATGCTCCCAGACGTGATCGAGGTGAGCGAATTCGGCACCGAGCCGCCCGAGGTTGTCCCAAACGCCGCTCAGGATCGTCTCGATTTCTTCCGGCGATTTCTCCGGGAAGGCGGCCACCAGATTGGCGCGGCCGATCTTTTGTTCGCGCGTCAAAGGCCCGATCAGGCGGGTCGCACGGCCGAGAAAGTCAGCCGTCTTGATCGGGTCGAAATAGCGCGCCGTGCGCAACAATATGATCGTCGCGGCGCCCACCATGCCATCGCCGATCGTCTTCGCGGCGTCGCGAATTTTGGCCCTGGCGCGAAGCAAGAGGGAGCGCATCGAGATCAACGATGATTAGCCGGCACGCGCGTCAGCGGCCACGGCGTCCAGTGCTGGGTCAAAACAGTCCCAGCTAAACCGGTTCACGGGTCAAGACCAGCGAGGCGTTCTGACCGCCGAAGCCAAAGGAATTCGACATCACGGCAGTGACACGCGCATCGCGGGCTTTGTTGGGGACCACATCGAAGGGGATGGCAGGGTCCGGAATGTCGTAATTGATGGTCGGCGGGATTCTCTGGTGCTCCAGGGTCAGGAGCGAGAACACCGCTTCCACCGCGCCCGCGGCCGACAGCGTGTGCCCAACCATCGACTTGTTGGACGACACCGGAATTTCCTTGGCGCGTTCGCCGAAAACGGTCGAGATGCCAAGATATTCCATCTTGTCGTTCTCGGGCGTTCCGGTGCCATGAGCGTTGATGTAGTCGATCTGCTCGGGAGCAATGCCGGCATCGGCGAGCGCATTGCGGACGCAGCCGATGATCGGCTTGCCATCCGGGCTCGAACGGGTGCGATGGAACGAGTCTGCAAGCTCGCCGCAGCCGGTGACGACGCCGAGAATCCTTGCGCCGCGTGCGGTCGCGGCCTCAAGGCTCTCGAGCACCAGCGCGCCAGCGCCTTCGGCCATTACGAAGCCGTCGCGGTTCTTGGAAAACGGCCTTGAAGCGGCCTGCGGCGGGTCGTTGTGGGTCGAAAGTGCCGACAGCAGCGAAAAACGCACCAAGGCTTCGGGATTGACCGAACCGTCGGTGGCGACGCAAAGCGCGGCGTCGGCCTCGCCGCGCCTGATCGCCTCGACCCCGAGCTGGATCGCGGTAGTGCCGGAGGCACAAGCGGTCGACAGCGAGATCGGCGAACCCTTGGTGCCGAACGCTTCGGCGAGGTGGTCGGAGACCGAGCCGAACAGGAACCGGCGGTGATAGGCCGTGTAGCGGCCACCGCCGGAGACCCGCAGCATGGCATCGTAATCGATTTCGGTCTGCGCGCCGATCGCACGACCAAGCTCCTGCCGCTGCGGCCACTCGACCTCGACGGGCGCAACCGCGAGAAACAGCGGGCCCGGGAAATCGCCTTTACTCCCGATCGCGGCTTGCGCAATGGCCTCCTCGGCGGCCAGTTCGCCAAGGCGCTCTGAAAGATCCGTCGACGAAAACGGCTCGACCGGGACAAAGTCAACCGTGCCGGCCATTGTGGTCTTCAGCCCCTCGGTCGGAAAGCGGGTAATGGTACGGATGCCGGATTCGCCCGCCGTGAGTTTCTTCCAATTGTCGGCCTTGCCCGCGCCGAGCGAGGTGACGATCCCCATGCCGGTGACGACGACAATCGGCCTGCCGAATTTATCGCGCGTGGCTGTCATGCTTCCCCCCGTTTGACTAGATCGCCTCGACCAGCGCCATGCCTTCGCCGCGCCAGTGGCCCGTCCCGATCACCACAATCTGGGATGGCGGCGTCGACATTTCAACCTCGACAGCGGACCCGCCGGCGGACGGAAACAGCGCGCCCCGCGACAACGACAGAGCCGCGAGCGCAAGTCCCAGCGGAAACTGGGCTTCCATCGTGTGGCCGAATGACGTGCCGCTCGCGCGCACCGGAAGTCCGGCGTGGGCCTTCAGAAACGCGCGCTCTTCGGACGTTACCGGCTCGACTCCCGTCGCGCCGGTGATGACCGCGGCCTTGTCGCCGATCTTGCCAAGCTTGGTCCAAAGCTGTTCCAGCGTTGCGGTCACGTCGCCCGCCTGCTTGCGGCGCGACATGTCGGCGACGACGTTGACGAGGCGCGCAAACGGCTTGGCGCCGCGCGCTTGCGCATGCGCCTTCGATTCGATGACGAGAAATGCGCCGCCGGATCCCAGCGCGAAGCCGCCGTGTTCGCCGCGTTCCCAAACCGGCGTAAATTTGTCCTTGAGATTGAACTCGCCGAATTCGTAGAGCACCAGCAGATCCTTGCGCTCGCCGTTTTGCGAGCCGCCGATCAAGGCGATGTCGCTTTGGCCGGCCGCAATGCGCGCGAGTGCAATCCGTGCAGCGTCGACGCCGGAGGCTTCCTCGCCCATGAAGGTGCGGGACGAGCCGGTAACGCCGTGCACGATGGCGATATTACCGGCGAGCAGGTTGGAGAGTTGCGCCAGGAACAGTGTCGGGCGCAGGTCGCTCATCAGCCGTTCATTGAGAAATCCGGGCGCGGAATTGCCCTTTTGCTCCAGACTGAGGATGTTCGAATCGACTGCAAGGTCGCGCTCGCCGCCGCCGGCGGCCACGACCATGTCCATTCGCGAGAGAATCTCGGCGTTGCCTTTAACACCTGCCGATTCCAGGGCCAGCCCCGCCGCATAGGTGCCGATGCGCTGCCAGGCTTCCATCTGGCGCTGGTCGCCCTTCTTTGGAATCTGGGCGTCGAAGCTGAGCGGCGCCAGTGGATGCACGACGCAGGGCGCAAAGCCCTTTTCATCGACGTTGATCCGGCGCTGATTGAGCGCATCCCAATGAGCGTCCAGGCCTTCGCCAAGCGACGTCGCTAGCCCGATGCCGGTGATCCAGACTTCGGTTGGAGGTTTGATTTGGGTCATGGGGCGATGGCCTGCTGCGGGAATCCGACGCGCTCGGCAACCGAATTCATGTATCCGCGCATATCCGCATTGGGGAAGGGGATCAGCGTGAACGTGAGGCTCGAATTCGCGCGCAGCTTGCCGCCGACACGGATCTTCGCTTCGGTCACCGCATAGCCGGAGCCCTCGTGGGCGATGCCGGCCTCAATCGAGATGAGGTCTCCCGGGAAGACCGAGCCGCGAACCTTGGCTTCCTTGACTGCGGCTAGAATCGGCATGCGCTCGAACTTGAGCAGGCCGAGCAGCAGCCAGCCGGACGCCTGCGCCATCGATTCGATCAGCAGCACGCCAGGCATCAACGGATAGCCAGGGAAGTGCCCCTCGAAGATGGTGCTTTGCTCCGGAACCTGGGCTTCGACGACAATCTTCTTGGCGCCGATATCGAGGTCGACGATGCGGTCGATCAGGTGGAAATATTCAAGTTGCATGGTCGCGCGAGTTAAGCGCTAGCGCCCTTGGCCGCGACCAGCTCGTCGATCCGTGCGCTCAGATTCTTCAGCACGAAGTACTGCTCGGTCGTCGCCTTGCCGTCGTTGACTTCCTGTGTCCACTTTTCCAGCGGCAGCTTGATTCCGAATGCCTTGTCGATCGCAAAGGCGATGTCGAGGAAGTCGAGGCTGTCGATTCCGAGATCGTCGATCGCGTGGCTTTCCGGCGTAATGGTATCGCGCGGTATGTCGCAGGTTTCAGCGATAATCGTTGCCACCTGATCGAATGTAGAAGACATCACTAAACCTTTGATATATTGAGGATAAATCCCACGAAGCGAAGAGGTGGCGACCGCGCGGCCCAACCGGTCTCATCCACCATCCGGAGTCGCAAGCCCGTATATCGGAGCGCAGCCCTGAGTTCAATGGAGGGAGCTGACGCTTGTAGCGGTCAATTCCAGGGGCAAAGGCGCGGTTTGGGCCGCTTTTGCCGACCGGACGTTCGTCCGCCCGACGTCGCTAGTTATGTGGCACGGCGATCTGGACGCAATCGTGGCGTCCCATCAGGACACAGTCCTGGGTTCGCCGCAGTTCGGAGATGCTCATGGTCAGCCAGATGCCGATCGCCAGCAGCGCGACCGTGAAGGCGAAAGCGGCCACGTTGGCGAGCATTCGCTGCCGGTAGTCTACCGCCTCATCGGGCACCCGCTCATAGCGCGACAGGTCATTGGCGACCTCAAGCCGACGTGCCAAAGGCGGTTGTTTCATACGCTGGGCAAGTGGTGATCCCGGGCGCGGCCGAAACTGGAGCACGCGGTGCTCTTCTTCCGAGGGGGCCGATACGATGGGTCGCTGGGGTCTCACGGATGCCAGCTCCGGGGCAACTCAGCATTCTTTAGCACGCCGACTTTGCAACTCGAAGTAAAAAGAAGAAGTGCGGCCAAGCGGACTCATCCGTCCAAAGTGTCATGGAACCTGCCGTAGTCGATACGGACCCGGCCGTCATCGAGTTCCTCGAGGATGTCGGCGTAGCGCTGTCCAAACCGGATCTTGCTGTGGTCATACGTCTTGCGGGCGTGGATGGTTTGCGCCGCAACAACGTCGTAACCGGACACGACCACCACGAGCGAAACGCTGGCCGCCTTCATGCCCTCGGCGTCGAGCCCGTACAGCGGACTGTTGTCATCGAGGACGTGAAACAGCGTCCAGGTCAGTGCGAGTGCCGGGTGTTCGCTCTTTTCCAGGAAAAGTTCGCTGAAGCGGCGCAGGACTTCGCCGTCGCGGTTGACGATGTTCTTGATGACCCACAGACGCGCGGTGGCATTGCCGATGACGTTGTGACGCTCATTGGCGAGACGCACCATCAGTGTCGGTTTTCCTTCACGGGTCGATATCACGGGATTGTCGACGAACAAGAGCCGCGCACGCGGCCGCGAGAAACGGGCGAAGATCAGTCCGGTCATGACCGACATCGAGAAGATGCCGGTGAACAGTTCGACCGTGGCGATGAAATGCCCGTAATGCGTCTGCGGATGCATGTCGCCGTAACCGGCGGTCGAAAGCGTCTCGATGCTGAAATAGAGATAGTCGATGTAGTCGCTGTGCTTGACGTTCGAGACCGGGTTGTCGCCAAGCCAATAAAGGAAACCGAAAATCGTATTGAAAATGACGAAGACGAGTGCCGCGCCGGCGATGAAAGCGGGCCATGACGCCGTCATGCAGCGATGACTGATATCGGCCCAAAAATTCAGGCGGAGTCCTTCGGCGATGATTTCGCGATCGCCGAGACGCACGATAGACGTATTCGATCTCCGATCCTTCAGGCGGCTCATCATTTCCTAGCGTCTCTTGATGGTTGGTGCGTCAGGCGGGGGGCGTCGGCGTTCGAGGATTGTCGCAGCTGGCCCGCGGTGAGCAACCAATTCGCAGCCTTTTAGGGCTTCCGCATGTAGCCAAAGGTCATTGAACCTAAGTCACAGCATGCCATAATCGAGAAAACAACAACGACATATTTCACAATCAGGCGGGGGAATGTCCAGTGCGGCGAATTTGAAATTCCTGTCCGTGTCGCAGGCAGGTTGGTCACAGCAATTCAAGTTCAAGGCCGCCTGGAATTTGTTACCTGCAAGAGCTCCTTTGATTCCGAAGTTCGCATCAGAGGCCGCTGCAATTGCTTGCGAACTTCGGAATCGGAGCTCCAGCCATGTCGAACGTCCGCGAACCGATGATCCACCCGATACCGATTCTGGCGCTTCGGCCGACCCAGATGACCGTCGGAATGCGCGAGGTGAGGGAAAAGCGCAAACGCTGGCGCGAGCAGGAAAAGAAGAAGCAGGCGGAATCACTCGGCAAGCACATGATCCCCGTGGTCCGTGGCCCCGAGAAGCGCTTTTACGTGGTCGATCATCATCACCTGGCGCGTGCGCTCCATGATGAGGGCGTGAAGGATATCCTCGTCACCGTGATCGGCGATCTCAGCATGGTCGAGAAGGACGCGTTCTGGGGCGTAATGGACAACAAGCGGTGGGTCTACCCTTACGATGCCAAGGGCGAACGTCGGCATTTCAAGGATTTGCCGAAGTCCATCGAGGATCTCAAGGACGATCCGTTCCGCAGCCTCGCCGGCGAGCTGCGGCGTGCGGGCGGTTTTGCCAAGGATACGACACCGTTCAGCGAATTTCTCTGGGCCGACTTTCTGCGCCGCAGAATTTCGACCAAGACGGTCGAGGATAATTTTGCGAAGGCGGTGGAAAAGAGCCTTGAACTGGCAAGAAGCCAGGACGCAACCTATTTGCCCGGCTGGTGCGGGCCTGCGTCTGAGGCGTAAATCAGCGCAGCCGGTGTTGCCTTACGCCTTCGGCAGCCGGCCCATCAGTTAGAACTCATCGTTGGGCCGCATCGCGGTGACATTGGCCATCCGGT
>NZ_DASSRP010000085.1:0-5416 GCF_035701725.1 Bradyrhizobium sp.
CGCGCAGTCGCCGATGGCGCGGTAGATCTTGCTGCCCTCGTCGAGGTGCATCAGGAAGTTGTCGCGGTCGCGCTCGAGATTGTCGCGGATGAACTCCATGTCGTATCCGTCGGCGATGTAGCGGATGCCCTTGGCGAGGAAGGGCTCGTCGGTCTCGACCTTTTCCAGGCCGACCGGGCCCTGCTTGCGGGCGATTTCGGCGATGCGGGCGAGTTCGTCGACCAGGTCGCGCGCCGACAGCCGGCTCATCGTGAAGGCGAATTTCGCGCCGAGGGGCAGGCCGTGCAGCATCACGCCGAGGGGAAAGCGGATCATGGTGGCGGCAATCGATCCGCCGAAAATGATGATGGCGGCGTGCTCGCTGACGAACAGCTCGAACGAGCCGCCGAGCAGCATCATCACCGCAACGACAAGGATGCCAGCTGCAAGCCCGGCACCCGTCATAATATCCATGAGAGACTCCAACGCGTACGCAACCGACCGGCCGTCCTGGCCCGGTCGCGCAGCCCCCTCCGAGCCACGCACCTAGAACCCTACGGGCCGGCCATTAAAGAGGCGTAAAGGTTAAGCGGTTTGGAGGCCGTATCCTCCGACAAACCGCGAAGTTACGGATCGGAAGATCAGCGATCGTCTCGGCCACGCGTCAACATTCTGCTAACCATTGGCCGCCGCACGCGGTCGCAATCGCACGCGAAAGCACGGGCGCAGCCTGCGCCGGTCCGTCCGATTGCCTCGAGAGCGAGAACGGATCGGTGGTGAGGAGATGGACAACTGCGCTCGCCGCGCCGAATTGTCAGTGAATCTCGGCCGACCGCTTCAGCGCTTCTTTCAGCTTTTCGAGGCTGAAGTCCTTGGACCTCGCGATCTCGAGGATCGGGGTCTCGCGGCGTCCGCACAGTTCGGCGGCGTCGGGAATTTTCGGCGCCAGCTCGGCCGGGATCACGATCGCGCCGTGCTGGTCGGCATGGATCAGATCGTCGGAACGCACCGTCATGCCGGCGACGCGAACTTCACCGCCAAAGTGCTCGGCATGAACCCAGGCGTGCGACGGACCGATCGATCCGGCGAGCGCCTGAAAACCCGGTGCCCATTGCGGAATATCGCGGATTGAACCGTCGGTGATGACACCTAGGCAGCCGAGTGCCTTGTGGACGTTGCTCTGCACCTCGCCCCAGAACGCGCCGTAACCGACGTCGGGACCGTCGACGTCCTGGATCACGGTGATGCGCGGCCCCCAGCCGGTGCCCATATATTCGTAGTACTCGATGCGGCGCCTCGCCTGCTCGTCCGCGGGCAACTGCGATTTCAGGACCGAGCGGATCGTCACCGTGCGCGCATAGCCGACCATCGGCGGCAGATCGGGAAACGGACAAACCAGCGGCTTGGTGGTGTAGCCGATCAGGCGACGCTCAGGCGCGATGACTTCCATGGCGTTGCAGATCGTCGGCGTATCGTAGCGCCCGAGAGCTTGCAGCAGGTCGGCGGGCAGCGGCGCAGGCGCGGAATTCGTCACAGCTTTCTCCAGCGTTCAGGTTTGTCCGCAACGCATATAGCTGACCGCAACAGGATCGGCAAAAGCCGCCCTAGTGGAGTGGATTTGACATTCGCTACCCCGGGCCGCGACCTCGAAAGCGATGTCAAATCCGAAACTCCACTAGTTTCCTATATTTGCTAGCGGTCTTTTGATTCTAACATTCGCAAAGGTGCCTGCCGCGATGGTTCGCGAATGTTAGAATCAGACCGCTAGACAGACGGCTTTGCATTTTCACCCTGTAGAAATGTTTCGATTAGTTCAGCCGCGCCGGCCGATCGCTGTCATCAGCGGCGGCCGACAAGAACGGCGACGGCGGTTCGGCGGCCGCGCCGGTGGCGACGGTTGCCGTAGCCGCGATCGCCTCGGCCTTGCGCTTGTGGTCGTGATAGGACTTCCAACCCCAGGGCAGGCTGAGCAGATACAGCACGGTGCCGATCGAAAGGATCATCCAGGGATAGCCGATCAGCAGTGCGATAAACAGCACCACGGAGACAAAGACCGGCAGCACCATCTCCGGCGGCACGCGCATACGCACCATCTTGCCGGAGAACACCGGCAGTCGCGACACCATCAGGAAGCCGATCACGAGCGTATAGGCCGCCGTCAACATCGCCGGCGGCTGAGGCAGTCCGAGGAACGCGAGATAGATCGGCAGCAACACCGCAATCGCGCCCGCCGGCGCGGGAACGCCGGTGAAGTAATTCGCCGCATAGGCCGGCTTGTTCGGGTCGTCCATGGTCGCGTTGAAGCGAGCCAGCCGCAAGCCGCCGCTGATCGCGAAGATCATCGCCGCGATCCAGCCGCCGTCCTTCAATTGATGCAGTTGCCAGAAATACAGGATCAAGCCCGGCGCGACGCCGAAGTTGACGAAGTCGGCGAGGCTGTCGAGTTCGGCACCGAATTTCGACTGCCCCTTGATCATGCGTGCGACGCGCCCGTCGATGCCGTCGAGCACGGCGGCAAACACGATCGCGGCGACCGCGAGCTCCATCCGCGCCTCCGTCGAAAGACGGATCGCCGTCAAGCCGGCGCAGATCGCCAGCAGCGTGATGAAATTGGGCACCAGCATGCGCACCGGTATCGGTCGAAACCGGCGGCGGCGCAGTTCGAGATATTTGGGATCGATCGCCATAGCACCAATATAGCAAGCAGCGGCTGGCTTCGCTATTGCTGCAACCGTCCGAACGGGCCTTCCCGAGCCGTGGTTAACTGCCGCGGTATGTCCGACCCGGATCGCTCAGGCGGAAATCGGCGAGGATGGTTTCGCCGGCGATCGCCGTCTGGCCCTCGCCGACCAATGGCGCCGTTCCCTCCGGCAGGTAAACGTCAAGCCGCGAGCCGAAACGGATCAGGCCGAAGCGCTCGCCGGCCGCAATCGTCTGGCCCTCCCGCACGAAGGTGACGATGCGCCGTGCCACCAGGCCCGCGATCTGGGTCACGCCGATCCGGCCGTTGGCCGTCGAGATGACCAGCGAATTGCGCTCGTTGTCTTCGCTCGCTTTGTCGAGCTCGGCGTTGATGAACTTGCCCGGCCGGTAGGCGATGCGGTCGATCCGCCCGGCGACCGGGCTGCGATTGACGTGACAATTGAACACGCTCATGAAGATCGAAATGCGCGGCAGCGGTTTATCGCCGAGCCCAAGTTCGGCCGGCGGCAATACCTGCGCGATCATCGAAATGCGGCCATCGGCAGGCGCCACCACGAGACCATCCCGCGCCGGCGTCGTCCGCACCGGATCGCGGAAAAACAGCGCGCACCAGACGGTCAGCGCGGTGCCGATCCACCCCAGCGGCGACCACACCCAGAACAAAACCAGGCTGACAAGCGCAAAGCCGCCGATGAAGGGATAACCCTCAGGGTGGATCGGCGGGATCTGCGCGCGAATGGAATTGGCGATCGACATCCGCTTTCACTACGGTGGCGCCTTCCCCCTTGCAAGGGAGAAAGCCTCAAAATCATTCCGCCGCGGCCGGGGTCACCAGCGCATCGTCGACCGGCGGCGGCTCGCGGTTCGGCGCTTGGTTCTCGTCGGCGATCCGCGCCAGCTTCTCGCGCGCTTCCTGCGCTTCGCGCTGGCGGTTCCACATGCTCGCATAAAGCCCGCCATTTGCCAAAAGCTGAGCGTGGGTGCCGCGCTCGGCAATGCGGCCCTGATCGAGCACGATGATTTCATCCGCCGTGACAATTGTCGAAAGCCGATGGGCGATCACCAGCGAGGTGCGATTGCGCGACACCCGCTCCAGCGCGTCCTGAATTTCCCGCTCGGTGTGGCTGTCGAGCGCCGATGTCGCCTCGTCCAGAACCAGGATCGGCGGCGCCTTGAGAATGGTGCGAGCGATCGCCACGCGCTGCTTCTCGCCGCCGGACAATTTGAGACCGCGCTCGCCGACCTGTGTCTCGTAGCCCTTCGGCGACATCCGGATGAAACCGTCGATCTGCGCAAGCCGGGCGGCCTCTTCCACCTCGGCATCGCTCGCGTCCCAGCGGCCATAGCGAATGTTGTAGCGGATGGTGTCGTTGAACAACACGGTATCCTGCGGCACCATGCCGATCGAGGCGCGCAACGAGGTCTGTGCGATACTCCGGATATCCTGCCCGTCGATCAGGATGCGGCCGCTCGAGACGTCATAGAGCCGAAACAGAAGTCGCGAGATCGTCGACTTGCCGGCGCCCGAAGGGCCGACGATCGCAACCGTCTTGCCCGCCGGCACCTCGAAACTCAGCCCTTTGAGAATCGGCCGATCCGCTTCATAGGCAAAGTGCACGTCATCGAAGCGCACATTGCCGGAGGTGACCACCAGCGGCACCGCACCTGGGACATCCTTGATCTCGGGGTTGCGCGCCAGCACGTTGAACATCTTCTCGATATCGATGATCGCCTGCTTGATCTCGCGATACACCATCCCCATGAAATTGAGCGGCTGGTAAAGCTGGATCATCATGGCGTTGACCATCACGAAATCGCCGACGGTGTTGCCTCCAGAGCGCACGCCGAGCGCGCACATCGCCATGGTGGCGGTGAGCCCGGCGGTGAAGATGATGGCCTGGCCGGCATTGAGCACGGCGAGCGAGGTGTAAGCGTTCACGCTCGCCTGTTCGTAGCGCTCCATCGAGCGGTCGTACCTGGCCGCCTCCCGCGCCTCGGCACCGAAATATTTCACCGTCTCATAGTTCAGAAGCGAGTCGATTGCCTTGGTGTTCGCCTCGGTATCGGAATCGTTCATCTTGCGGCGAATGCCGAGCCGCCACGTGGTGGCAAAGTAGGTGAACGACATGAATACCGCGACCATGGCCAGCGTCGCCAGCACGTAGCGCCAGTCGAACTGCCAGAGCAGCACGCCCATCAGGAGCGTGACCTCGACAATGGTCGGGATCAGCTGCAGGATCACAAGACGCACGATGGTCTCGATGCCGTTGCGGCCGCGCTCGAGCACGCGCGTCAGCCCGCCGGTCTTGCGCTCGAGATGAAAGCGCAGCGACAATTCGTGCATATGGACGAAAGTGATGGTGGCGAGCTTGCGCACGGCATGCATCGCCACACCCGCAAAGATGCCGTCGCGCCATTGCGTCAGCACCGCCATCAGCACGCGCAAGCCGCCATAGCCCACCGTCATCAGTAGCGGCGACGCCACCACCCAGAGCTTCCAGTTCGAGGCATCGACCGGCGCCGTACCCTTCCCGCTCAGGGCATCGGTTGCCCATTTGAAGGTGAAGGGCACCGCCAGGGTCGCGAGCTTGGCCACCAGCAACAGCACCACCGACCACATCACTCGCATCTTCAGGTCGACGCGGTCGCTCGGCCAGATATAGGGCCAGAGATGGACCAGGGTGCCCACCAAGGTCGCCTCGGTGGTCGAGCGCGCCTTGGACGGCGCATCACC
>NZ_DASSRP010000086.1:0-5725 GCF_035701725.1 Bradyrhizobium sp.
CGTGGCGCGCGAGGTCGGCACCGAAGGCAAGCTCGGCGGCCAGGCCGAAGTGCCGGAAGTTGCCGGCACCTGGAAGGATCTCACCGACAACGTCAACTTCATGGCTTCGAACCTCACCGCGCAGGTCCGCAACATCGCCGAAGTCGCGACCGCGATCGCCGGCGGCGACCTGTCGAAAAAGATCACGGTGGACGTGCGCGGCGAAATCCTGCTGCTCAAGGACACCCTGAATACCATGGTGGAGCAGCTACGTTCGTTCGCCGCCGAAGTGACGCGCGTGGCGCGCGAGGTCGGCACCGAAGGCCGGCTCGGCGGTCAGGCCGTGGTGCCCGGCGTCGGCGGCACCTGGAAGGACCTCACCGACAACGTCAACCTTTTGGCCGCGAACCTCACCACGCAAGTGCGCAACATCGCCGAAGTGACCACCGCCGTGGCGCGCGGCGACTTGTCGCGCAAGATCACCGTGGACGTGAAGGGCGAAATTCTCGAATTGAAAAACACCATCAACACCATGGTGGACCAGCTCAACGCCTTCGCCGGCGAAGTGACGCGCGTGGCACGCGAGGTCGGTACCGAAGGCAAGCTCGGTGGCCAGGCCCAGGTGCCGGGCGTCGCCGGCACCTGGAAAGACCTGACCGATACCGTGAACTTCATGGCCGCCAACCTGACCGAGCAGGTCCGCGGCATCGTCAAGGTGGTGACCGCGGTTGCGAACGGCGATCTGAAGCAGAACCTCACCGTGAAGTCGAAAGGCGAGGTCGCGGCACTCGCCGACACCATCAACAACATGACCGAGACACTCGCAACCTTCGCCGATCAGGTGACGAGCGTGGCCCGCGAGGTCGGCGTCGAAGGCCGGCTCGGCGGCCAGGCCAACGTGCCCGGCGCGGCCGGCACCTGGAAGGACCTCACCGGCAACGTCAATCTGCTCGCGGCCAACCTGACCTCGCAGGTCCGCGCGATTGCGGAAGTGGCGACCGCCGTGACCAAGGGCGACCTGACTCGCGCCATTCAGGTCGACGCGAGAGGTGAAGTCGCGGAGCTGAAAGACAACATCAACACGATGATCACCAACCTTCGGCTCACAACCGAACTCAATACCGAGCAGGACTGGCTGAAGACGAACCTCGCCCGCTTCACCAACATGTTGCAGGGCCAGCGCGATCTCGTGACGGTCGGCCGGCTGCTGCTCACCGAGCTCACGCCGCTGGTCAACGCCCATATGGGCGTGATCTATCAGGTCCAGAACGAAGACGTTCCCCAACTGCGGCTGCTGTCGGCCTACGCCAGCGACGGCGCCACCCCGCATGCGCAGGTGATCCAGGTCGGCGACGGCCTGATCGGACAATGCGCGCTCGACAAGCGACAACGGCTGGTGTCCGACATCCCCGAGGACGTGATCCCGATCAACTCGGCGCTGTTGCGCGTCACGCCGAAGAATCTCGTGGTGCTGCCGGTCCTGTTCGAGAACCAGGTCAAGGCCGTGATCGAGCTCGCCTCGGTGTCGAGCTTCACGACATCCCAGATGACATTCCTTGAACAGCTCACGGATTCGATCGGCATTGTGCTCAACAGCATCGAGGCCACGATGCAGACCGAGGGCCTGCTGATGCAATCGCAGCAGCTCGCCGGCGAATTGCAGACCCAGCAAAAGGAATTGCAACAGACCAACGATCAGCTCGAGCAGAAGGCCCAGCAGCTCGCGGAGCGCAATGTCGAAGTGGAGCGCAAGAACCAGGAAATCGAGCAGGCCCGCCGCGCGCTCGAGGAAAAAGCGACCGAGCTTTCGCTGACCTCCAAATACAAGTCGGAATTCCTGGCCAACATGTCCCACGAGCTGCGGACACCGCTCAACAGCATCCTGATTCTGGGGCAACAACTAACGGAAAATCCCGATGGCAACCTGACACCGAAACAGGTCGAATTCGCGCGCACGATTCATGGCGCCGGTACCGATCTGTTGAACCTGATCAGCGACATTCTCGATCTTTCGAAGATCGAGTCCGGCACGGTGACGGTGGAAGCGGAAGATATCCTCCTCACCAACCTGCTCGAAACTGTCGGACGGCCGTTCCGCCACGAGGCGGACAATCGGCAACTCACCTTCGATGTCGCCATCGACCCGCACCTCGGACGCAGTATCTCGACCGACTCCAAACGCCTGCAGCAGGTGCTGAAGAACCTGCTCTCCAACGCCTTCAAGTTCACCGCCGAAGGCGGCGTGCGGCTGAGCGTCTCGGCGGCACTGGGCGGCTGGAGCGCCGAACACCCGGTGCTCGATCATTCGCCTGCGGTGGTTGCTTTTGAGGTGTCCGACACCGGCATCGGCATTCCGCAGGACAAGCAGAAGCTGATCTTTGAAGCGTTCCAGCAGGCGGATGCCGGCACCAGCCGAAAATACGGCGGCACGGGCCTTGGCCTCGCCATTAGCCGCGAGCTCGCAAGCCTGCTTGGTGGAGAAATCCATCTGCAGAGCACGCCCGGCAAGGGCAGCGTGTTTACGCTCTATCTGCCGCTGAAATATTCCGGACCGACAATCGCGCCGCGGACGATCGTACCGGCACAACCGGCTCAGCATGGGCTGACGCCGGTGATCCCCGCGGTCTCGCCAGAGCGCGTCATCGAGCAATTGCCGGATGACCGTCTCGCGTTGGAACCCGGCGATACCATTCTGCTGATCGTCGAGGACGATCCGCATTATGCGCGGGTGCTGGTGGATCTGGCGCGCGACAAGGGCTTCAAGGTTCTGGTCGCTGCCAGAGGCTCGGAAGCACTCGATCTCGCCAAGCAATATCAGCCGTCTGCGATCTCGCTCGACGTTTTCCTGCCCGACATGCTCGGCTGGACGGTGCTGAGCCAGCTCAAGCACAATCCGCTGACGCGCCACATCCCGGTGCAGATCATTACGCTCGACGAAGACCGTCAGCATGCGCTGGCGCGCGGCGCGTTCTCCTTTGTCAACAAGCCGACCACGACCGAAGGGGTGGCCGCCGCGCTGACCCAGATCAAGGAATATGCGAAACCGCGCCGCAAGCGGCTGTTGATCGTCGAAGACAACGTGGCGGAGCAGATGAGCATCAAGGAGCTGCTCGATCACGACGACATCGAGATCGTCACGGCCGATACCGGCGCGAGCGCGCTGACGACGCTGCGCAACCACCCCTGCGATTGCGTGGTGCTCGATCTGCGGCTGCCGGACATGAGCGGCTTTGAGGTTCTGGATTCGATCCGCCAGGACGAGGAGCTGTCTGAAGTTCCGGTGGTGGTCTTTACCGGCCGCGAGCTTTCGGTCGAGGAAGACGCGGAACTTCACACCATGGCCCGCAGCATCGTGGTCAAGGGCGTAGAATCGCCGGAGCGTCTTCTGGACGAGACATCGCTGTTCCTGCACCGCGTGATCACGGAACTTCCGATCGAGAAGCAGCGGATGCTGGAGAAACTCAACAGTTCCGACGAGGATCTGGTGGGCCGCACCGCGCTTCTGGTCGACGATGACGCCCGCAACATCTTTGCGCTGTCGAGCGTTCTGGAGCGCCGTGGAATGAAGGTTCTGACCGCGACGACCGGCAGCGAGGCGGTCGCACTGGTCGGCTCGAACCCCGAAATCGCGGTCGTGCTGATGGACATCATGATGCCGCAGATGGACGGTTATCAGACCATCGGCGTGATCCGGGCAAATCCCGCATTCCGCAGACTTCCGATCATTGCCCTGACTGCCAAGGCGATGAAGGGCGATCGCGAGAAGTGCCTGGAGGCGGGTGCATCAGACTATCTCGCCAAGCCGGTCAATACCGAGCAGTTGCTGCTGGCGATCAGAATGTGGCTGCATCGCTGATTTGGGCATGGGTAGCGAATGATGGACCAGGAAAAGGTAGACATCCTTCTGGTTGACGATCAGCCGGCCAAGCTGCTGGCCTATGAAGTTATCCTGAAGGAGCTCAACGAAAATCTCGTGGTGGCGACCTCGGGACGGGAGGCGCTGGAATATCTGCTCAAGAACGAAGTCGCCGTCATTCTGGTCGATGTCTGCATGCCGGAGCTCGACGGCTTCGAACTGGCTGCGATGATCCGGGAGCATCCGCGTTTCCAGAAGACTGCCATGATCTTCATCTCCGCGATCCAGGTTTCCGATCTGGATCGCCTGCGCGGCTATGAAATGGGCGCCGTCGACTACGTGCCGGTTCCCGTCGTCCCCGAAGTGCTCCGCGCCAAGATTCGCGTCTTCGTCGACCTCTACCGCAAGACGCGGCAACTCGAGCGGTTCAACGCCGAACTCGAAGACCGTGTGCGGGCCCGCACCAGAGAACTCGAGCATTCCAATGCGCGGCTGCTCGAAAGCGAGCAGCGCCGCAGCCTTGCTTTGGCCGCTGGACGCATGGGCTCCTGGGACTGGGATTGGCTCAATGGCGACTGGATGTGGGACGAGGGTCAGTACCGGATCTTCGGAGTCGATCCGGCGACTTTTTCGGTGACACCCGATCACGTGCGCGCTTTGCTTCATCCGGACGACATGAGCGAATTGCGCAAGGCGATGGTTCAGTTCAACAAAGGCGTCAGATCCTACGAAACCGAGTTCCGTATCGTCCGTCCCGACGGGGAAATTCGTTGGCTGTTCGGCACCGCCGCCGCCACTGCCGACAAGACGGGCCGGGTGATCCGGGTCAGCGGCGTCACCGTCGATATCACCGAGCGCAAGCGGGCCGAGGAAAGGCAAAGCCTGCTCACCCGCGAGGTCGATCATCGCGCCAAGAATGCGTTGGCGCTGGCGCAGTCGATCGTACGCCTGACCCGCGGCGAGAGCGCGAAATCCTACATGCAGGCGGTTGAAGGCCGCATCGGCGCTTTGGCGCGGGTGCACACCATCCTTTCGCTGTCGAGTTGGCAAGGCGCCGAGATCACCAAACTCGTCGACGAGGAACTGGCGCCCTATCAAATGAACGACCAGATCACCTTTGGCGGCTCGAGCGTTCAATTGCAGCCTGCGACTGCGCAGACGCTCGCCATGGCGCTGCACGAACTGGTGACCAATTCGGCCAAATATGGCGCGCTGTCGACCCGGACCGGCCGCCTGACAATTCGATGGATCGCCGAAGCCGACGTCTTGACGATCCTTTGGGAAGAACGCGGAGGTCCGCCGGTCGTAGAGCCGGCCTCCCGCGGTTTCGGTACGCGCAGCGTGATCGCCTCGATCGAATCGCAGCTCGGCGGCCAGGCCGAATTCGATTGGCGAGCCGAAGGCCTGATTTGCCGGTTGTCGGTACCGCTGAAGCCGTCCGCCACCGCTCGAACCGGCCATCGCCAGACCGCGGCTTTGACCAGCGCTGAACGCACTGAGGTCCAGAAGGTCGCCAGCAACTGACAATTCCCGCAAGCTAGCCGGAAATTTTCCGAGCAGCAGCGCGAGATGACGCGCTTGCGCGGCATGATGAAGGCTGGCGCAACGCCTCTTCCCATGTTAGCCGCGTTCGGTCAGATAGGCGGCGGGGATCATGTTCGAGGCGGTGATCTGGGATTTTGGCGGCGTATTGACCTCTTCGCCGTTTGAAGCCTTCGCGCGCTTCGAGGCGCAGCACGGCCTGCCCGCCGACATCATCCGCCGCACCAACGCCGCCAATCATCTGGAGAACGCCTGGGCGAAGTTCGAGCGCGCCGAGATCGACATCGAAACCTTCGACCGCCAGTTCGCCGCGGAATCGCTCGCGCTCGGCGCCGAGGTCCGCGGAAA